>CAMJAG010000033.1 GCA_946403545.1 uncultured Caryophanales bacterium | reverse complement strand
ATGTAGATAAAAATAAGGAAAAAGTAATATATATAGGTGATTCCACTGATGATATGGAATGCGCTAAAAATGCTAAAGTTGATTATGTTTTACTGGAAAGACATAACGAATATGGTGATTATTTAGATCATAAAATCGAATCTTTAATGGAGTTAGTAAATGATTAACGATGAAATTAAGATTATCTTTATAGATTTCGATTGGACCATTTATGACCATGACAAAAAAGACTATGATCATAAATCAATTGAACAACTTAAAAAAGCCCAAAAGAAAGGAATCAAAGTCATTTTAGCAACCGCTAGAAGTCATGATTCTCTAGAACGCATGGGCTTTTTTAAATTGTTCACTCCTGATGGAATGATATGTTGCAATGGCAGCGTTATTTTCTATGGAGATGAGTTAATCCACGCTGTAACTATTCCAGGAGAATGTATTGAAAAGATATGCAAAGAGGCTGTAAAACATCATTGTAATGTTGAATTAACTGGTCCAAAACATAGATATGTTATCTCTAAAAGACATAGATACTTAGATCAAGTTTATGAGATTTTCTATGATAACAAACCAGAATGTCATAAATATGATGGAAGAGATGTCTGCACAATGCTTTTCGTAGGTCCTAGAAAATATGATGACGCAATGAAAGCAGTGCTACCTGAAGGAATGCACTTTGAAAGATTTATGGATTTAGGTGCAGATATGTCATTCACAGAAGGAAATAAAGGCTTAGCAGTGGATATTGTTCTTAAACACCTAAATATTTCAAAAGACAATTCTATCTCCTTTGGAGATTCTTGGTTAGATGTGAGTATGTTTGAACATACCAAGTATTCTGTCTGTTTAGGAAATGGTAAGGATGAGATAAAAGAAAAAGCCAACATAGTGGCAGATCATATTTCTAATTCTGGTGTAGCCAAAATACTAAAAGAAATCCTCAAATAATATATTGATTTACACAAAATAGTGATATAATGTAACCGTAAGAACAGAGTCCTCGTAAGCACTTTAGGTCAATCGCTCAGAGGCTCTTTTATTTTAATAGCAATGCCAATAAAGATAAGAAGAGGCAAATTAAGGCAATCTTAATTAGTTTTAAAAACTCTTTAAGATACTCTTTCATTTGATATCACCTCGTTTCTGTGCTTAGATTTACGAGGCGCTCTGTTCCGAGTTTTAAAGACTTTTCTTTGTCAATAATATTATAGCATTAATGCTATAATATATAAAGACAATAATTAGAAATAATCAAAGTTTTTACAAACCAGTATAATGGCTCACAATTACCCAAATAGCGAGCAATATTAATATAGTTCCACCGATAATTCCGGTGATTTCGTATTTACCTTTGAGAAGCTTGTGTATTTGATGTGCTAAAACAATTCCTAATAAACAAATTATGAATGTGCAGCACATGATAATTGATACATGCAACCATATACTGGTGATACTTGAGATACCTGAATGAAGAGTAACCCCGATTGCTAAAGCATCAATTGCAGTGGCAACACCCATCACTAAGACCTCTTTAACAGAGAACTTTTTGATTTCTTTTTCTTCTTCGGTTTTCCTATAACTGATAATTGCTTCAATAATCATTTTTGCTCCGATGAAAATAAGCAAAGCAAAGGAAACATAAGTGACGACAACCGACATTATTTTTCCTGCTTGTTCACCTGCAGCGGATCCAACAATAGTGGATATTAATTCAATAATAAAGAATCCAATAAGTGGGAATAGTGCTTGAAAAATTGCATAAGTCAACGCAATGAACAAGCCTTTCTTTTTATTTAAATCTGAAAAAATTAAACCTTGAGTAACAGATACAGCAAAAGCATCCATTGACAAGGCAATTCCAATTAAAACTATTTGTAAGATAGTAGATACGATTTCTGGCATATAATCCCCCGATTTATACCCAAGTCTCGTTAATTAAGGTAAGCCAGGTTTATCAGACCAGTATGTTGACTTGCCACTCATAAGAGTTAACTACTCCCTTAAGTTACCAAAATATACTATATAAATTAGATTTTTATTACAAGTAAAAATATAAAAGGTTATATAATAATTCCATGAATCAATACGATGGACTTACTGGTAAAAAACTAATAAGAAGATATAATCCAGCATTAATAATAACTTGCGTATTCGCTTTAAGCGTAATCGCTATTTTAGCGTTATATTGCTATTTTCCTGTTGCAACTTTAACTTACACTGAAGCAGGTGTTGAATACAAAGTTGATGTTAACGCTTTTACATTTTTACAAGCTTTTTACAATAGAATAAATACTGGTCTACATACTGAACTTGGTGATTCTTTCCTTACATTTTTAAGAAATCAAAGAGGCACGACTTTAAATGCTGTACAAAGTTTCTTGATTAATGGTTGTGGTGGAAGAATGGAACAAGTTGTTATGTTCACTTTTGTTTGTTTGTTGCTATTGATTTGTTGTTTTGCTATACCTTTAGGTATAGTTGCAATTTTAGGCATTGCTTTTGGTAGATTGCATTCTCCTAAAGTTTTAGTTGGTTTAACTACTACAATTACTGTTTTCCTAGGCATAACCATCATCCTTCTTGGAGCGTTTACTTGGTTATATGGAGATATCATTAATGCGGTAGTAGAAAACACAAGCAATACAGTTACTGCTGGTCAACTCGGTTCAATAGTGACTCCAATAGTCCTTTTTGGCATCTTAATTGTTATAAATATCGTGATTGGAGTTTTGTATACTTCTTTATTAAAAGGTAGAGTTTTTGCTAAACGTCAAAAATATTAATAAATACCTATTTACATTAGTAAAAACTTACTGTATATTAGTTATGCTATCAGCAATGATAGAAGTTATACTCTGAATAAGAGTGGCGAAATCGCCACTCTTTGTTTTTGAGGGGAGGTTACATGGAACTAAATACTCTTAAAGAATTATTAACTAAAAAGGTCAACGAATGTGGCTATGATTTAGTATCTCTTTCTTTAGAAAGAAGACAAGGAGATTTAGTGCTTGCTCTCATCGTGGATCGTGTCAAAGAAATTGATATGTCCGCTATCGTAGAACTCACTAATGTTATTAATCCTTATCTAGATGAAATTAACCCATTTGAGACATCTTATTCACTTGATATTTCTTCTTTAGGAGCAGAAAAACCACTTAAGATTGAATCACTTCAAGATTATGTAGGTTCTTATATCCATGTTCACCTCACTAACCCAATTAAGGGTGAAAACATATATGAAGGAGAACTAGTGAGTGTTTCAGATTCCTCAATATCTCTTACATATAGAGTCAAAACAAGGAGTTTAACAATTGAAATATTAAAGGAAAATATTTCTAGCGTACGTTTAGCGATTAAATTTTAAGGAGTAAAAATTATGGCTTTTAACGCAACAGCATTCCTCGAAGCATTAGATGAAATCGAAGCTAGCAAAGGAATTAGTAAAGAAACAGTCCTCCAAGGTTTAAAGGAGGCAATTGCCAAGGCTTATAAGAAAGAACTTGGTGGTGATGACGCAGAAGTTCGCGTCACAATTGATTTAGACAATAATTCTATCGAATTATGTCAATTAAAGAATATCGTCAAGAATGCAGACGATGTTTTAGATGACTTCTTAGAAGTCAGTGAAGAAGAAGCAAAGCAACTTCAAAAAGAAGGCAAAGGTTACATTGA
Organism: uncultured Caryophanales bacterium; assembly: GCA_946403545.1. GTDB lineage: Bacteria > Bacillota_I > Bacilli_A > RFN20 > CAG-826 > CAMJAG01. The sequence goes on along the minus strand of CAMJAG010000033.1, from coordinate 6,883 downwards.
AGAGGATAAATTCGTTATTCCTGCAACTGTAGATGCTTTTAGAAAAGCTGCAGCTTTATCTGTCAAATCAATGATGAAACAAAAATTCGCTGAGGCGGAAAAAGTAATCTTATATGAAGCATTCAAAGATAAAATCGGCACAATGATTACTGGTAGAGTTGAGAAATATGATGATCGTGGTATTTCAGTTAATATCGTTCGTTCTTCAGTTTACTTACCAAAGAATCAATTAATTGCAGATGAAAAATTCCAAGTAGGTGACACAATCAAGTTATATGTTAACTCTGTTGAAGCATCTACAAAGGGTGGTGCAAGAATCGTTGTTACTAGAAGTAACGAAGGTTTCTTAAAGTGCTTATTCTTTGAAGAAATTCACGAAATCTATGATGGCACAATTATTATTAAGAGTATCGCACGTGAAGCAGGCGAAAGAAGTAAAGTCGCTGTTTATTCAAACGATCCAAACGTTGATCCTGCTGGTGCATGTATTGGTCCTAACGGTAGTAGAATTCAAAAAATCGTTGGTCAATTAGGTAATGGTACATCTAGAGAAAAGATTGATATTATCGCATATTCTAACAATCCAGGTATGTATATTATGGAAGCTTTAAAACCTGCAAAAGTTGCTGGTGTTATCGTTTCCGAAGAAAACAAAACCGCTACTGTAGTAGTTAAAGATGACTCCTTATCTTTAGCTATTGGTAGAAAAGGTGTTAACGCTAGACTTGCTGTTAAATTAACAGGATATAACATTGATATTAAAACTGAATCTGAAGCTCTTGAAGCTGGTCTTACATATCAATCTTACGAAGAACTCGCTGCACAAGAAGCAGAAATTCGTAATAAGAAAGTTATGGAACTCGCTGCACAAGCACGTAATCAAATTATGGAAAATATCCTTCCTGGACTTCCACAAGGTTATGTTGCTCCTCAAGAAAGAGTTTATGAAGACGAAGAAGCTAACGAAGAAGTTAATGAAGTTTTAGAAGCACAACTCGAAAAAGAAGAAGCAGTTAAGGTTGAAGAAGTCAAAGTTGAAGAAGCTCCTGTCGAAGAAGCTGCTCCAGTTGAAGAAGTTAAACCAGAACCTGCTCCAGCACCAGTTGAAGCTCCAAAAGCAGAAGAACCAGTCGAAGTTAAGACAACAACTTCGTTAGAAGAACTTGAAAAGAACTTAGCTAGCGAATCTAATAAGAGCAAGAAACAAACAGGTAAGAAATTCTCTCGTAAGAAGAAAGACGAAGATGAAGAAGAATCTAATGATTCCGCTAAATCAACAGACACTTCTAACGCTACAAGAATGGCTATCTACACTGAAGAAGAACTTGCTGAATTCGAAGCTGAAGAACAAGAAGCCGAAGAAGCAGAAGACGATATCGATTACGACGATTACGACGAATACTATGATGATGAAAACTAATTTCATCGATTAGTTATTGTGCTTTGCACAAATATATTAAAAATTTGAAAGAAAGAAGGTGTTAATTATGGCAAAAAACAAAAACAACAGATTTAATGAACAAACTCGTGAAGTTAATGTTTCCACTAAAGTAAGTGCAGACAAAACTAAAACAAAAGTTAATGGTGGTGTCTTCATTTACACAGGCGCTATCTCTACAGGTGAACTTGCCAAATCTTTAAATATCCCTGTCGGAGAAATCATTAAATTCCTTTTCTTACAAGGTAAAATGGTTACAATTAACACAATTCTTGATGATGAACTTATCGGTTTAATTTGCTTGCAATATGATTACGATTTCCAAAAGAAAACAGTAGTTGCTGCTGAAAACTTTGAAGATATCGAGATCAACGATGATCCAAGCAAATTAAAACCACGTCCTGCTGTTGTTACTATCATGGGTCACGTTGACCATGGTAAAACAACACTTATTGATGCTATCCGTAATTCTAATTTAACTGCGGGTGAAGTTGGTGGTATCTCTCAAGAGATAGGTGCTTACCAAAAAGAAGTCAATGGACAAAAGATTACATTTATTGACACTCCTGGACACGAAGCTTTCACTGCTATGAGAGCTAGAGGTGCTTCTGTTACTGATATTGTTGTCCTTGTTGTCGCAGCGGATGATGGTGTTATGCCTCAAACTATTGAAGCTATTGACCACGCTAAAGCTGCTAAAGTCCCAATTATTGTGGCTATTAACAAGATGGATAAACCAGGTGCAGATCCAGAAAGAGTCAAAACAGAATTAATGCAACATGATGTCATCGCTGAAGATTATGGTGGTGATGTAATGTGTGTTGAAATCTCCGCTAAGATGAAGAAAAACATTGATGCACTCTTAGAAACTATTCTTGTTGTTGCAGAAATGGGTGAACTTAAAGCTAATCCAGATAGATATGCTTTAGGTACAGTCTTAGAGGCTAAACTTGATAGAAATGAAGGCCCAAAAGCTACATTATTAATTCAAAACGGTACATTAAGAGAAGGAGATTACCTTGTCGTTGGTACAAGTTATGGTAAAGCTCGTAGAATGACTAATGAATTTAAGAAAGTTTTACAAGTCGCTACTCCATCCACTCCAGTTTCCGTTATTGGTTTAAGTGAAGTTCCTTTAGCAGGTGATAGATTTATGGCTTTTGCTGATGAAAGTGAAGCTAGACTTATCGCTACTAAACGTAAACAAATTAAAGATGCTAAAGAAAAGAGCCAATCCAGTGCTGCTAGCTTAGAAGATTTATTTAATAGAATTCACGAGGGTGAAACTCAAACAATTAACATTATTGTTAAAGCTGATTCCACAGGTAGTGCGGAAGCAGTTAAATCTTCTCTTGAAAAGTTAAATAATGAACAAGTTAAAATTAACATTGTTCGTGCAACTAGTGGTGCTATCACTGAAAGTGATGTCCTTCTTGCAAGTGCTTCTAACGCTATTATTTATGGTTTCAATGTTAGACCAGATGCTAGAACAAGAGCGAAAGCAGAAGAAGATCATATCGAAATTAGATTACATAGAATTATCTATGCTTTAATTGAAGAAATCCAAGCTGCTATGAAAGGTATGCTTGCTCCTACAATTGAAGAAAAAGTTACTGGCCAAGCAGAAGTTAGAAGACTTTTCAAAGTCTCTAAACTCGGTACAATTGCTGGTTGTATGGTCACTGATGGTTTCATCAAAGCACATAACCCAGTTAGAGTTCTTAGAGATGGCTTAATTGTTTACGAAGGAAAATTAACTTCATTACAAAGAGAAAAAGACCAAGCTAAAGAAGTTAAAGCTGGATTTGAATGTGGTATGTTAATTGAAAACTTTAACGACGTCAAAGAAGGAGATATCGTTGAAGGATACGAAATGGTGGAGAAAAGAGACTAATTATGGCAGATAAACAAGAAAGAATTGCTGCTATTATCAGAAAATCCATCGCTGAAATCATTCAACTTCAATTAAAAAATCCACATTTAGGATTTGTATCTATTCCAGAAGTTAAGGTTTCTAAAGACTTCTCTTACGCGAAAGTATATGTTTCATTCATCATCGAAGATCAAGCTGATGAAGGAATGAAAACTCTTGAAAAATCCAAAGGATTCATTCGTAGCGAACTTGCTAAGCGACTTGATATTAGAAGATGTCCTGAACTTAGATTTGTTAAAGATGAAGCATATAAAAACGAAGAAAGAATTACAGAACTTCTCGATAAAGCAAAAAATAATACTAGCAAAAGCTAGTATTTTTTAATTAATTCGTAATGAGGAACGCCCGCTTCTAAGAATTCATCTCCAACAACTTCGAATCCGAGTTTCTTGTAGAAATCTACAACTGAACTAATTGAATGAACATAGATTGTGCAAGGATTGAATCTCGCTGCTATTAGTTCGACTACATAATTGAACGCAAGTTTTCCATATCCTTTTCCACGATATTCAGGCAAGATAGCGAATCTTTCAACCTTATATCTTCCATCAACTTCACGGTATCTAATCGTTCCGACAGTCTCTCCATTTAAACAGATTAAGAAGGCTTTTGCGACCTTTTCGTTTTCTAAAACGACTTCTTCTTCATATGGGAAGCCTTTCTCAAGAACGAAAACTTTATTTCTAATATCTAATGCTTTTGCCATATCAAAAGGTGTGGTAACAGGCTTTAGATAAACGCCATCTTGAGAGAGCTGATATTCAGTCTTATCAAACCAACAATCCATATGTTCAAAATTTTGGAACATGGTAAGAAAGTTTTCTTCTGATTCTGGATATGTTTTATAAATCTCTTTTAATAGATTTTTGATATCTTCTCTAGTAGTGGTTTTATCTGCTGGGCAATGAGAATCACACACTGGTAATTTCTCTTCTCTGACTAATCTAGAGATATCTTTTTCTCTTGCTAAAGCAAGTGGACGAATGAATGTAATGTCTGCTTTTTCTAAATGCATCTTAGGTGCAAATGTTGCGATTCTTGCACCATAAATTTCATTCATTAAGAATGTTTCAATCGCATCATCTGCGTGATGTGCAAACGCAACTTTATTAAATCCAATTTCGTTTGCAACTTTGTTGATTGCAGCCTTTTTCATTCTTGAACAGATTGAACAAGGAAGATGGTTTTTATCCTTTTGTTGAATCTTTAAAATCTTATAAACATCTCTATTATCAGAAACGATTAATTTAAGTCCTAAACTCTCACAGAATTTGATAAGTGGATATGGATCAAATCCAGGGAAACCAAGGTCTAAAGTGACTGGTTGAATAGTGAAATCAGTATGAGAAAATTTTTGATATAAACTTAAACAATAGGTTAAAACGATACTATCTTTTCCACCAGAAAGACCGACAACAATTTTATCCCCATGATTGATGAGGTTATAAGTGTTATCCGCTTTTCTAATACACGCTAAGATAGTCCTAATTGCTTTCATAACGAAATAATTATATTATTTTGATAGAGAAAATTAAACATGAAAGATGGATTCTTATTTATAGATAAACAAGTTGATTGGACTAGTAGGGATATCTGTAATAAGGCTAGCCATTTATTAGGAATTAAAAAAGTCGGTCATAGTGGTACTCTTGATCCTTTTGCAACTGGCTTATTGATTCTTGCTTTTGGTAATGCTAGCAAAGCTATTCCTTATTTAGAAGAACTTGATAAAACCTATATTGCAGAACTTTCCTTAGGAAAAAAGACCAATACCGCCGACTTAACTGGTGAAGTAATCAAAGAAGCTAGTTATGAGCATGTCACTAAGGAATTAGTCAAAGAAACTTTGGCATCTTTTATTGGGAAACAATCTCAAGTTCCTCCAATGACAAGCGCAATTCATGTTAATGGACAAAAACTCTATGAGTTAGCTCATAAAGGAATAGAAGTTGAGAGAAAAGCACGTGAAATTGAAGTTTTCGAAATCAACTTGATTTCTTTTGAAGGAAACAAAATCATTTTTTCCGCTAGAGTTAGCAAAGGAACATACCTTAGAACTTTAGGTGAAGATATCGCTGAAAGAATGAAAACGGTAGGTCATTTAACAGCTTTAAGAAGAGTGAAAATTCATAATTATTCAGTCTCAAACGCAAAAACGATTGATCAAATAAATGAAGATTCTCTAATCTCAATCGAAGAAATTTTAAAACAAGTTATGGATGAAGTATTTGTGGATGACACAAAAACCGCTAAAATAAAGAATGGAGTTAGTTTTAACAAAAACGAACTACCTCCAGTTAAATCAGACAATGTTTTAATTGCGGATGCTAAAACTAGAAGCGCATTAGCAATCTATCACTTTGATGGAGAAAAATTTGTCTGTTTAAGAGGATTATGGTCATGAAAATAGTGGAGTTTGACATTAAAAATGTACCAATCAACGATAAGGAAATAAGTCTATGTTTAGGCTATTTTGATGGTGTGCATTTAGGTCATCAAGCCATTATTAAAGAAAGCATGAATGAAGGTTATCCAGTAGGTGTATTATCTTTTGATAATTCACCAAGTTATATCCTTGGTCAAAAAGGAAATTATGAACTCACAAGTATCGCTGATAAAGCGGATATTTTTGAAGAGTTAGGTGTTAAATATTTATTCATTATGCATTTTGATAAATCCACGCTTAATGTTACAAAAGATGAATTTATCCATGATGTTTTGATGAAATTGAATGTAAAAAAGGTATTTTGTGGTGAAGATTATCGCTTTGGAACACGTGGCGAAGGTACTCCAGAATACTTATCTAGATTCTTTGACGTGACAGTTATTCCTACAATTAAAATTGGGGACGAAAAAGTCTCGTCAACCACAATCAGGAATCTTTTAGGAGAAGGTAATATCAAGATGGCAAATAGATATCTTGGTAGACCTTATAGGTTAATTGGTTTAGTTACTGATGGCTTGAAAAAGGGCCGTACAATTGGCTTTCCAACAGCGAATCTTGATTTGGATGCAAATTACGTTTTCCCTAAAGAAGGTGTCTATATGGGCTATGCCTATATCGCTAACAAAAAGAGAAAAGCGCTTATTTGTATTTCAACTCATCCAACAATAAATCAACTGCTTGATCCAATCGTTGAAGTTCACATTTTGGATTTTGATGAAAACATATATGGTTTAACCATTTATGTTGATTTAATCGACTTTATAAGAGACATCTTTGAGTTCAAAGATTTGGAAGAATTAAGAGAGCAAATTGAAAAAGATAGAGAAAAAGTGAAAAATACTTTGCAATAAATATCTATTGATATTATTATATTCAAGGCGACTAATTTCTAGACAATGCGAAACCCTAACGCATACTCCGGGAATTAGCTAAGTTTAAAAGAAAGGGGAAACTAAAAATGGCTTTATCTAAAGAAGTAAAAGCAGAAATCGTTAAGAAATACGGCAAGAACGAAAAAGACACAGGTTCTATTGAAGTTCAAGTTGCATTATTAACAGAACAAATC
>CAMJAG010000032.1 GCA_946403545.1 uncultured Caryophanales bacterium | reverse complement strand
ATATTGGAAAAATTTTATTCTTTTTGTTCTTTTTTCTCTTCTTCCTCAGGAATTTTGTGCAATTCTCTAGTATTTCTAATTGCGTACATAATGAATGAGAAAGCAATTAAAGCAGCGTCCACAATAATCAAAGATACGAGCAATGCAGGAAGTTCTTCTAGTTGTGTTTTAAACACCAACATTGCGCACATTAATGCGTATGTGAAGACTGTAGCAACTTTTCCATACCATCTAGCAGAGAATGTGTTATGAGTCTTTTTAAAGATTGATAAACCTGTAAGAAGCATAAATCCATCTCTTAAAACTAAGATGACAAATGGAATAAGGATTAATTTATTAAAGAATGTTAAACAAATAAGAATTGCGAATTGTGTTAACTTATCCGCAAAAGGATCAAGAGCTTTTCCTAATGCACTAACCATGTTGAATTTTCTAGCAATAAAGCCATCTAAGATATCTGTAATACCGCTACAGATTAAAACAATTCCAGCAGCGAGATAATATTCCATAACGAAAAGCACTACCACTGAAGCAATCATTAAGATTCTTAACATTGATAGAATATTTGGAATGGTTAATATTTCTTCTCTGATTTTTGCTTTCATATTAATATAATAACTCAAAGAGTTAGTTACTACAAACTAAACTATTCGAATTTAAGTCCCACTACATCACTTACAGGTATTGAAAACGCAATACCATGACCATCAGTATCTAATCCTGCTGCTTTATAAATAGCAGTTAAAACATTATCTCTAATTTCTTTATCAACAATAATTAAAACAAGTTCTTTATCTGGAGTAATAGCAACGCCATATTTCTTTTCGAGGTTTTTATCTGCAGTTCCACGCGCATTAATAACAGTGCCACCACGAGCACCTTCTGCTCTTGCTGCATCCATAACAACATCAGCAAAACCTGTGTTAATTAATGTAATAATTGCTTCAAATTGTTTTTCCATGACAATTACCTCCTATAAAGAGTTGGTGAGGAATCTATATAATTTCACACCAATCATACTTGTTAAATCTACTTTAAATCCGATACCTTTATTCTTCTTGCTAGCCATAAAGAATGCTTGTAATTCTCTAGTAGCATCTTTCACTAGTTCTTCTTTGATAAGCGCAAAAACGATTTCTTTTGCGTTATCTTCGATACCAAGAATATCTAATACATTTCTATTCGCGGTACCATTACCGACTTCAATGTATTGCATTGAGCTTCCAATTCTTTGGAATAAAGATGTAACTGCGTTAGCTTGGCCTTTATTCACAATTGTGACATATAAGCAAAGCTTCTTTATATCATTTGTCTTTTCAAAAGATTCTTCAGCTTGTTTTACTTTCTTCATAATCTTTCTCCTTAATCAAAATGAATAATCTGTGCATCGTTAACATCCATTGTTCCTTTACGCATAAGTCTAATCATAGACATATGTTTAACATTTTGAACAACACCTAGAATTTGTATAGCGATAATTGGAGTAATTGCAATTAACGCAACTACACCAAAACCATATTCATAATAATTTGGATCTACTCCTCCGATTACGCTTACTATACCAATAATCATCGGTAAAACAAAGGATGTAGACATTGGTCCACTTGCAGTACCACCAGAATCAAATGCCATTGCGGTATAAATATCTGGGCAAATAAACATAAGCACTAATGCTACTGTATAACAAGGCACTAAAAGATATAAAATCGAGAAATTATAGATTGCTCTAACCGCACTTAATCCAATAGCGATACCAACACCTAAAGAAAGAGTTAATAAAACCGTAGTTTTCTTTATTTGACCAGAGGAAATCTTTTCCATTTGAGTTGTTAAAACATGCACTGCAGGCTCGCAAAGAATAGTAACCAAACCAATAACAAATGAAATAAGAATAATTATGAAATTGGATTTGCTTGCTATTCCCCTACCAACGATATCTCCCATTGGAGACATAATTGAACTAGTAGCAGACAAGAACAAAACTAATCCAACATAAGAGAAAGCAAATCCAATTAATAATTTTATTAATTTGTTCTTTGGAAGCTTTATGTATAAGAAGTTATAGATAAAGAAGATTCCTAAAATTGGTGATAAAGCAATACCAACTTCAATCATCGCTCCTAATGTTCCTCCATAAGGAATCATTGCACGAGGAATAAGCGCTAACGCAGTAGCGTCTTTAAATGATTCGCTAGCGACATATGTATATGGAGAAATATTAGATTTGATTAAGATCAAAATACACATAGTAAGAATTGGTCCAACAGAAGCAATTCCCACTAATCCGAAAGAATCATTAGTAGAATGTCTACCACCTCTAACAGTAGCAACACCAGCGCCTAACGCTAATATAAATGGAACAGTCGCACTACCAGTAGTGACTCCACCTGAATCAAAGATAATAGGTAAAAATCCTCTCTTAGTTTCATCTAGTCCAATTAAACATATCAACATGAAACAAATCATGTAGAAAAATAGGTACCAAATCTTTAGAGATTTTTGGAAAATAATGCGCAAAACCCCAATAACTACAAATAAACCAACACCTAACGCAATAGATCCAATTAACACAATTGCGTTTAATGAAGGGTTATCTTTAACTATAGTTACTTGTTTAGAAAAGATTAAGATACTAGGCTCTGCACATGTAATTAAAGTACCTAGAGCTAATGCAAAAAGAATAACTATAAATAGTTTTGGTTGCTTAGATAGTGAAGTACCCATGTACTCACCAACTTTAGTAATACCTGTAGCAGCACCAATTTGGAACAAAGCTAAACCAAAGATAAGAGTAATCCCACCGATAGACAGCATCAAATAATCCCAACCAGTTAATGTAATAATTCCAATCCCAGGAATAGATAGAACTAGTACTATCAACAAGATAGGGAGAATAGATAATGATGAGCTCTTAATCGCGGTTAAATATCTGTTCTTCATTTCTCTTTAGCAAATAATTGATCAAATTCTTTAGGCATAGGAGCTTTAAACTTCATTAACTTCTTAGTAAATGGATGAGTTATATCAAGCTCATATGCATGCAATCCTAATCTCTTGATTGGATTGCTTGGTTCGCCATATTTGTCATCTCCGATGACATAATGGCCTGATTCACCTAGATGTACACGGATTTGATTTTTTCTTCCCGAATCAATATTTACATCTAATAGTGAATAATTATCAGTTTCTTTTAAAACTTTATAGTGGGTAATAGCGAGTTGGCCATCCCCAGGTTTTTTTGAAGAATACATCATGTTTTGAGCATTCTTTTTTAAATACGATTTTATAGTTCCAGAAGGTTTTTCCATTTTTCCTTCTACAATAGCGTAATATCCACGTTTAGAAACTAGTTCGTTCCATTTATCTTGGAGCGCTTCTTTTATTTGTGGGTTCTTCGCTACCATCAAGACACCAGAGGTATCTTCATCAAGTCTATGGACTACGAAGATTCTATTGTGTTTATCTTTTTGTTGGACATAATCGGATAGCATTCTATAAGCAGTGCTTCCCTTTTCTGTATCACTAGCGACACTTAAAAGTCCACTTGGTTTATTAATTACAATGATTTCATCATCTTCATAAATGATTGGTAAATTACTTCTAGTTTTTCTTCTAATAGCAGATTTAGAAATAATAACCGTATCCTTTGGATAAAGTTTTAGATTATATTGAGTTACTGGCGCGCCATTAACTGCAATTCTATGATTTGTTAAGAGAGATTTTACAGAATTTCTAGATTGATCTTTAAGAGTTTCTAAAAGAAATGCTAAAAGTTCACATTGAGATTTAACTGTAAATTCTCTAATGTTTTTAAAGTCTTTATCGTGATGTACAAAACGTTGCTTATTCTTGTTCATAATTCATTTTTCTTTTAATTAGGTCCACTACTTTTTCAGCAACATTAATACCTGTTACTTTTTCAAATTCTTCAAAGAAGGCATTTGAGTTTATTTCACAAAGAATTGGATTATCATCTTCTCCTACAAGAAGGTCAATTCCTGCGTATTCAATTTGTAATTTATCTGCAATATCTTGTGCAAAACCGAAATATTTCTCTGGATTATCCAATGTTCTTCCATCTGCAGTTTCGCCAAAATTACTTCTAAAATCAACATGGTTATATCTAATAAAGCCACCTATGACTTTTTGATCAATGACCATAATTCTTAAAGATTTACCTTTACTAGATGGAATGTATTCTTGGAACAAAATTGGGTTTCTAAAAATTTCAGAATAAAGTTTTTTAAGTTCATCATAAGAGTTAACTAAATAAACACCTTCTCCAAGAGAACCATAGACTTTTTTAACCACCATTGGGTAACCAAGCTCTTTTTCCACTGTTTTTAAGAAAGCAAAATTTTCTTCAGTTAAATCTCTATACATTAAAGGTCCAGCGAATGTCTTTGGCATTCTAATACCTTTGTTAGCGCATGCAATAAATGTCAAAACTTTGTCATCGCAAAGTTTAATAAAATCCGCTTTATTGAATAATCTATAGCCTGCTTTTTCAAGCAATCTAGCTAAATAAATGTCCTTATCTAAATAGATAATAAAATCACATTTAGGCAAATTAATTTTAATTTCGGAATCAACGATATTTGCTAAAGTTCCATCATTTAAAAAGACTTCAAGTTTAATTCCTTGTTTAGAGAACTCTTCCTTGAATCTTTCTATTTTATATTGGTTATGTCCGATCTCTTGATTACAAATAATAATTCCATTCATATATAAATATGCTACTACAAAAGAAAAAGCACCTCAATAAATGAGGTGCATATTTCATTAGTTTTTGACTATTCTTTTCCTTCGCCTTCGTAGCGAGTTGGGACTGGACCACGTAAGAATGTAGCTAAGACACCAGGTCCGCAAGATGTACCAACGATAGGTCCAATATCAGTAATGATAATTGGGACTCCGAGGTCTTCTAATCCTGCTTTAATTTTTTCTGCTCTGTCTAAGCACATACCGTGACCGATAAGAATCTTATCTGTTTCACCAGGAATAAATGCTTCTTTAGTGCATCTAATAAGTTCTTCAATAGAAGCCTTTGTGCCTTTAACTTTTCCAATTGTGTAGTTATTTCCGAGTTTATCAGAAATGAAAATTGGTTTAACGCCCATGATGTTACCAAAGAATGCTTTAGCACCTGTGATTCTACCTGATGCTCTAAGATAGCTTAAAGTATCGACTGTAGCGAACATGTTATATTTGAGCTTGTTTGACTCAACCCATTCTGCTAACTCTTCGATAGATAAACCTTCATCACGCTTTTTAGCAGCGTCTAATGTAAGTAAACCTAAACCAAGAGAAGAAATAAGTGCGTCAATACCAATCATCTTTCTTTCTGGGAATTCAGCTAATAATTCTTCTTTAGCTAAGTTGAAGACTTGTAATGAACCTGTTAACTTGGATGAACAGCAGATAAAGATAACGTCGATTCCTTTTTCAAATAAAGGACGAATTTTCTTTAAGCATTCTTCCATAGAAACGAGGGAAGTCTTACATTTTCTTCCAGCGCTTAACCAACCATAGAATTCTTCGATTGAATATTCTTTCCAATCTAAGTCAGCATTATATTGTTCTTGATCTACTGTTAAACCGAAGTGTAAGTAGTCAACATTGCTGGCTTTTCTCATCTCAGTGCTTAAGTCAGAACTGGAATCTGTGAAAATTTGATATTTTGCCATATCCATTTACCTCTCAATGCAGTAATCAAAGCATACATATAAAGAAAAAGCAAACTAATTTTAGTTTACTTCTACTAATTCGAAGTCTCCGTTGCTTCGATTATTCTCATTTGTTATGAATTCATCGCAATGTTCGCAAACGATTTTGCCTTTCAACGGATTCTTAATTGAAGCGATTTTTCCTATGATAATTGCATCAACTTCACTATATTCAAACGCTAAATCGCAACCCTCCATTGTGCAATTTATAAGTTTTAAACCTTTTGCATAACAGAATGGTTGAGTTCCAGTGATTTTACAATTAATTAATGTAAGGTTTTTAGAATACCAACCTAAGTACTCACCTTTAACAACACAATTTCGAACGGTTACATTTGTGGAATGCCAGAATGCATCTTTTGTGTCTAACGTTGAGTCGTTAATTTCTACATCATCTGTATATTGGAAGGAATATTTTCCTGTAAATCCAATATTATTTAAACGGATATTTCTACTTTCAAAAAACCCGTAAAACCCACTTATAATTGTGTTTTTTATTGTAATGTTTGCACATCTCCAGAATGGTTCTTCGCTTTCAATCTTACATTGATTAATTTTGATGTCGGAACATTCTCTAAAGGATTTTACGCCCTTAATTTCGCTCTCTTTCATTCCAATATTTTTTGAATACCAGAAAGGCGCTCTGCAAGTATCAGCGAATTTACAATTTTCAATTCTAAGGTTAGTTACATGCCAAAATGGGTATCTTAAACACATATTGGAGTTAGTTACTCTAATATTTTTGCTTTCTTTCCAAGCGGATTCTCCGTCAGCAGGACCAGAAATTGTAATCTCTTCAAAATCAGTATCAAAAGAAGCATAGTATGCTCTTTCATCATCTCTAATTTCGTTTTTAATTATTTTTCTTGGCATTATTAAGCTCCATCAATGTGCGTATCACAAATGTTATCTTTCTGATCGCGCTTTTGTCTTTGTTCTTGTTCCCTTTCGCGGAACATATCTATGTCCTCGCCAGTCATGTAGCGAGATCTCTTTTTCTTTTTTAAATAGTTATTCATGCTTAGATTCAACTTTGATTCTAAAATCAATCATATCATCAAGCGATGAAAACTTTCCAATGAAATACTCATTACCCATATCACCCGCTAAAACATCTGGATATCTTCCATGCATACACATGAGGTAATAATATTCGTTTAGAATTTCACTACTTGGGATTTGATACCATCTACCATCTCTGCGAGATGCACAACCACAATAGTAGTGTTTATATTCATCTTTTGTAATAACTTTATCAAACATCATTGTCTCTGAGTAAAGGTCGTAACAATTAATTGAATTAGCAAAGTTAATCATGTCAGGAGTGTATCCGCCAGGAGTTCTCATATTTGCTTCTAACGCTACAATATCCCCGATAAAACCCACGTCTTTTATGTCTTGAGTTAATCTAAAGAACTCGAAATGGAAGAATCTCTTCTTCAACCCAAACGCTTTAACAATAGCCTTACCAGCTTTCTCTAAATCTTTTGGAACACTAGGCAAAGTGTAGTAGAAAAATTCCTTATTTAGCTTAACAACTTCCGCTACTGAAGGTGGGAAGAAATGTGAGGTTTGGAAAACAACACGACTCTTTGAGTCGCAAATACCATCGAATGATACGATATTGCCTGTAATATATTGTTCACAAATGTAATCAACACCAGGAGTTTTATCTTTAAAGAATGCTTCAATATCATCAGCGTTACTGATTTTGAAATCACCATAAGCACCAACACCAATATCTGGCTTGATGAAAAGTGGATAACCAACTTCTTCAGCAAATTTATATACCTTTTCTTTTGAATCTGGATTAATCCATTTTGCTACTTTGACGCCTGCTTTGATAAAGCGTTCTTTCATTTTGCTTTTTCTTTGCCAAGATTCAAGTTCTTCTGGCCAAACACCAGTATCAATATTGAACCATTGTCTTAAAATAGCGTCATTATGTAACCAGAATTCATTATTACTTTCCAAGTAATCTATATGACCATATTTGTCAGTTAAATATTGAAGAGCACCAATCTCATTTTGTACATTTTCCATATTGGAACATTGTACCCATTCATCTACATTTTCTCTAAGTTCTTGTCTAAGGTCTCCAAAGGAGCAATCCCCAATTGCAAGTACTCTAAAACCAACTTTTTTCAAAGCTTTTGCGAATTGGTAATAAGTTTCAGGAAAATGTGGAGAGATTAAAACGAAGTTCTTCATAATTGTTAATATATAGCAATTATCATACTCGTTTTTTTATCTTCTGTTAAATATATTTAACGCTTTATATGAATTTTTAAGTTCAGGGAACATCTTCAAATATACCTTTTTGTATAGTTTGTTATATTCCTTATTTGCTTCAGGATTTGGAAGGAAGGTTTTGCCTTCATGTGACATCGCTTTAATAGCTTCATCAATGTTTTCAAATTCTCCTAAAGCAGTAAATGTTGCAATAGCAGCACCTAGTGTAGTGGTTTCATAAGTTTGTACTCTTGAAACAGGTCTTCCGAAAATATCTGCAGTAATTTGGCAAATTGCTTCAGACATAGATCCACCACCAGAGATTCTTAATGATTTAACTTTCTTATGTTGAGATTTCTCAATTCCTTCAAGACCTTCTCTTAATGCATAAGCAATGCCTTCAATAATTGCTCTATACATATGGTTTCTTGTATGAACATCAGAGAATCCTATAATTGCACCTTTTGCTAAAGGTCTACGTAAACCAGGTCCCCAATATGGTTGTAAAACTAATCCATCACTTCCTGGAGGGATAAGTTCTAACGATTTATTCAATAATTCTTCCACTGCGATTTTTTGAATCTTTGCTTCATCTAATAATTCGTTAGCGAATTCTTTATAGAACCAAGTTAACATCCAATATCCACGATAGATTTGGACTTCCATGTTATACCAACCCGGAACACTTGCAGCATACGCTGGTAAGAATGGTTCTGGTTCATGATATTTTTTATTACTGACTTCAATTGTGCATGCAGTTCCATAAGAAAGTGCACCAACAGTGCTATCTAAAGCACCTAAACCAATTGTTTCATTTCCTTTATCACTACCGGTAGCAATTAATTTAATTCCATGTGGTAAGCCAACTTCATCTGCTAAAGCATCAGAAATAATTCCTAATACTTCGCCAGGTTGTTTTAATTCAGGAAGCATTTTTTGAGGAATGCCAAAAATGCATCCTTTCATAGCGCCTTCTTTATACCAAGCTCTCTTTTTAAAGTTAATTGGATAGTGTCCTGTCATACTAGCAGCAGAGTCCACTAGATTACCAGTTAATTTATATACTAAATAGGTCGAAATATTGACGTATTTATAGGTTTTCTTCCATGTTTCAGGTTCGTTTTCTTTTAACCAATGTGCAACTGTTCTTCTTCTATTGAGAACAATTGTGTCTTTCATACCCACTAAAGCAAATAAGAAATTATATAATCCAGGAATCTTTTCACTTGCTTTAGCCATTCTTTGGTCTAACCAAAGGATACATGGTCTAATAGGTTTTAAATCTTTATCAAGTTGAACAGATGTATCTCTAAAAGTAGTGACTGTTGCACCTATAACCTTATCGAGTTTATCTTTGTTGTCTTTGCATAAATTTGTAAGTACTTCTTTAGCGTATTCCCAATAAAAATCAGCATCTTGTTCTACATATCCTTTTTTAGGAGAACGATAAACTGGATCATATGGTTTTTTAACAAGAGAAACAATGTTTCCTTTTTTATCCACTAAAGCGGAACGAACTGATTGCGTTCCAAAGTCTAAAGTTAAAACTAATGAATCATTTGCCATAGCCTCATACCTCACATATAGTTTACCCATTTTCTAATAAGTTGATTAATGATTTTTCTCGTTTAGTTACTAGACAAATTTATTTTAAAATTGTCTAATTTTTAAAACATAAACCATGTGATTTTTCTATTTTGTTTACAAAATTATACCCAATTACGCGTGTGTATGGTAAGATTTTACTTGCGGTGAGAAAAACTATACGACTCACCATATGCCCATTAGGAGGAAAATTATGGCAGATAAAAGATATGTTTATCCGTTCGAAGAAGCCTATGGTTTAGGAAAAGAACTCTTAGGTGGTAAAGGTGCTGGTTTAGCAGAAATGAGCCACATCGGAGTCCCAGTTCCAGAAGGTTTCACAATTACAACAGAAGCTTGCACATTATACTATGATAGCGGCAAGATGATTCCTGAATATGTTAGAAAAGCAATTTTCGACGCAGTCGCAGGTATTGAAAAGAAAACAGGCAAAAATTTTGGTGGAGATAAAAACCCATTATTAGTTTCCGTTAGAAGTGGCGCTAGAGTATCTATGCCAGGTATGATGGACACAATCTTAAACTTAGGTTTAAATGATGTCACAGCAGCAGCTTTAGCAAGAGAAACAGGCAATGAAAGATTTGCAATGGACTCCTATCGTAGATTTATCTTAATGTTCACAAACATCGCAAAGGGTCACCCACGTGATGCAATGGACAAAATGCTTGATGATTTAAAGAAAGCAAACGGATACAAACTCGATACAGAAGTTACAACAGAACAATTAAAAGATTTAGTTAAGAGATACAAAGCTTACTATAAAGAAACATTTGGTGAAGAATTCCCAACAGATCCAAAGGTTCAATTAATGGAAGCTGTCGCAGCAGTCTTTAGAAGCTGGGACAACCCAAGAGCTAACACTTACAGACAAATGTACTCCATTCCATATTCTTGGGGTACTGCTGTTAACGTTCAATCAATGGCTTTCGGTAACAAAGGCGAAACATCCGGTACAGGTGTTGCATTCTCACGTAACCCAGGTACAGGTGAAAAAGCAATTTCTGCTGAATACTTACCAAACGCACAAGGTGAAGACGTCGTTGCTGGTATTCGTACACCACTTCACATCGAAGAACTCAAAGCACGTATGCCAGATGTCTACAAACAATTCGTTGACACTATCACAAAGATGGAAGCTCACTACAAAGACATGCAAGACATGGAATTCACTGTTGAAGAAGGTAAATTATATTTCTTACAAACAAGAAATGGTAAGAGAACTCCAGCAGCAGCATTAAAGATTGCATGTGACCTCGTTGATGAAGGCGTTATCGATGAAAAAGAAGCAGTTCTCCGTATGGATCCTGTCTCCTTCGATAAACTCTTATTACCAGGTTTTGATAAAGATGAATTAAAGAATGCAAAACCAATCGCAACTGGCTTAGCAGCAGGTCCTGGTGCAGGTACAGGTGCTATCGCATTCACTGCTGAAGAAGCACAAGCTCGTAAAGCAGCAGGTGAAAAAGTTATCTTAGTCCGTGCTGAAACATCTCCAGAAGATATCGTCGGTATGGTCGCAGCTCAAGGTATTCTCACAATGCGCGGTGGTATGACATCTCACGCAGCAGTCGTTGCTCGTGGTATGGGTAAATGCTGTGTCTGTGGTTGCTCCGCTGCAATTATTGATGAAGAAAAACGTACAGTCACTATTGAAGGTAAAGTTTATACAGACAAAGACGTCTTATCATTAGACGGCTCTACTGGTAAAGTTTACGAAGGCGCTATTAAGACTGTTGAACCAGACTTAACAGCAGGCTACTTCGGTAGATTAATGGGCTGGGTTGATCAATATAGACAACTCCACGTTCGTACAAACGCTGACACACCAAGAGATGCTAAACAAGCAAAAATCTTCGGTGCTGAAGGTATTGGCTTATGCCGTACAGAACACATGTTCTTCGCTAAAGACAGAATCTTCTCTATGAGAAAAATGATTCTTGCTGATAAAGTCGAAGATCGTGAAGCTGCTTTAGCAGAAATCGAACCAATGCAACAAGCAGACTTCGAAGCATTATATGAAACAATGTTACCATTCAATGTTAACGTTCGTTTATTAGACCCACCACTACATGAATTCTTACCACAAGAAGAAG
>CAMJAG010000031.1 GCA_946403545.1 uncultured Caryophanales bacterium | reverse complement strand
GTATTAAAAAAGCCCCTACACTAACATATAGGGGCATAATTTAGATTTATTCCAAATAATTCTATTTTTCTTCAATTAAGTTAACTCTTCTTAGGTGTCTTTCACCAAGGAAATCAGTGTTTAAGAAGATTTTCAATCTTCTTTTTATATCTTCTATGTCCATGAAGTTAGCACCAAAAGAAATCACGTTTGCGTCGTTATGTTGCCTTAAAAGTTCTGCTGTTTGGTCATTATAAGCTATTCCGCATCTTATTCCTTTGACTTTATTAGCTGCCATCATGATACCTTCGCCAGAGGAACAAATGACTACACCAAACTCACAATTTTTACTAGCGACTAATTCACCAACTTTTCTTCCGAAAATAGGATAATCGCAAGAATCTTTAGAATATGTTCCAACGTCTTCTACTTCATATCCTTCTTGTTTTAAGAATTTAACTACTTCTTCTTTTGCAAGAAATCCAGCATGATCACTACCAATTGCGATTTTCATATTATTCGCCTCCTAAGACACTGTTAATCATTTCTTTAGTTACAGGTCCTTCTCTTATTATTTTAACTTCTGGAGTTGTTAAATCAACTATTGTTGAAGCAACACCACCAACGCATTCGCCTTCAACCACATAATCAATCTCATTTCCAAATATATTTTTAACCTCTTCTGAATTAAAAGCAGGTTTTTCTCCAGCCTTGTTTGCACTAGGGACAAGAAGTGGTTTTCCGAGTTGATTAAGCATATCTAAAATATCCACTAAAGAAGGTACTCTAACGCCGACAACACCAGTTCCGTGAGTCACATAACTCGGAACATTTTCTTTCGCATGCAACAGTAAGGTAACACTACCTGGCATAAATGCAGAAATTAGTTTTCTCGCATTGTGATCCACATCTGCATATTTAGTAATTTTTTTAGGATCGCCAAGCATCATTGTGTATGGTTTATCTTCTCTTCTTTGTTTTACTTTATTTAACTTCTCATAAGCTTCAAAATCATCGTAAAACACACCTAAACCCATTACGGTTTCGGTTGGAAATGCGATAATTCCGTGTTTATTAAGTGCTTTTTTGATTTTTCTAATTTCCATAAGACTATTTCATTATAAATAGAAAACGTAATTTTCCATAGATATCCTTTTCAAACCTATAACAGCCATCAAGACCATTTTCTTGTAAAATCTCTGTTAAAGATTCTTCCATATCTTCGCCTATTTCAAATGCAATCAAAAAGTGTTTGTTCATAAGATTATTAATTTTATTAATAATAATCTCATAATATTTCGTAGCAGGCTTTGCTAGTAACGCTAGATGAGGTTCGTATTTCCAAGTACGCGGATCTATCTCTTCTTCTTTTTCTATATAAGGAGGGTTACAAACTAGTACATCTAACTTAACATTTCTATCTAAAAGTGGCTCAATCAAATTACCTGTTAAAAATTCAATATTCACGTTAAAAGTGGCATTATTTTTCTTTGCAACATCAATTGCAGTCTCACTTATATCGGTTGCATAGACCTTTGCACCTTTGAATTCTCTTGCAAGTGAAATAGCGATAACACCACTACCAGTACAGACATCTGCAATAGTAATGTGTTTATCAAAATTGTATTTTATAAAGTCGGCTGCTAAGCTAACAAGTTGTTCTGTTTCTTGTCTTGGAATAAGAACTGATTCATTTACATAGTACTTATCTCCAAGGAAACTAGCTTGGTTAGTAATGTATTGAATCATTTCTCCATTTTGAAGACGTGCAAATAAGTTTTTAAAATCTTCTTCATTCTTCATTTCGTCATCAAAATGGATGGTTAAATCAGTGTAAGATTTTAACCTATTTTCAATAATTAAAAGGTCACGTATATCAGATTCGCTTACGTGATCCTTTTTCTTGTTTAATGAGTCAAAATATATTTCTCTAATTGTTGGCATTATTGTTCGCCTGCCATTTTTGTAGATTGGTCATAATGGATGAGAGCATCTATAACTTCATCAAGTTCCCCTTCCATAACTCTATCTAATTTTTGAATTGTAAAACCAATTCTATGGTCAGTAACTCTGTTTTGTGGATAGTTATAGGTTCTAATCTTTTCAGAACGTTCACCTGTACCCACCTTTAATTTACGTTCGTTGCCAATAGCTTCTTGTTGTTCCGCTAACTTATTAGCGTACATTTTAGCACGGAGCATTTGCATAGCAATTTCTCTATTTTGAATTTGAGATTTTTCAGTTTGACATGCTACAACAGTACCTGTTGGAATATGTGTAATTCTAACAGCGGATTCAGTTTTATTAACATTTTGTCCACCAGCACCTTGTGAGTGATATGTATCAACTTGTAAATCGTTAGGGTTGATTTCAATATCAATTTCTTCAGCTTCTGGCATAACTAAGACGGTTGCAGTTGAAGTATGGATACGTCCACTTGCTTCAGTCTTAGGAACACGTTGAACACGGTGAGCGCCGGATTCAAATTTTAGTTTAGAGAAGACTCTATCACCACTTATCTTAAAAGATATAGTGGAGAAACCAC
Source organism: uncultured Caryophanales bacterium (assembly GCA_946403545.1). Classification (GTDB taxonomy): domain Bacteria; phylum Bacillota_I; class Bacilli_A; order RFN20; family CAG-826; genus CAMJAG01. The sequence continues at coordinate 9,173 of CAMJAG010000031.1, read as the reverse complement.
CTGCTTCAGAAGGTGTTTCATCTAAAATTTTAATCTTCCAACCTTGTGCTTCAGCGTAGCGGGTATACATTCTAAATAAGTCACCCGCGAAAATATTTGCTTCATCTCCTCCAACAGCGCCTCTAATTTCAACGATGATGTTTTTATCATCATTAGGGTCTCTAGGGAGAAGTAATTCTTTAAGTTCTTCTTCTAATTTTTCTAATTCATTTTCTAAAGATTTAACTTCTTCTTTTCCCATTTCTGCGAGTTCAGGATCAGAATCTTTTGCTAACTCTTTAGCTTCCACTAATTCATCAGTGGCTTTCTTAAATCTATTAAAAGCTTCAACTTGAGGGTCTAAATTAGCTCTTTCTTTGGAGAGTTCACGAAAATGAGCGATGTCTTTCATAACATCTTCATTTGATAATTCTTCATCAATTTCCGCTAATCTTTTGACTGCGATTTCTAGTCTTTGATACATGCTCTCTTCCATAGTTTTTACCTCTCAAGCGTTAGTATTGTATCATTTAATTCTTAATTCTTCAAAGAAGAAATAAGTTCGTGTATAATCATTTTAGGTGAATTAATATGGCATATAAAGCTCTATATCGTACTTATAGACCTTCAACCTTTGATGAAGTTGCAGGTCAACAACACATAGTTAAAACAATTAAGAATGCATTAGCGACAGGAAAACTTGCTCATGCATATCTTTTTACTGGTCCTAGAGGAACAGGAAAAACCACAATGGCTAAGTTATTAGCGAAAGCTCTTAACTGTGAAGAGGGCCTTGGTCATCAATGTAACATGTGTAAAAACTGTAGAGCGATTATGGAAGGTAGCCATCCAGATGTATTAGAACTAGACGCTGCTAGTAATAACTCTGTTGATGATGTTAGAGAATTAATTGATAAAGTTAAATACGGCACTATCTTAGGTAGATATAAAGTTTATATTATCGACGAAGTTCATATGTTATCCACTGGTGCTTTTAATGCTCTTTTAAAAACATTAGAAGAGCCACCAGAACACGTAATCTTCATCTTAGCTACAACAGAACCACATAAAATTCTTCCTACTATTCTTTCTAGATGTCAAAGATATGACTTTACTAAAGTAAGTGATAAAGATATTAAAGAAAGATTAAGAGTGGTCCTTGAAGAGGAAGAGATTCCATTTGATGAAAAAGCGGTAGATTTAATTATCTCCTTATGTGACGGAGGTATGAGAGACGCTTTAAGTATCTTAGACCAAGTACTCCGCTACTCAGGAGATAAATTAAATGAGCAAGACATTATGGATGTCTTTGCTATCGAATCCACTAGTGAAAAACTCGCTTTATTAAACTCTATTATTAATAGTGATACTCAAGATGTCTTAAAAAGACTCAATAATTACATCTTAAAAGGCACTGATATTAAGAGACTTACCGACGATTTACTGGGGATTTTGAAAGATATACTCATTTATCAAACTTCCGCTAACAGTGAATATCTTAATTATTTAAACGAGCAACAAGCAGCTGATTTATCAGCGTGTTTAAGTGAAGAAGAAACAATGAAAATGATTGAAGCGTTATTAAACGCTCAAAAAGACTTCAAAAATGTTCCTTCCATCACCTCTTTATTCCAAGTTGTGGTTTTAAATATGTGTTTAATCCGTAAAGGTAAAAAGAAAGTTGTTCAAAATAACTTTGATATCCCTAACTTCCAAGAAGAAATCGAACCAGAAAAAGATAGTATCGCAGAAGTTAAGCCTAATCCAGTAGTAGAACAACCAAAACCAGAACCAGTCGTAGAGCCTGAACCTGTAATTGAAGAAGTTCAATCTGAACCAGAACCAATTCCAGAGCCAGTTAAAGAAATTGTTCCTGAACCAGTTAAACCTGTTGAGGAAGTTAAACCAATAATTAAAGAAGAAAAACATGAAGAAACTTCATTATTTGACTTTGATTTTAATCAAATTGAAGTTCCTGAATCCATTACATACATCCATGGCACTCTTAAAGAGGATAGATTCGAAATCCCAGATGAAATGATGATTCAAATCATGGTTATGTCTAAAAAAGATATTAAGAATCACCTATTAGATTCATGGAATGATCTAAAGAAGTTAACTGCTCATCCAACATTAAGCAAATCCGCTTCAATGTTGATGGATGGTAGAGTGCTTGTCTCAAGCAACGATGTACTCATCCTTGAATATCCATTTAAAAAACAAATGGAAAAACTTAACTTAATTGCAAATCAAAAAGATTTACAAACAGTTATCAAAACAGTCTTTGGTAAAGAAATGTTTGTCTACGCTGTAGATAGAGGAGAATCTGTAAGACTCCAACAAATCTTTATTAATAAAAAACAGGTAAATAAATTACCAAGAATCAATGAAATTGATATCAAAATCGAAAGGAAAGATTAGTTTATATGAACATGCAACAATTAATGATGCAAGCTCAAAAAATGAAAAGAGAGCTTGAGAAAGCAAAAGCTGCTTTAGCAGAACAAGAATTTGAAGTCTCGAAGGGAGGCGCTGTTAAAGTAGTAGTCTTAGGTAATAGAACAGTTAAATCTATTGAAATCCAAGACGATGCTTTCAATGCAGACGATAAAGATATGATTCAAGATATGATTGCTATGGCTATCAACGAAGCAATTGAAAAAATCGATGAAGCTGAAGAAGAAATCAACGAAAGAATCACTGGTCAACCTGGAGGAATGGGCTTCTAAACCATGGATAAACTCAAATCTTTAATTAGAGTAGAAGAAAACTTTAACAAATTCCCAAGCGTAGGCAAAAAAAGCGCGGAACGCATGGCTTACGCTATTTTAGATATGTCTAAAGAAGATGTTGAAGAACTATATAACTCAATTAAAGATATGAAAGAAAAAGTCCACTCCTGTCCAATATGTGGATTTTTAAGTGAATCAGAAGTCTGCCCAATATGTGGAGATCCATCTCGTGACACTAACACTTTAGTAGTAGTTAGTTATCCACGTGATGTTTTAGTGTTTGAAAACGCTGAAACATATAATGGTTTATACCATGTTTTAGGTGGTGTTATTTCCATTTCCAAAGGAAAAACAATTGATGATTTAAATGTAGATTCGCTAGTAAAAAGACTAAAAGAACACAAATTTAACGAGGTAATTTTAGCCACAAATCCAACAATTGAAGGCGAAACTACAGCGTTATACATCGCAAAACTCATTTCTCCATTTGTGGATAAAATTACGCGCCTTGCGTATGGACTCCAAATGGGTGGAAATTTAGATTATACAGATTCATTAACCTTATCTAAGGCAATCGAAGGTAGAAGGGAGATTAAGTAATTATGTTTATTACATTAGAAGGACCAGAAGGTTCTGGCAAAACCACTGCTGTTAAAGCTGCTGTAGCAAAATTACAAGAACTTGGTTATCAAGTAGTTCAAACTAGAGAACCAGGTGGAACTCCTATCGCTGAACAAATTAGAAATGTCATTTTAGATAAAGCAAACACTAAAATGGATCCTAGAACTGAAGCGCTTTTATACGCTGCTAGCAGAAGACAACATTTAGTAGAAAAAGTTTGGCCTGCAATCAAAGAAGGCAAAATAGTTATTTGTGATAGATATTTAGACTCTTCTTTAGCATACCAAGGTGGTGCTAGAGGATTAGGTGTAGATAATATTTTAAATGTAAATTTATTCGCTACAGAAAATACATATCCAGATTTAACTTTATTATTTGATATCAAACCTGAATTAGGTTTAGAAAGAATCGCTAAAAATTCAGATAGAGAAGTTAATCGTTTAGACTTAGAAAAAATTGAATTCCACAACAAAGTAAGACAAACATTCTTAGATTTATCTAAGAGATATCCTGATAGATACATAGTCATTGATGCAAGTAAGAGCATTGAAGAGGTTCAAAAAGCAACTATGGACGCTATCTTAGCTCGTTTATGCAAGTAGAAAACTATTTAAAGATACATCAACCAATTATTTATCAAACATTTGTTAATTCTTTAAAAACAAATAGGCTTTCTCATGCTTACTTATTATCTGGTAATCCAGGTACACCACTTTTTGAAATTGCAAAACACTTAGCAAAATCAATTCTTTGTGACGATCCTTCTCCACTAGCGTGTAATTCATGCATTACATGTTTACGTGTAGACGACGACAATTATCCAGATTTATTCATTTTTGATGGTAGCAAAGCTACTATTGGAAAGGATAATGTCGTCGCGATTGAAAATGCTTTTGATAAAAAAGCGTTTGAAAGCAAAGGAATTAGAATTTATATTCTCAACCTAGTTGAAAATATGACTATAGAAGCAGTTAACTCCATTCTTAAGTTTCTAGAAGAACCAGGCGCGGAGACTTATGCTTTCTTAACCACAAATAATGAGAATTCAATTCTTCCTACTATTCTTTCTAGATGCCAAATTTTAAGACTTAAATTAACCGAAAGAAGAGAAGTCATTAATGAAGCTATTGGATTTGGAGTTAATAAAGATGACGCAGAACTCCTCTCTTATTTTTATAACTGTGGTGAATTAATATACGATATTCTCGCTGATGAAGAAGAAAAAGAACGCTACGAAAATGTCAAAAACATCTACGAATCCCTATTAAATTCACTTAGAGATAACGATTTTAACAAAGCAATTTATTTCGCAGAAAAAGATATAATTCCTTCGATTAAAACAAAGGAATCAATGCGATTATTCATAGATATACTTATCCAAACTTTTGAAGATTTATTAAATATTCAAAATCATTGTGATATATACTTAAATAGTTATGAGGAATCTTTAAAAGATTTATCTAACAAACTTCCTCATATCCAAGAATCTTTAATTGAACTATTAAAAAATAGATCTCTTATAAACGCTAATGTGTCTACAGCTTTGCTCTGTGATCACATTATCAATTACATTACAAAGGAGAAAATATAGATGGTAGATAACGCTCCAGAAATTAAAATAGATAATTCTGTTTATGACCACTTTGTGGGCATTAAACTTTACTCTTCTCCAAGAGCATATTATTTTGGCACCAAAGAAATGCCATTAAATATTGGAGATAAGGTGGTTGTAGAAACTATCAAAGGTTTAGAACTCGGTGAAGTAGTCATTGAACAAGAAAAAATGTCCAAATATAGAAGTGAATTAGGTTTAAAACCTGTCCTTCGTGTCGCTTCTGATGTAGATAAAAAGCTTTTCGAAGCTAATTTAAAAGACGCTAAATTCGCATTAGAAATTTGTCGTGCAGAAGTTGAAAGATTAAAACTTGATATGGCACTTATTTCATGTGAATACACTCTTGATAAATCAAAGGTATTATTCCTTTATTTAGCAGATGAAAGAGTAGATTTCCGTGAATTACTTAAAGTATTAGCGTCAAAACTACACACAAGAATTGAACTTAGACAAGTTGGTTCTAGAGACAAAGCTAAAATGGTAGGTGGAATTGGTTTATGTGGTTTACCACTTTGCTGTTCTACTTTCTTAAATGAATTTGATGGTATTTCCATCACAAGAGCTAAAAACCAAATGCTCGCTATCAACATTCCTAAGTTATCAGGTCACTGTGGTAAGCTCATCTGTTGTTTAAAATATGAAGATGATATTTATCTTGAAGAAAGAAAGAAATATCCACCTTTAGGTAGCAAAGTCTTCATTGATAAGACAGAATACACTATCACAAACATCAACATTATTTCCAAAGTCATCAAGGTTGAAAATGCAGAAGATGTTAAATTCTTAGCAAAGGAAGACTTTGAAAAACAAGCACATTTCCCAAAGAATAAAGACAACAAAAATAACAATGGAAAGAAATAAATCCTTTCAAAACAGGCCTATTTTATATCTAGTAAGCACTCCTATTGGTAATTTAGGAGAAGTTTCAAAGCGCACTATCGAAGTTTTAAATAGTGTTGATTTTGTTGCTGCTGAAGATACTAGAAATTCTTTGAATTTACTCAATAATTTAGGCGTTAAGAAAAAGATGATTTCTCTTCATGAACATAACGAGCGAGAAGCAAGCGCTAATGTAATTAAACTTATCTTAGAAGGTAGTTCAATTGCGTATATGTCAGACGCTGGTTATCCAGGCATTTCTGATCCAGGCGCATTACTTGTTCAAGAAGCTATCAAAAACAATGTTCCGGTAAGCGTAATTAATGGTAGTTCTGCATTCTTAACAGCGCTAATTCCTTCAGGATTACCAACTGACCACTTCTATTTCCATGGTTTCTTACCAAGTAAAGATAGTGATGCTAAAAAAGAATTAACAGATTTAGTTAGCAAGAAAGAAACATTAATCTTCTACGAAAGTCCTCATAGAATTATTAGAACTCTAACAATGTTATTCGAAGTTTTAGGCAATAGAAAAGCCTGTGTCGCCAGAGAATTAACGAAGTTAAACGAAGAGTATATTAGAGGCTCATTAATCGAGTTAAAAGATGTTGAAGAAGCAACTTTAAAAGGTGAAATGGTTATTATTGTTGAAGGTAATAACATCACGCAAGAAGTTGATGATAATAAACTTCTAAATAGATATAAGGAATTATTAGAAAAAGGTTTAACAAAACCACAAGCAAGAGAAATTGTTTGTGAAGAATTTGATGCAAAACCAAATTATGTTAAATCACTAACGATGAAGTTATAAAAAAATGCGTTCGTAATGAATGCATTTTTTAGTAATCTATTTTGTCTTTTTCCTTAGATTTTTTGAGACATTCCTTTTTCTCGTTTCTTCTCTTTTCGATATGTGGCCAAACAATATATATGAACCCATATGCAAATAAACAGCCACAAATAAGAAGAAGAATTAAACCAAAGACAACGAACAAGCTTATTTTTTCTTCACCATTTTGGAAAGGCGCCATTATAAATAAAACAATAGCCGCTATTATTCCAAGTGCGCCTAAAATAAATGCACTCCAAATGCGCATTTCATACATGCCCCTGGCCATTTCTAAATCATCATCAGTAAGTTTCATATTAATATAACGCTAAAGCCTTTCTAATATCTTCTTCGATTTCTTTGTTTTTTCTAAGGTAGCAATAGCCATAGAAAGTTCCTAAGAATAAGAGTGAACCAAACGCTGACATAATCTTGCCCGTTTGATAGTTAGCAGGATAGAAAGTCATTGTGTAATTAGTTTCACCAACTTCTGCAACAAAACCTGTAAAACCACCTTGAACTGATAAAACTTCAAGGTTTTTGCTCTTTCCATCAGCACCCTTTGCTTTAATAGACCAACCTTTTTCAAATGGAAGTTGTGTAACCACTACTACCTTCTTATCAAAGTTAGTTTTGAACTTATATTTATCAGTGCCGACTTTAACATCAGTTACTGGGTAAGTCTTAAGAACATCATGTCTTGCTTTTTGAGCAGAATATTTTTCATAAAGAACAGTAAATTCACTCTTATATGGAGAGAATCTATTTCTATTAGCAACAATAATTTTCTTTAACTTAGGAGCTGCTACTTTAGTAGTGCCATCTTCATTATATGCTTTTGGATGTACGTAGAAACTACGATATCTAGAATCGCCTTCAGTGTATTTATCATCTTGGTGTCTATCCCAAGTAATAATCTTGTTATCTTCATCTATTAAGTAGATATCTGCTTGATAATCATCGTGATAATAATACGGAACATATACTGCATATCCATCTTCATCATACATTTCAGTGAATGTATCATTGATTCTTGGAGTAATTGTTACGACATATCTACCATATTGATCGTTTTCTCTATTACAGGATTCGATTTCTGCAAATCTGCCTTCATCCACAGTAACGAGTTTGTCGCTAGTTAATGCATCAACATCGCCCATCCAAGAATCTTTTCCTGGTTGGAAGAACGTATAAACTGTGCATTTTCTATCATCTAAAAGTGGTTGATGTAAATCAAACATCCTAACATTCGCACTTAAATTCTTCTTTTCAAGAACTCTTGAATCTTTAGCGTTAATTACTTCGAATGAAGGGTTTTCTTCTTTAATTTTATTAGCAACACTTTGTTCAAGAATTGCGCCTTCTAAAAGTAATTCGCCATTTCTAACAGTGCCTCTAACAGAAGTTGACATATCAGCTTCAGAAGATTGAACTGGTTGCCCTTCTTTGAGTTCATAAGAGATTAATTTATCGTAACCGAATGCAAAATCAGTGTGGTTTTTATCTTCAAAAACTACGTAATTATCGGTTTTATAATCATAGATTTGTCTGTAATCTAATGGAACGTTGTATTGATATTGATGGTCATCATCGATAACGTTTCCATCTCTCATCCAACCCCATTGAGGTGAGTTACTTTGAATGAAGTAATATTTAACACCTAAGAACTTATCTAAATCAGCATTTTTCCATACATAACAACCTGACCAAGAACCACTGCCAGAGAATGGATTACCATCTTGAATTCTTGTCCAGCTAACAAAGTTAGAAACATTAAAGTTATATAGAGAGTGGAAACAGCCTAAACCATTGTATGAGTTTCTCATACCATCGTTTCTAGAACTTTCATTTTGGTTATAAGTCCACACTCTATAGTAGGATTTATCCACTTTCTTAATTTGTTGATTAAGTTGATAAATGTCATTACAGTATTGAACACCATTATTTGTGTAAATAAATGAAGCACACCAGTGTCCTTGTATTGTTAAATAACCCATAATAGCCGCTTCAATAGAAATAGCTATTGTCATAGCGTTTTTAAATGCCGGTTTCTTCTTTAAGAAGAATAATACGATAAATTCCGCTGTTAAAACGCCAATGACAATAGCGGTTGCGCCAGCAGCATTTAATCCATCCATTCTATATTCAAAACCATCATAGTATTGTTGAATTGCGTTAGAACAAATTCCACCACCAATAACTAATAAAACTGCGAATGCATATCCTGCAAAATCAGTCCAAATTGGTTCTTCTTTTGCTTTATCGACGTATAAACCGGTGAATGTTAAGAAAGATGTGACAAAGAATAATTCCCACCTACCATATGGAGCGGTAAATCCAAAGAACAAGTAGTAGCAGAATGGTGTTTCAAGTGCCCAAATAAATAACACGACTGCAACAATTGCGCTCCACTTCTTTTCTCTCATTGCCTTTATAAAAGCAGGGAGGAATAAAAGCAGCATCGGTAAGAATGAATATGTGTTAGTAGCGCAGTTATCGTACCACTCATGTCCCCATT
>CAMJAG010000030.1 GCA_946403545.1 uncultured Caryophanales bacterium | reverse complement strand
GTAAATCCAATTACAATAGCGGTCATTTGTAATGAACAAATTAACATGAATCCAAAACAGAATATCAAAGTAAGCATATTTCTAATCATTTCTGGGATTGATTGAGAAATAAATTGTCTAATTGTATCGATATCGTTTGTATATACGGACATGATTGAACCATGTGCGTGTGTATCAAAGTATTTAATTGGAAGGTCTTCCATGTGATTAAACATAGCTTTTCTGAATTCGTTTAAGAATCTTTGAGTGATAATAGCCATGCTACGGTTCCACCAGAAGGAAGCAATAACTGCGACAACATAAACACTAATCATAAAGATTAATAGTGTAGTAACGTTGACGTTATGTAACTTCATAATTCCACCAAAGGTGGATACATCATAACTACCTACAAACGGATTAACTTTGATAAATCCATTAGCACCTGGAGCTTCTCCTACATGTGGAATGCATGCTTCAGTTAAGGTGGATGTGATTAAACCTAAGAAGATTGAACTACAAAGATTTGAGAACGCATTAAAAGCAATACAAATGATGTTTACAACCATTTGAATTGGATAGAGTTTGAATAATTGTTTAAGAAGACGCTTCATAGTACCTTTTTTAGCTTTTGCGTGTTCTCTTATTCTCATTGGAGGCATATTACTTGTTACCTCCTAAAGAAGATTGAGTATGATAGACGTCTTGATAAATCTTATTGCTCTTAATTAATTCTTCATGAGTGCCAACTTGGTCAATCATACCATTGTTCATAACAACGATTTGATCTGCGTCTTCAATAGAAGAGATTCTTTGTGCAATAACGATCTTTGTTATTTGAGGTAAATCTTCTTTTAAAGCTTTTCTAATTAATCTATCAGTTTTAGTATCAACCGCACTAGTGGAGTCATCTAAGATCAAAATCTTAGGTTTCTTTAAGATTGCTCTAGCAATACAAAGTCTTTGTTTTTGGCCACCAGAGAAGTTGCTACCACCTTGTTCAACTTTTCTATCAAGCATTCCTTCGCTGTCGCCATTAATTTCATGAATTTGAGCGATAGTTAATGCTCTCATCATTTCTTCATCGGTAGCGTTAATATCTCCCCATTGCATATTGCTTCTAATAGTGCCGGAGAATAAAACGTTCTTTTGAAGAACAACACTGACGGAATCTCTTAATGTAACTAAGTCATATTCTTTAACGTCATGACCACCAACAGTGAGAGTTCCATCAGTAATATCGTATAAACGAGAAATTAAGTTAACTAGGGATGTCTTACCACTACCAGTTCCGCCTAAAATCCCGATAAATTGGCCGGATTTGATGGATAAATTGATATTTTCTAATGCATTTCTTTGTGCGTTTGCGGAGTATTTGAAATCAACATCCTTGAATTCAACAGAACCATCTTCTAAAGCCATAATAGGATTTTCTGGATTCTTAATAGAAGGTTCTTCAACAAGAACTTCACAAATACGGTTAACAGATTCTAAGGACATGACTAACATAACCATGATCATAGATATCATCATTAATGATGTAAGGATTTGAATGCCATATGTAATCATCGCAGATAATTGACCAATAGTTAATGTTTCGGAAAGAATATTAATCTTTTCGTTTCCTACTGCATCAGTTGTTTTGTTAATTGCATAAATAGAATCACAGATAAGTTTTGTACCTAAACCCACAACTAAAACGTTAGATAAGTGAATTGATGTATTCATTAATGGGTTGTTATAAGCAACAATCTTTTCTGCTTTGACAAAGTCAAATGTGATGTTATCACTAGCGGTATTGAATTTTTTCTTTTCAAAAGCTTCTCTAACGAATGTCTTAACCACTCTAATACCAGAAATATTTTCTTGAACAGAAGCATTAAGAACATCGTAACGTTTGAAGACTCTACGGAAGATATGCATTGCGTTTTTAACAATTAAAATGAGTCCGATAACAACGATTAAACCAACGCCTAAGAAGATTAAACTCATAATTCCACCTGAAACGATAGACATAATCGCGGAGAAAATGAGCATAAGTGGTGCTCTAACAACAATACGAATACACATTTGGAATGACATTTGGACACCTTGAATATCAGTTGTCATTCTAGTGATTAAAGATGAAGCAGAGAATTTATCAATATTTGAGAATGAGAATGATTGAATTTTCTCATACAAATCATTTCTTAAGTTAGCGCCCATACCAAGACCTGCCTTAGCAGCGTATCTTCCACCTAAGATGCCACATAAAAGTGATAACATAGCCATTCCGAGTAATGTAAACACTAATACTCCGAATGAAATCTTAAATGGTAAGTTTGTGGTCTCCATTGGTACGAAAAAGTCATCCATAGAAGATAATTTTGCAATCATATCAATGAGGTTGGACATTAAAAATGGTAAGAGACATTCTAAAAGAATTTCTCCAATCATAAACAAAGGAGTTATTATCGCGTATTTCTTATACTCTCTAACACTTCTAAGAATTAACTTAATTTTTTGGAAAAGTGTCATTCAATAATCCCCCTTACGAGCATTAATTATACATATGTTTATAAAACATAAACAAGTAATTTGCTTTCAATAAATTAAATTATTATAAAAAAATGCCTGATTAATCAGACACTTTTTTAGCTTCTTCTTTTTGCTTATCTTCCGCTTTCACAAGCTTGAATGATGCAAATGCACATCCTCCTATGAGCACTACTCCGAGGAGTATTTCTGCCCACCAAGGAAGAATTGGATCGATAATTACGCTTGCAGGTAATGGTTGAGATAACCAGAACTTGTAGTAGTTAACGATATCGTAGTTAACAAATAACACAACGATTGAACCAAGGATGAATCCGATGATTGCAAAGAATGTTGCGTCATGGTGTTTCTCTAACAATCTAGACATGATTTTAGAGACTAAAACAACACCAATTAAGCATCCAATAGCGAAGCATCCTAACATTCCAAATAATTGAAGTAAGTGAGATGCATCACCTTTGAATAATGCTTTTGCCCAACCAGTGCAGTGGTCCACTAAAGGTCTATAGAAACCTAGGATTAATAGGATTAATGAGCCAGATAATCCCGGAACAGTTAATGCAACAGCAGCGAGCACTCCAACAGGAATCAAAACGAGGTATAACCACCAAGGCATTTCATCGAATAACCCCTGTAAATCTAGGATATTTCCTAGTAAAACGCTAGCAATTCCCAAACAAATGACAAAGATAATGCCAATGATTACAATGACTTTTAATTTGTTTGTGACTTGCACACCTTTGACTTCTTTTGTGATACCAGGGAAGCTACCAATTAAGAATCCTACGAAGATACAAATTAAAGCAAACATGCAATATTTGAATGCTAGGTGGAATATGATGATACAAGGTATGACTGCACATACAATTCCTAAAAAGATAGGGATTAAAACTTTAATTGACCAACCAAATTTCTTTCTGAAGTTATTAACTGCAGTAATGATATCTTGGTAGACATTAAAGATAACTGCTATAGCAGCGCCACTAACTCCAGGGATTGCAGCACCTGTGCCAATACCCATACCAGCAAAGAATCTTTTAAACCATTTATTCATAGTAGTTAGAGTATAACCCAAAAATATTAACAAGTTAATTATTTTGTTGTGATATAATGTGTTGCACGGGTTATAATTAACCCTGTCAATCTTATGAAACTAATAGTAGGCTTAGGAAATCCAGGAAAAAAATATGAAGGAACACGTCATAATATGGGATTTATGACTGTAGATCTTTTAAGTGACTTATCTAGAATTGATGTAGATAAGGAAGTTTTTCATGGATTAATGGGTAGAGGAAAAATATTTGAACAAGATGTTATTCTTTTCAAACCTACTACTTATATGAATTTAAGTGGTACCGCTGTTAGTGAAGTAGTTAACTATTTTAGGATTGATATTAACGATATCATTGTTATTTGCGATGATATGGCTATTGATGTAGGCAAAATTCGCTTACGTCCAAAAGGTTCTTCTGGTGGACAAAAAGGTCTTCAAAATATTATCGATAATTTAAAGACTGAAGATTTTAAGAGAATTAGAATCGGTATTGGTGAACCAGATGAATATGGCGCGATTGATTATGTTCTTGGAAAACCTACTAAGGATGAAAGACCATTAATTGACGAGGCTATTAATCTCGCTGTCGAAGCTATTAAGGAGGCATTTAAAACCGACTTTGAGCGGGCAATGAGTAAATTCAACTAAGGAGGTAGCATTTGAACCTTTTTGAAAAGTTGAAAACTAATAAGTCTATACCCCCTTTCTTGAGAAAAAAGGGGATTTTCGTCGTTGATGATATTATGGGAATTTCCCTATTAACTACCATCTCTTATAACCAAGACCACGATAATTATTTAATTGTTACAAGTAACTTATATAAAGCTCAAAAACTATACAATTCCCTTGTTTCTTTACTTTCTGAGAAGGAAGTTTTGTTATTCCCTGCTGATGAATTAGTAAGAGCAGAGGCGATGGCGCAATCAAAAGAAATGAGCGCTCAAAGACTATATGTTTTGGATGAGATTTTAAATAATAGAGCAAAGATTGTTATTGCTAATTTAAGTAGTGCGGTTAGATATTTACCTAATCCAGAGTTATTTAAATCTAGAACTCTTAACTTTAGAGTAGGAGAAACTTATAGTTTTGACAAACTTAGACTCCAATTAGCGAAGAATGGTTATTCTCACGTATCTAAAGTTGATCAATCTCTTCAATTTGCGTTTAGAGGAGACATCTTAGATATCTATTCGGTAAATAATGATTATCCAGTTAGAATTGAATTCTTTGGGGACGAGATAGAATCAATTAGATACTTCGATTTAGCCAGCCAAACCTCTATAAAGAAGATTGATAAAGTCACTATCTTACCTGCTAGTGATTTGATTTTAAGTGAAGAAGAAACTTTAAAAGCTACCGATAAATTATTTAATGTCTTAGAAAAAGACAAAGAAATAGTGGGTATAGATACTTTCGAAAATATTAGGAACACTTTAGATGATATGATTCCTTATATTTTAGAAGGACAAATGAATGAGAAGTATTATAAATACTATTCCTTATTATCTGAATATCCTCATTCATTTTTTGATTATTGTAAAAACTACACAAAAATCTTAGTTAACGATGATGCTTTAGAAAGTGCAAACGAATTGCTGTTCAAAGAATCACATAACTATCTTGCTGAACTTTTCGAAGCAGGAAAGGCTATTTCTCACCTAGAGATTTATCAAGATTTACATAATTTAGTAAGCGAAAGAACTCCTAAAACAATAGTGACTTCAAACCTAATTAAACGCAGTTCTGATATTAATTTTGGTTTAAATAACGTACCTTTTATCGCTAGTAAACAAGGGGATATCGTCAATATTATTGATAGTTATTTGAATAATGGATATCTCACTGTAGTAGCGTTATCTAAAAAAGAACAAATCCTTACTCTTCAAGAACTTTTGGATAGTTTGAATATCAAACATCAAATGGTTAATGAATTTGAACTACCAAAAGAAGGATATGTAGGAATCTCTCTTTTAAACTTAGAAACTGGCTTCTTGTTAAGCGATGAAAAGATAGTGTATCTAACTTCTTATGAATTATTTAATGAGAAAACTAAATCGCATAGATTCAACAATAGATTTAAAGAAGCAACAATTCTTAAATCTTATGAAGACTTAACTCCTGGTGATTATGTTGTCCATGAATATCAAGGTATTGGTCAATTCGTGGGATTAGAAACTATTGAAACTGATGGTGTAGTCAAAGACTACCTCAAGATTTCTTATTGGGGAAACGAAAACTTATATGTCCCGCTTTCTCAATTCCAATTAGTTAGAAAATATTTAGGAAAAGAAGGAATGACTCCTCGTCTTTCTCACTTACATTCTAAAGACTGGGAAAATACCAAAAAGAAAGTTAAAGAAAGAATTAATGAATTAGCAACTAGATTAATGAATCTTTATAGAGAAAGAAGTCAAATTAAAGGATTTGCTTTCCAAGAAGACGATGAATTCCAACAAGAATTTGAAAACTCTTTTCCATATGAATTAACTAAAGATCAAACTAAAGCTTTAGCGGAAATCAAATCCGATATGGAAAAACCATATCCGATGGATAGACTTCTTTGTGGTGATGTTGGATTTGGTAAAACTGAGGTTGCTTTTAGAGCAGCATTTAAAGCAATTCTTTCTGGAAAACAAGTAGCTTTACTTTGTCCAACGACACTTTTAGCAAGACAACATTATGAGTTAGCGTTATCAAGATATGCGGGTTTTGACGTTAAAATTGCTATATTTTCACGTTTAATTCCTGAAAAGATACAAAAAGAATATTTGAAAGATATAGAAAATGGAACTATTCATTTAATCATCGGCACTCATAGATTGTTGAGTAAAGATATGCATTTTAAAGATCTTGGTTTGTTGATAGTGGATGAGGAACAAAGATTTGGTGTGGAACAAAAAGAAAGACTTAAAGAACTTAAGACTAACATTGATGTTTTAACTTTATCCGCAACACCTATTCCAAGAACATTACAAATATCTTTATTAGGTGTTAGAAGTATGTCTAAGATTGATACTCCTCCTGTAGATAGAATGCCTATTCAAACTTATGTAACTCCTTTTGATTTAGGAATTGCTAGAGAGTTAATTGAAAGAGAGTTAGGAAGAAATGGACAAGTATTCTTCTTGCATAACAATGTTTCCACCCTTTATGTGAGGGCTAATAAACTTCAAGAAGTTTTACCTAACGCTAGAATTGGTGTAGCGCATGGTAAAATGCATCGAGATGATATCGAAGATGTCATGATGAAGTTTTATAAAGGTGATATTGATGTTTTAGTATGTACATCTATTGTTGAAAATGGTATTGATGTACCAAATGCTAACATGATTATCGTTGAAGATAGTGAAAACTATGGTCTTTCTCAACTTTATCAAATCAAAGGTCGAGTAGGTAGAAGTGATAGAATTGCCTATGCTTACTTAATGTATACTTCAGGAAGAGTCTTGAATGAAAAAGCTCAAAAAAGATTAAAAGCTCTACAAGATTTCACTGAACTTGGTTCTGGATATAAGATTGCTCAAAGAGATTTAATGATTCGTGGTGCAGGTGACATTTTAGGACCTGAACAAGCAGGATTTATTGATTCTATTGGTTTAGATATGTATATCAAACTTTTAAACGAGACTGTTCAAGAAAAATTAACTGGTCAATCTCAAGAAGAGGAAGTTATTCCATATAATCCGTCATTATCGCTTAACGCTTATATTCCTGATCAATTCGCTAAAGACTCAGAAAAGATTGAACTATATCAAGAAATCATGGGTGCAGTATCAACTGAAGCACTTGCAAATATCAAATTAAGAACTATAGATATGTTTGGTAAACTACCAGAAGAAGTTGAAACTCTCTTCCTGAAGAGAGAAATAGACTTATTAGTGGAAACTGCGGATGTTAAGAAAGTTGATGAATACGATAGATATTTGGAACTTGAATTAGGTTCTTCCTATATTAATATAAGAGGTATAGGTAATATATTATTCGAATCGCTTATTCCTTATTTGTCTATTATTAAACTTAGCTATGCTAAAAACATATTTAAGATAAGAATCAATAAAAAGGATAAGTGGATAGTGACACTTAAAAACTTATTAAATACATTAAATGAAATAGTAAATAAAAGGTAAAATGTAGATATGAGATTAGATTTACTTTTAAAACAAACAGGATTAATCAAAAGAAGAACAATTGCTAAAGAACTTGTGGACCTTGGCAAGGTTTTAATTAACGACAAAGTTTCTAAACCTTCAAGTGAAGTTAAAGAGAATGATATTTTAACCCTCAAATTAGGAAATAGAATTCTAAAAGTTCGCATCACATATACACAAGTTGGAAGAAGAATTGTTCCTAATGCTGAGCAGTTATCAATGGAGAAACATGAAGACTAAAAATTCAAAGATTTTGCTAGCTTGCTCATACGGACCAGACTCAATGGCCCTTTTTGATATGCTTTTGAAACAAGTTGGTAATAATGGATTTGAAGTAGCGCATGTAAATTACCGTTTAAGAGAAGAATCTGATGACGAAACCAAGTCTCTAATCGAATATTGTGATAAAAACAACGTAAAGATTCATGTTCTAGTTAATAATAAGGATTTAGGGAAATCCAATTTGGAAGCAAAATGCCGAAAAATCAGGTATGAATTCTTTTCCTCAATTTATAAAAATGGATTTGATTCTTTATATGTTGCGCACAACCAAGATGACCTAATTGAGACTTATTTAATGCAAAAGCAACGAAGAAATATCGTGGAATTTTATGGAATCAAACAAAAATCACGAGTCTTTGGAATGAATGTCGTTAGACCATTACTTAGTTACAAAAAGTCTGATTTACTTAAATATTGTGAGGAAAATAATGTTCCTTACGCAATCGATAAAACCAATCTCGAAAATACTTTTTTAAGAAATAGAATTCGCCATGAAATTGTTGAAAAACTTTCTGATTTAGAAAGAAGAAAATTCTTTAAAGAAATTGCTTTAAAAAACAAAGAGTTGGATCAAATTAAAAAACAAATTAAAATCAAGAATTTGAATAAAGTTGATGAAATTATTTCGTTGAACGACCATGAATTTGTAATCGCTATTAATATGCTCATTAAAAAGCATTCAAAAGAAGTGTCCATCTCCAAAAAATATGCTTTAGAAATTAAAAAAGCGCTTCAAAGCGACAAACCAAATCTAGAATTTGAAATTAACCTATTTTTAACACTTGTAAAATCATACAATGACCTAAAAGTAGTGGAGAATAAACCAGCAAAACCATACTCCTATGTTTTAAAGAAACCTGGAGTTTTAGACACAAAAGAATTTTTCTTGGATTTTTCCAAAGATAGCAGCAATCGGAATGTCTACTTAGACAGTTATCCAATTACAATTCGGACCGCTAAGGCAAACGATCAAATCAAAATTAAAGATTATTTTAAATCTGCTAGAAGATTGTTTATTGATTGGAAGGTGCCTAAAAAACTTAGAGAAAAATGGCCAGTAATCCTCGATAATACTGGGAAAGTGGTCTATATGCCACGCTACCAAGCTGATTTTAAAGTAGAACCAAATACTAATTTTTATGTAAAGTAAAGTAAAATACTTTATATAAAATCGAATAACTCATATAATAATTGCAAGACTTAATTTTTTTAAGAAGGAGGTTGCGTATGGACGAAAGAGACAATAGACCTGTAAGACGTGGTGTGTCTGGTGGATTTTTTACATCGATACTCATTGCTTTAGGTATATTTGCAATTGTCATTTACTTAATTTTAGGTAACATCGATAAACCAACCGAATTATCAACAGATAAATTCTTAAGATATTTACGTGATGATAGAGTCACTGAAGTTGTTGAATCTTCACAAACTTCTGTTACTAACATTACTGGTTACTATCGTTATGATGATGCAAATTTAAAACTCATTAAAAAGTACAAATTCGTTATCAACACAGATGCATACAATATTGCAATGGATTACGAATACAAAGATGGCGCTGGCACAGTTGTTGCTATCAATGGCCAATCAATGTATGAAATTATTCATTCCAAAATTAACCAAAACGCAGTTGATGCAAATGCAGATAACGACATTAAATTAGTTGTTAAAAATCCTTATGAAACAACATGGTGGCAAGAATGGGGACCAACAATTATTCTCTTTGCTGGTGCTATCTTAATTTGCTTATTCTTGTTTACAAGAGTTTCAGGAAGTATCTCATCTTCAAACAACAAAGCTTTAGAATTCAACAAGTCTAGAGCAAGAAGAGTCAATGTCAGTAAAGTCAAATTTGATGATGTTGCTGGTGCTGATGAAGAAAAAGAAGAAATGAAAGAAATCGTTTCTTACTTAAAAGAACCAAGAAAATACACAAAATTTGGTGCTAAATTACCAAAAGGTATTATCTTAGTAGGCCCTCCAGGATGTGGTAAAACTTTACTCGCTAAAGCTGTTGCTGGTGAAGCAGGAGTTCCTTTCTTCACAATTTCTGGTTCCGACTTTGTCGAAATGTTCGTCGGTGTCGGTGCTGGCCGTGTTAGAGATATGTTCAAAACTGCTAAAGAAAACGCTCCTTGTTTAGTATTCATCGATGAAATCGATGCTGTTGGTAGACAAAGAGGCGCTGGTTTAGGTGGTGGTAACGATGAACGTGAACAAACATTGAACCAACTTTTGGTTGAAATGGATGGTTTCAATGATAACTCGGGGATTATCGTTATGGCTGCAACAAACAGAGATGACGTTCTCGATCCAGCTTTATTAAGAGCAGGACGTTTCGATAGAAAAATCACTGTCACATATCCTGACTTAAAAGGTAGAGAAGAAATCTTCAAAGTTCACGCCAAAGGCAAGAGAATTGATCCTGATGTCGACTTTGCAATGTTAGCAAAACGTACAGTGGGATTCTCTGGTGCTGATATTGAAAATATCATGAACGAATCTGCTATCTTAGCAGTTAGAAGAAATAAAGAATCAATTACTATCGATGAAATCGATGAAGCTATTGATAGAAGAGTTGCTGGTCCAGCAAAATCTTCTCGTTCTTTATCTCCACACGAAAAAGAAATGATTGCATACCACGAAGCTGGTCACGCAATTATCGGATTAAAACATCCACATAGTGACAAGGTTCAAAAGATTACAATTATTCCTCGTGGAAATACTGGTGGTCATGTCAGAATGACTCCAGAAGAAGATCGTTTCTTATTAACTAAGAACGAACTTATTGCTAGAATCGTTGGCTACTTAGGTGGACGTAGTAGTGAAGAAATCTTCTTCGATGACGTCTCAAGTGGTGCTCAAAACGATATCGAAATGGCAACAAGAATTGCTCGTATGATGGTCACAGAATTAGGTATGTCCTCATTAGGACCTATTCAATACGAACAAAATACAGGTAGTGTCTTCTTAGGAAGAGACTACACATCAACACAAAGGAACTTCTCAAGTGTTACTGCTGAAAAGATTGATGACGAAGTCCGTAAGATTGTTGATGAAGCTCACGAGGCTGCATTAAAACTCATCAAGGACAATAAAGAAGATGTCATTCTTTTAGCAAAAACATTAATTCAACACGAACAAATCACTGCTGAAGAAATCGCTTACTTGATGGAACACAGACATTTGAAACGTGATGAGCCTCAACAAGCTCCAGAAGAAGTTGAACCACAACCAATTCCGGAAGCAAAAGAAGCTCCTGAAGTTAAGCCAGTTGATGATCCAAAAGACGGCGAATAAAATCAATAGGGAGGTTGATTCCTCCCTTTAATTTTCTATGTGGTATTTAGGTAATTTAAAAGTAGAAGGAAAAGTCATATTAGCCCCAATGGCGGGAATAACTAGTGAAGGTTATAGAAAGTATATGAATTCTTTCGGTTGCAACCTATGTTATACAGAGATGGTTTCTGATATGGGAATTATCTATGAAAATAAGGAGACCGAGGACTATGTTAAGTTTGATAAAGACATATGTCCAACAGGAGTTCAACTTTTTGGCAATAACCCTGCAAATCTAGCAAAAGCAGCGTTAAAATGCCTATCAATGAACCCAAATATAGACTTTTTTGATGTTAATATGGGTTGCCCAGTACCAAAAGTTACTAAGGCTGGCAGCGGGTCTGCAATCATGAGAGATCCTAAGCTTGCTGGAGATATAATTAGAGCAATAAAAGAGGTAGTAAATCTTCCAGTAACTGCAAAAATCAGATTAGGCTATGAAGAGGTTAATTTTTTAGAGGCAATTAAGGAGCTTGAAAACGCTGGTGTTGACGCTATTGCAATCCATGCTAG
>CAMJAG010000029.1 GCA_946403545.1 uncultured Caryophanales bacterium | reverse complement strand
GCTAGAACCACTTTGTTGTAGATTGACACAGACATCAAGCGAACTGTCACAGTCAATGTCACTGACAAAGACATTGTTTAGTGCATATTTATTGAGATTCATTTGATAATCATCAAGCTTTAAATAACGGTCGTTATTCTCGCGATCGATTTTATATCTGAGTTTATGATCTTTTAATTGTTCTACTGTGATTTCAATCTCTTCGTTTTCATGTGAAGCAGGAGTCTTTTGTTCAAATGTATAAATCAACTCTCCTTTTGCATATTTGCCATCAAGTCCAGTAGACGAAGCATTTGATGATGGATTACTTGCACATGCTGTTAAAAGCAAGGCAGCGAGTGATAAAAAATATAATTTCTTCATATTTTTATTAAATCCCATATATATAGTTTTGACAAGCCAATAATATTTCCCACTCGTGAGATATGTTCGCTTGTTTTTCTTTTCTTTAGAAAATAAAGTGCTATGATAGTGGCTATTATGAAAGTCAAATTAATCAAACTCACTAAAGAATACGAAAAACAACTAGGGGAAATGATTTATGACATATCATTCTTAAATAGTCCTTTTTAAGGTGTACGAACCGTACAAGGGTGTACGAACTTTGTATCGAAATGGTGCTTTCGACCCATTTGAGAAGAACAATTCTGATACGATAAAAAGTGTCAGAATTTTTCATTTTTAGGGCATTTTATATTAAAAATAGAAACATATTTCAAAAAAAAGAATCATGAAATGGAGGCTCTCAAACAAAACTTCTATTATTTAGATACGAAAGTAAACGCGAAAAAACGAAAGGTATAAAAACTCTTTTAATATGTTAATATTGTTTTATGGAAAAAAAACAAAAAACCGGTTTATTTTTAGGGATTTTTATTACTTTAGGCTTTATTGCCATTATTGGATTGCCCTATGCTTTTTTATTAATAGTGATTAATTGGCCTTATCACATTCATAGACCAGCTGTTCTTAATCGGACTTCTGATATTTTCGAGGATGCAAATGGTAAAATTTATTGTGTTCAAGGTGATTTCTTATATTATTTTGATGAATCCGATAACAAAACCCCTCATTTATTCGATCGAACAGATGGAAATGGGGAGTGGCTTAATCCACATGGTTTAATTCGTGATAACAATTATTTTTATTATTTCTTTGATGATGGAAATAGAGGCGACCAAACCAATTATTGGATCAAGATTTACAATCATAAATTTGAACTTCAAGAAACGGTAATTCTTCCTGATGATATGTTTGTTTGGGGCGAGTGTGTTGTTGAAGGAAAAGTCTATTATGTGCTCAAAACTAGAGGTATAGATAAATTAGATATGTATTGCTATGACACACAAACAAAAGAGACAAGACTGATATTTGAAAACATTGAAACTAATGCTCGCGTTATTGATGGTGAAAACGAATTATATTATAACCGAAATTACAACATTCAAACTCTTACACCTAAAGTCAAACTTGATTATTGGTGGGACAAAGAATTAGATAATGACCATCTATTTTTTGAAGATGTTTTTGATTTATACTTCGATAGTAAATCAATTTATCTCACTTTTAATGGAGAAAAATGTACTTTCGAAAAAGATAGGAACTATAATACATTTTGCTCGAAAGCCACCTTGGTTGATAACAAAATCATTTTTGCTACTTATGAGTACATCAAAAATAAAGAATGTGGAAATTATAGAGACCATTATTGTATATGTAACCAAGGAAAGTCTTTCTTATATGTACTAGATTTAGACACTAAAGAATTAAACCTAATGGATGAATATGAGGCAGGAACTTTCTTAATTGATTATGATTTAGAAGGCGCTAAGTATTATTATGATGGCGGTTTATATATAAACAATGTCTTTTATAGGGAATGTGAAAAAATAGAACCAGGACCAATCGAAACTAAAAGAGGAGAAAACCATTTCCGCTCCGAAGAATGGAAACTTGACTATGATGTGTCATACTATAAAGGTGAGTTTTACGGAATTTAGCATTTTGAGGTGTACGAACTGTACGAAGGTGTACGAACTTTGCATCAAAATGGTACTTTCGACCCACTTAAATAATTTGGCATTCTAACGAGTGCCGTTTTCTTGTTTTAATAATATGTTGTCAGGATTTATTTGAATAGTTAGAATTAAATTGGTACGAGGTTAATAATATGTCCGATTTAAGTAACTATTCTTATGAAGAGATCGTTTCTGGTTTAGAACGTTTTTTAGGCGATGATAGTGCTAACATCTTTAAAGGCCCTTATATTTTTCATGATGATGAAATCTATCTAGTGCAATATGCTGGCAAAGTTAGCTATACTTATCAACGTTTATACACAGTCGCTTATAGAAAAGATGTGACTAAGACAGTTAAACACGAGTATATTCCTTCTGGTGGTAGTTATACTGGAACAATTGATTCTCTAGGCAATGTTACTTTACACGAGGCCACTTGCGAAACTTATTATACAGAAGAGAAGTTATATAACATTATTTATCGTAGAAGTTTATTAACTGAATATGGCGAGGCAATAAAACTATGTTTTAAGATTCACAATTGGAATGAGGAAATACGCGAATATTTATCTAATTTGCCTAAAAAGGAGTTTTCTTTTAATAGAGAAATTAAAGAAGACTTTGACTACTTATTAGGTTTAGAAAACAATGATACTTTTGGCATACAAATAGTTCCTACATTAAAAGAATGTTTCGCTATTATTGGTTTAGCTAAAAAATATAAAGTTAAGCTTTCTAAATACACCTCAAACTCTAAATGGAGATGTCCAAGAGAAGTCCAAATGGGCAAAGATGATCTTGATGAAAGAATCGATTATCTTGTTAGAGAAGCAGAGAGAGACGCAATAGTTAAAATTGATTTAGACGAAGCTGTTTACTTTAGACCTAAAAAGAAAAACTTCTGGCCACTAGTCTTTATTTTTGGACTAGCTTTTATAGCTGTCGCTGTGGGCTTTGCTGTTGAGAACCATATGAACAAACTCGCTATATTTGCTACTTTATTTACTTATCTAGGATTCCCATTATTTGGCCTATCCGTATTATTTTTAGTACTTTCTTTAGTGGGCAGGAAGAAAAATGGCAAATACATTCTCGATGTCCTAAAGAAATATAGATAATAAAATTCAATTAAGAACCGCACCTTTATACGAGGTGTTTTTTTTACAAAATAAATGTATTTTTCCAGACAAAATTTGCATTTAATGATACACAAGATAATTAAAAACGATTCGCAACTTTGTCTATACAATTATCGTAGTTTAGATGTGTGAATTATGTTTATCAAGTAATAAAATGTATGTGCTATTTACATATAAAGGAGTGCTTTTATGGAAAATTCCGTATTTAAGCAACACCTAATCCGAAAACTAATCATTTCGGGTGCATTCGCAGTTTTAACTGTGGGTGCAGTTATCGGAATAGGTATTGCGAACCAAGTTGTACGAACCAATGAAGGCTTCATTACAGCAGCATTATGTTCAACAGATAATGACGCTGAAAATGTTAGCTTAGGGGATAAGTTGGCGGTACAAATTGAAGAAGAGGGTATTGTTTTAGCTAAAAACGATGACAATGCATTACCTCTTAGTAAAGACACAACCAAAGTTAATGTTTTTGGTCACTCAGTCGTAGACTGGTTGATTTCTAACTCTGGTTCAGGTAGTTCAGGACCTGGTTCATCTCAAAAGACTATTGGATTACTAGAAGCTTTAGAATCTTATGGCATTGAGTACAATAACGACGTCATCAACTACTACAAAAATTGGTGTGCACCAAGAAGTTTACCTTTCTCAATTAGTTCTGGTTACGATAGCTTATATCGTTTAGCAGATCCTCAAATGAGTGACTTCCAATCAACATATGATGCAGCTAAATCTTTCTCAGATACCGCTATCGTATGTTTAAGCCGTGTCGCTGGTGAACACGTTGATCCTCCACATCAACAAATTAATAACTACAAAGCAGCAAAAACTAAAAACGCAGATCGTGGTTATTTAGAAATTACTGAAGAAGAGGAAGCTTTACTCACAGCAGTAGGCCAAGACTACGAACACGTTATCGTTATCATTAACTCTTCTAACACAATGCAAATGGACTTCATGACAGACATTGATGGTCTTGATGCATGCTTACTCGTTGGTCCAACAGGTACTGTTGGTGCTAGAGCTATTCCAAAGGTCATGTGGGGTGATGTTAACCCATCTGGTAGAACTGGTGATACATGGCCAATGAAACACTGGTACAATCCAACTTATTACACATCTGGTTATTGGCCATCAAATAAAGGCCCTTACTACACAGGTGTCCCAAGTGGTGCTAACTTAGCATCCAGTAACTCACAAGGTGATAACTGGCCAAACTGTAACTTCGCAGATTACTCCGAAGGTATCTATGTTGGTTATAGATGGTGGGAAACTGCAGATTACGAAGGCTTCTGGGAAGCTAACGGATTAACTTATGAAGATGCAGTCGCATATCCATTTGGTCATGGTTTATCCTATACAAATTTCACATGGGAATTCGTTGACTGCCAACCTGGTAAAAACGCTTCCATTAATGAACAAACAGAATTCACATTCCGTGTTAAAGTGACAAATAATGGTGAAGTTACAGGTAGAGATGTTGTTGAACTCTACGTAACTGCTCCATATTATGAAGGTGAAATTGAAAAAGCATACGTTAAATTAGTGGGCTTCCAAAAAACCGCTAGAATCGCTCCTGGTCACTCTGACACAGTCGAAATCAAAGCATACGCTCGTGATTTCTTATCATTTGACTGCTACGATTCTGATAACAACGGTTTTGCTGGTTGGGAATTAGACAGAGGTGAATACGAAGTCAAATTCATGCAATCCGCTCACGTACAAAAAGAAGGTATCGCTCCTGTTAAATTCAGAGTATCTGAAACTCTTAATGTTGATTATGATACACATACAGGCGAACCTGTTAAAACATTATTCACAGGCGAAGAAGCTATTGATGGTATTTCTTGTGATGGTTTATCAATTGGTGAACCAATCGAATACTTATCTAGAGCAGACTTCTCTAAATTTGAATTAGTACACAAAAACACATGTAATCCTAACAGAGCATGGAACTCCTTATTAGAAGTGTCTAAAAGTAAGAATGGTGCTAAAGCACCAAACGCTTACTCAAAAGCAGATGCTGCTGATTGGGATAACGCAACAGGAGAAGACGCATTTGGTCATGAAATTCCTGATTGGGAACCAACATTCGGTCAAGATAGTGGAATTAGAGTCTTAGACGCTAATGAACAATTAACTGAAGATGGTATCACTCTTGCAAAAGATTACGATGATGAATTATGGGATACTTTATTAGACCAAGTTAAATGGGATGAATGTAGCGCTATCGTTAACAACTCATCTTCATATAACAGACCTGGTATTAAATCAGTTGGTTTAAGAAAAGGTAGCAATAACGACTATAAAGACGTTGAAGCAGCTTCCCAAGTTGGTGTTGATCTTGATAACAAAACAAGAAGATTAACAGCTTATCCAACTCCAACAGTTCAAGCACAATGCTGGAACACATTAATGCCATACTTATTCGGTTTATCCGAATCTAAAGATATGATCATTGGTGGTGCTGATGCATCCTATGGTCCTGCAAGTAATATTCACCGTAACCCATATGGTGGACGTAGCTCTGAATATCATTCAGAAGATGGTTTCTTAGCAGGTTGTACATTAGCATCTGTCACTAAAGGTTTAGCTGATGGTGGTAAATCTGGCTTTATTAAACACTTTGCTGTTAACGATACAGAATATCACCGTGTTGGCTTATACACATGGTTAACAGAACAAGCTCTTAGAGAAATCTATTTAAGACCATTCGAAGAAGCAATTAAACGTGGTGAAGCAAATGCTCTTATGACATCCTTCAACCGTGTTGGTGCTACTTGGTCCGGTGGATCTCAAGCATTAATTCAAGGCGTGCTTAGAAATGAATGGGGCTTCAAAGGCATGACAATTACTGACATGATTGAAAACTCTACTTTAATGGATGCTCAAATGCACTTCAGAGCAGGCAATAACTACATCCTTGGTGGTTCTGGTTGGAATACAGGTACTGGTAGTGCTCCAAAACAAAATAGTTCTACTCCAAGATTACAACACAGAATGAGAGAATGTGCTAAACAAGTTATTTATGCTCATATCCGTGCTTTATATAACAATAAGTTATATAATGAAAACCCAGAAAACGCAGCTATCGTTTCTGGTTCAAGTAAACCTACATGGATCTGGTATAAACCAGTATTATGGTCTGCTGAAGCTTTAGTTTTAACAGGCTTAGTCTTAGGTATTATCTTACCTCTCCTTCCAACTAACGAAGAATTTAGAAAAGAATTATTCTCTAGAATCTCCGGTAAGAAGAAGGAAGAGAAAGCAGAATAGGAGGTAAAGAATATGAAATTTATACTTAACCACCTTAAAATCATCGTTGCTTCTGTCGCAGTATTTGTCATGTTACTCGTCTGTGGCTTAGTAGTCTTAACTTCTTACAATTCATTTAAGAAAGCTGACCAAGCTTACAACGAAAATGACTTATTAGTTAGAAGCACGGTTGAACCTGCACCTAAGAAGATCGCTATTAACGACAAATTCGTATCATATAATGATAACGGTTCAGTAAAATCCAAAAAGTCATCTCTTAAAAACAACATGACTGGTTGGGCTGATGAATTAGTCGCAGACGCTGATGTTGAAGGCGAAGGCAAACTCGGAAGCTATATTCCTGGTAGTGCTACTTCAGTTGAATTCAACGTTACAGTCTCTGAAACATCATTCGTTGATATCGACTTTGTTATCTCTTCTGGTTACGCAAGTGATACAACATTCAATACAGAAGACATTCTCGCTCAAGTTAACTTTAAGGTTAATAACAACACTATCGAAGGTGGAAATATTACTTTAGTAAACGAAAGTGGAGATGCTGAATTCCATCACTTAGTTATGACTGGATTTGCTATTGCACAAGGCGATCTTAAAATCAGTGTTAACGCTATTTCTGGTAAATTAGCTTATATGCCATTAGTTAGAAACATCTCAGTTTTCGCTAATGCACAACTCGCTTTAGCAGAATAATTGTTAAAACAAATCAAAAAAATGACCCGTTGCTATTGCAATGGGTCTTTCTTTTTATATAATAAAAGTATCAATTTTATTTATACGTGAGGTTATTTATGAAAAAAATTGCTAATTTTATTGGTTTTGGAACAATTGCAACAGTATTGTTTGCATTCTTGTTCTATGTCATCAACGCTCTTGTTAATTTAGGAGGCGTTTTTGATGCATTCGACTACAATGTAGGCGCTGCTATTGTGAACTTGATTTCATGGATTACATGTGCTGCTATCGCTGCACTTTTAATGGTTTTCCTTGTTATGCAACTCATTAAGATGCTTGGAATCTTTTCAAAGAAAGAGGTTGAAAATAAATCAATGTTACAAGTTAGTGCTATCGCATTATTTGGAAACGCTTTATTTGCTTTCTCATTCTTCTTCGTTTTAATTCAATGCGCTATCTTAGGAGTTAAACCTGGTGCAGATGCAATCATTGCATTCATCTTTGTCCTTTCTGGCGCAGCAGCAGTATTAGTAGCGTTCTTAGTTAAGAACCTTGCTCCAATGGTTAAGATCATTATTGTTGAAGCAAGCTTATTCTTGTTACTCGTTGTTGTATTTATGCTCTTCAGCAGTGGTGGCTTATTCTTAGTATTCTTAATCTTCTTAATGCTTGGTATTTTCGGCGCTGGTGGATACTTAGTTTTAGCAAATTTAGATGCGTTCAAGAAATAAACAAAATAAATAATTAGTAAACAAGTCTAGATTATTTATAATCTAGGCTTTTTTTATTTGCAAAAGCGCAAACTATTTGTAATACTATCAGTGGAAAGGTACATATTTACAATACAAAGACTATGACTTTTTATAGATGTGCAAGATGTGGCAAAATTATTGCTGTAGTCGAAGGAATTAAATCAATTCCTACAGTTTGCTGTGGAGAACCAATGGCAGAACTTATTCCTAACACACAAGATGGTGCTAGAGAAAAACATTTACCAGTGGTTAAACAAGAAGGAAATGTTGTTACTGTTACCGTAGGAGAAGTAGAACATCCAATGTTAGATGTTCACTATATCCAATGGATTGTTTTAAGAACTAATCTTGGTAATAGAAGAAGAGTATTAAATCCAAACGAAAAACCAGTTGCTCGTTTCATTTTAGATGAAAACGAGAGAGTGTTAGAAGTTTTAGAATATTGCAATCTACATGGATTATATTCTGTAGTCTTCTAATAAAAATTGATTTTTCAATTACTTATAAAATGAGAAAGTGATTTAATATCACTTTTTCTTTTGTCTTAATTAAAAATTAACTTTTACTATCTCTTTAATTCGTATAAAATTAAAGAGCGCATTATATGGGGGCTATATAATATGAAAAAAGTTTATATTGCTATGTCCAGTGATATTATTCATGAAGGACACATTAACATTATTAACGAAGGTAGCAAATATGGCGAAGTCATTATTGGCTTATTAAGTGATAAAGCTATCGCAGAATATAAAAGAATGCCTTTACTCTCTCTTGAAGAAAGAAAGGTAATTTTTGCTAACATCAAAGGTGTATCTAAAGTCGTGATCCAAGACACACTTGATTACACTGACATCTTAAATGAACTCAAACCAGATTATGTTGTTCATGGAGATGATTGGAAAATTGGTGTTCAACAACAAACAAGAGCAAAAGTAATTGAAACTCTTAAAGGTTGGGGTGGAGAACTCATTGAAGTTCCTTACACTAGAGGAGTAAGCGCTACTGACTTAGAGTACAAGTTAAGACAAAAACTTAATACTCCAGATAAAAGAAGAGCAGCCCTCAAAGCTATGATTAACGCTAAACCATATATCAGAGTTATTGAAGCAGATAATGGTTTAACAGGATTAATTGACGAAACAGTGTCTGTTACAGATCCTAAAACTGGATTTAAGAAAGAATACGACGCTATGTGGGTATCAAGTTTATGTGACTCCACATTTAAAGGAAAACCAGACATCGAACTTGTTGACCAAACAAGTAGAATGAACACAATTAACGAAATCATGGATGTTACAACAAAACCTATCATCTTAGATGGTGATACTGGTGGTAAAGTTGAACACTTTGTTTTCAATGTTAAAACACTTGAAAGAATGGGTGTTTCCGCAATTATTATCGAAGATAAATGTGGATTAAAACAAAACTCATTATTTGGAACAGACGTCCAACAAATTCAAGAAGATCCAGATGTTTTCTCCGACAAGATTAGAAGAGGTAAACTCGCTCAATCTACTAAGGACTTCATGATTATCGCTCGTTGTGAATCTCTTATCGCTGGTAAAGGCGTACAAGATGCTCTAGATAGATGCGCTAAATATGTAGCAGCAGGAGCAGATGGCATTATGATCCACTCTAAAGAAAAAGATGGCAAAGAAATCTTTGATTTCATGTCAGCATTTAGAAAAGATTATCCTTATGTCCCAATCGTTTTAGTGCCTACAAGTTATAATCAATTCACAGAAGATGAACTTTGTGAGAAAGGTGCCAATGTGATAATTCATGCTAACCACTTAGTTAGAAGTGCATTCCCTGCAATGAAAAAGACTGCAGAAAGTATTCTTTTACATGGTAGAAGTAAAGAAGCTAGTGAAGAATATTGTATGTCTATTAAAGACATCATTACATTAATTCCAAAGGAATAATATATGGTTAATACAAAAGAGTTTTACGATTATTTATTAAATAATGGATTAGATTTCTTTACTGGTGTACCTGATTCTTTATTAAAAGAATTATGTTCATGTATTAAAGATAATTCTGATTCTAAACATAATATCATCGCTGCTAATGAAGGTAATGCAGTTGCTTTAGCAAGTGGATATTATCTTTCAACTGGTAAATTAGGTGTAGTTTATATGCAAAATAGTGGAGAAGGTAACACTGTTAATCCTCTCCTTTCTTTAGCAGACCCAAAAGTCTACTCAATCCCAATGCTTCTTATCATAGGTTGGCGAGGAGAACCAGGAGTACATGATGAGCCTCAACATGTTAAACAAGGTGAAGTTACATTAAGACTTTTAGAAGCAATGGATATTGAATATAGAGTCCTTTCTGATAACTTTATTGAGGATTTAGAAGCAATGGTTGCTCTAGCAAAGAAAGAAAATAAACCAACTGCTTTAGTCATTAAAAAAGGAACTTTCTCTAAATATGATGCAGTTAATAAAGCTAAAAACTGCATGGGAGATATCTTAAGAGAAGAAGCTTTAGAAGTTATCCTTTCTGAAACTGGAGATGATCCAATTGTTTCTACTACAGGAAAAGAATCTAGAGAAATATTTGAATTAAGAGAAAAATTTCATCAAGGTCATGAACATGATTTCTTAACAGTCGGATCAATGGGTCATACTTCTTCAATCGCATTAGGTCTATCTATCGGAACAGAAAAGAATGTCTGGTGTTTAGATGGTGATGGTAGCTTTATTATGCATATGGGTTCTATGGCAATCGTAGGCCAAAATGCAGGAGATAATTATAAATACATTATTAATAATAATGCAGCGCACGAATCTGTCGGTGGTCAACCAACAGTAGGTGGTAGCATTGATATAAAATCAATCTTAGTAGCATGTGGTATCAAAGATGTCTTTGAAGCACATACAAAAGAAGAGATTAAATTAGCGATGGAGCAAATGAAAAAGATTGGTAAATGTGCCTTAATTCTCTACACAAAACAAGGTAGTAGAGATGATTTAGGTAGACCAACTATTTCACCTGTGGATAACAAAGCTAATTTTATGAAACAATTCAAAAAGTAATATGAAAGCATTAATTTTTAACTCAGGTATCGGAAAAAGAATGGGGGAATTAACCGCTCATTCACCAAAATCTATGGTTCATCTTTATAATGATGAAACCATTTTTGAACGTCAAATTAGACTTATTCAAGAAGCGGGTATTAAAGAAGTTATCGTAACAACTGGACCATATCCAGAAATGTTAAAAGATATCTGCGCTAAACCATGTTATCAAAATATGAAATTCTATTTCCCACATAATGAGAAATATGATCACTCTAACTACATTTATTCAATGTATAAAGCTAGAGAATATTTAGATGATGATATCATTATGATGCATGGAGATTTAGTGTTTGATAGAGAAATTCTTCCTTCTTTATTAAAAGATAAAAAAGAAGATATATGCTTAATAAATAAATTTAAAGCTCTACCAGAAAAAGACTTTAAAGGAAGAATCGTTGATGGCACTTTAAGAGAAGTCTCAGTTAAGATTTTCGATAAAGATTGCTTTGCTTTCCAACCACTTTATAAATTAAGTAAATCCACTATAAAAGCGTGGTCAGATAACGTCGTTAGATTCATTGAATCAGGTAATGATAATGTTTATGCCGAAAATGCATTAAACGAAATTTCTGATACATTAAAGATTTATCCAAAAAGCTACGCTAATCATTTTGTAGATGAAGTTGATAATCCTGATGATCTTAAACGTGTCAGTGCTTGTATTGAACAATTTGATTTTAAAGACCAAAAGATTTATCAAACAAATAAATTAGCTAATAAAGTTAAAAAGATTTTAGATGCGATTAACGCTAAAAATGTCTTTATAGTTGTGGATAAATTCTTTACAACTCAATCTTCCTTTAAGAAATTTGCTAAAGCATTAAATAGAGAAGTCGCTATTTTCTCTAATTTCACAAGCAATCCTAAATATGAAGAAATGATTGAAGGGGAAGAATATATGGAGCAACAACAATTTGAAGGAGAAGAGAATCCTGAACAAGAAGAAGGAAATAATGGGAGTGCTTTATATATGGAAGGTGAAGGAGAAGTAGGGGGAGAAGAATTTAATAATGAAGAAGAACAAAATTA
>CAMJAG010000028.1 GCA_946403545.1 uncultured Caryophanales bacterium | reverse complement strand
AATGCAAAGCAATTTCTCATACCTTCTAAATTCTTTGCTTTATGAGTGGATAAATAATATACAAGTGAGTTTGAATAACCAAAGGAATAGTATCTTGCGATATTCTTCTTATCATTTGGATTTACGTTCTTTGCTTCAGGCATATTGTTTAAGATGTTATTCAGAATAACCTGGTAGCAGAAATTGAATATAAACTCTTCAAATAAGTCTTTACCCGCTGAGTTAATAGCAGCATCAATAAATAATGCATTTTTAACATAGTAATTATAAATTACTGATATTAAATCTTTAGTGTTAGAAATCCAACTAGTGTTATCAGTTACTTTTTCATCTAAAAAGACCAAAGTTAAAAGATCATAGACATCATGAAAATGATAATAAAATGTCTTACGAGACACTCCTAATCTCTTGCTTAATGAAGTAACAGAGATTTCATCTAGTGGCGTTGTCGCCATCATCTTTTTAAGCGCATCGGCGAATTGATGTTCGGTTTTCATTATAGTTCCTTATATTCTTTTGCTATTTTAGCGCCTAAAACTGCGTTATTAAGCACTAGTTTGATATTACTTTCAAGAGATTCTCCATCTGTTAATTCAACAATTGTTTTTAATAAGAATGGAGTAACTGCTTTACCTTTAATGCCTTGTTTATTTGCTTCCGCTAAAGCTTTTTCAATAGCGAAATCAATTGCACTCTTATCTAATGCATATTCCTTAGGAATAGGATTTGTAACTAAGATACCACCATTGAGGTTATTTGCTTTCTTTTCTTTCATAATAAGAGCGATTTCTTTTGGAGAATCTACTCTATAGTTAACTTTTAATCCAGATTCTCTTGTATAGAAAGCTGGTAATTCTTCAGTTTGATAACCTAAGACTGGTACGCCCATTGTTTCTAAGTATTCCATTGTAAGAGGTAAATCTAAGATCGCTTTAGCACCAGCACAGATAACTGTAACATTTGTTTTTGCTAATTCTTGTAAGTCAGCAGAGATATCCATAGTTTCATTAGCGCCTCTATGAACACCACCGATACCACCAGTAACAAACACTTCAATGCCTGCTTGAGCAGCAATAATCATAGTAGCTGCAACAGTTGTAGCAGCCCATAGCTTTTTAGCGTAAATCACCGGTAAATCTAGTCTAGATGCTTTCAAAATACCTTTTCTTTTACCAAATTCTTCTATTTCTTCTGGTGTCATACCTACTATTGGTTCACCATCAATAATTCCAATAGTTGCAGGAATAGCACCACTATCTCTAATTGTCTTTTCTACTTTTAAAGCAGTTTCAACATTTTTAGGATACGGCATTCCATGAGAAATGATTGTGCTTTCTAAAGCAACAACTGGTTTATTCTCTTTAAGAGCGTTGATAATTTCTGGATTAATTTTCATGTAATTAATTTCTCCTTAATAACTAAGTAGCATATGTATTATACATTTGGACACTGTCTAATTCCAAAAAAATATTTTATTTTTTATGAAGTTTAAGAGTTTTGGTATAAACTATTAATGATATGAAAATATTACACAAGCCAATTAAAGAAGCAGAAAGAATTAATCCTTCTATTGAGAATGGATTAACTGATGAAATAATTAACAAAAGAAAACAAGAGGGCTTTGTTAATATTTCAAAAAGCCCTACAAACAAAAGTTATTTCCAAATCATCGTTGGTAACATTTTCACATTCTTTAATATATTAATGTTCTGTATTGCAGGACTTCTTCTAGGTTTAGTAGGACCTAAAGTTGTTACTAACTTATTATTCTTAGGAATTATTATTTGTAATCTTTTCATAGGCACTATTCAAGAAATCAAATCTAAACATACTATTGAGAAGTTAAAACTTCTTAATGACTCTAAATCAAAAGTTAGAAGAAATGGAACAGATGTAGAAATACATCCTACTGAAATCGTATTAGATGATGTAGTTATTCTTTCTCCTGGAGATCAAATCCCAGTAGACGGAATTATTCTTGATGACGGAATACTTGAAATTAATGAGTCTTTATTAACTGGTGAATCCGTTCCTGTTAAAAAGACAAAAGGTGATGTTGTCTATGCAGGTAGCTTTATTGTAAGTGGTGTTAACTATGTTAAAGCAGACAAAATCGGTAATGATACATATATCAAATCAATTGAAAATAAAGCTAAATTAAGCAAGCAACCTAAATCTCGTTTAATGTTAGCTATTAATAAAATCATTAGAGCAATGGCATTTATCGCTATTCCTTTAGCGCTTATTGTTTTCACTAATGAATTCTTACAAGGTATTGTTGCAAATAAAGCAATCTTAATTCCAGAAGATAGACTTCCAATTTTCCCATCATATTGGGGAGAAGAAACAATTATGACTAACGCTATTTTCTATAGCGGAACCACTATCGCTTATATGATTCCTTGTGGTATGGCTTTATTAGCATCAGTTGCTATGGCCACTGGTGTTGTGAAACTTGCACAAAGCAAAACATTAGCGCAAAACCTTTATTCCGTTGAACTTTTAAGTAGAGTTAATACTCTTTGTTTAGATAAAACTGGCACTCTTACAGACGGAACAATGAGTGTTGAAGAAGTTAAATTGCTGAGCAATTCAATAAGCGAATCTGAATTAGATAAACTCGTAAGTAGTTATCAATCTGCATTTAAAGCAAGTAACCAAACATCAAGAGCAATGACTAATAGATTTGGTAACGAAGCATTCTTTAAAGTAGTAGAAAAAATCGAATTCTCTAGTGCTAGAAAGTATTCTGCAGTTAAATTTGATAATCTTGGTTGGTACGTTATTGGCGCTCCTGAATATTTAACTAATGACAAAGATATTCTTAATCAAGTAAGTGAATACGCAACTCATGGATTACGTGTCGTTTTACTTTGTAAAGTTAATGAAGAATTTAAGGATGAAAATACATTACCTAAGAAGAAAGAAAACTTAGCAATGTTTATTATTAGAGATACTATTCGTCCAGAAGTTAAACCAACAATGGAATGGTTTAGAGAAAACGATGTAGATATTAAAGTTATTTCTGGTGATAACGTTGCAACTGTCAGTTATATCGCTAAACAAAGTGGTATCGCTAATTGGGATAAAGTAGTCGATATGAGTAAGATTACTGAAAACGATAATCTAGAAGAATTAGTAATGAATAACGCTGTTTTTGGTAGAGTTAGTCCAGATCAAAAAGCAGATATTATTGCAGTTTTAAAGAAACAAGGAAGAGTCACTGGTGTTACTGGTGATGGATTAAATGACTTATTAGCGTTCAAACAAGCTGATTGTTCTATCGCTTTAGCTAATGGTGCTGCTGCAACCAAAAACGTTGCTAATCTAATTTTATTAGATTCCAATTTCGCTAATATGAAAGAAGCGGTCTTCCAAGGTAGAAGAGTTGTCAATAATATTCAAAGATCTTCATCACTATTTGTTATGAAGGATTTCTTGTGGCTATTCATCACAATTATGCCAATCCTTTTAGGCATTGCACATTTCATTCAACCAACAGTTATGTCTATGGTTAATATCTTCATTACAGGCATTGCTTCTCTATTTGTTGCTCTTGAACCAGACAAGACTAGAGTTACTGGTAACTTCTTTAAAAACGTCACTAAAACCGCCATGGTTGCAGGTTTCTACATGTTTATTCCTGTGGCGTTGATAATGACATATTTCTTATTGACTCAAATATTAACAACTGGAACATTTGATTTAGAACAAATGAAAACTGTATTTAGTGGCAACGAAATATCATCATTTGGATGGGTTCCAGTAATGTCTATTTGTGTTACTATTGCAGGCACCATTATCTTCTTCCAAAACTGCCATCCATTTACTAGATTTAGAAAAGTATTGTTTGTAGTTATCGTTGCAGTAATGATTTTAGTCTTATATTTAGTCCCAGAATTCTTCATTATTAGTGGCACTGAAATGCTTAAATATGGAGCTAATTCAAGGATTTTAAACGTCTTTGGTTATATGGCTAATCACATAGGACCTAATGCTACATTTGCTTTATATCGCACTATGACATTAGAACAAATTCTATTTATCGTTGGCTTTGCAATCGCAGCGTATCCTATTTATTTATTTAATAAAAAATTCGTCGGTATGCTCCTTGATAGATTATTATTCTCACCAAGAGAGTTTAAAGACGAATAGTTATTTTCTCTTATTTTTAAAGTAATTCTTAATTATTTGAGAGCATTCTTCCTTAAGGATGCCTCTTTTTATTTCTGGCTTATGATTGATATTATTAGCATCTAGCACATTAATTGAACTACCAAACGCTCCACCTTTAGGGTCATCCGCACCATAGACAACTGTTTTAATGCGAGATTGGATGATCGCACCACCGCACATAATGCATGGTTCTAAAGTGACATATAATGTGCAATCCACTAATTGCCAATCACCTATCTTTTTAGAGGCCTTTTTAATAGCCACTAATTCAGCATGACCTAAAGGATCTTTTTTAGACTCCCTTAGATTATGTCCTCTAGCGATAACTCTGTTATCTTTTACAATAACCGCACCTATAGGGACTTCATCAATCTCTCTAGCTTTCTCCGCCTCTTTTAAGGCTATTTTCATGAAATGTTCATCAATATTTTTCATAATAAAGAAACCACCGCACATGAAGGCAAATACTTAAAGCTGCTACATTCCTGTCCTGACTTGGTTCATACGCATTCATCGCGATGGCGTTAGCATTATATCATATAAAACTATAAATAGTGTTATAAATTATTCTGGCAAAGGTGCATTCTCAATATAATCATCTAATTCTGGAATTTTTGCTCTATCACAATCGAAATCGAAAGCGTAAGTTTTGGTCATTCCATCTACTTTAGTAAATGGATATGTTTCTAATGCATAATCTACTTCCATTAACCAATATTCATGGCCCTCTCTATCAATCGTTCTGTCAAAAGCAGCGCTGCAAGGTACATATGTAGTTCCATCAAACACCATAGTGTCTAATTTATTAGATTTGAATATATTATTTGGATCGTCAAAATCATATTTGCTATTGTTTACTCTATCAATTTTTAAAACATATCCTTCTGGATTACGTGTACGTTGTTCAATGCTAAAAGCAGTTATTGGTAGATTAAATGTTTTGTGCAAAGGATGTTCCATCAAATCTCTTGCACTTCCTAAGATATCAACTTGATTTCCTTCTAAATAGTTGAACTTGTACGTATTGTGGTTTCTAAGTTTGATATATCCGCCTGCAATTAAATTTTCTGGGGCATTACCATCAGACATATTTTCACCATAAATGGCGACATAATATTCACCATGAACTAACCACTTGGTTAGCTCGAGATTTTGACCAACCCCGTCAACTTTATAAATGGTGTATTCGTCACATCCACTAGATGCACTACGGAAATACATTTCTTTTCTAGTTGCTGCAAGTCCTTGAAATGTTCCTCTTGAATCTTTAATTCGAACGATTATTTTAAATTCTCCCCTACCATTTACGTAGAATTTATAATCATCTCTAATTATTACAATGTCTTCATAGCCTTGTGCTACAGTAAACTCACAATCAATTTCATTAAGCGAAACGCGTTTATCCTTATTTTTAACTTCGAAAATATCGTTAAAGTCATATGTTTCTCCATAAGCATAATACATACTTATTTTGTAATTTATTTGCGTATCCTTATTTTCACTGACAAATGGAATCATTGAATCAGAGACATAAGATTTATTTGCATTTTTTGATTCATTAGCGGTACAAGATGCTAAAAACAGCATAATGGTTCCTAATTTGATAAAATTAAACACTTTTTTGTTCATAACAATGTCTCCTTTCAATATTTTTTATGATTATAGCAAAAGTTTTTGCACAAAAAAACCATTACTTTTTAGAAATTTGAGTAATGGCTTCTTTTTAAAATTATTTGATTGGTTTTAATACTTTTAATCCACCAATAAATGGTTGAAGTACTTCTGGAATTAATACTGAACCATCTTCTTGTTGGAATTGTTCCAAAATAGCTGGGAAGATACGGCTTGTTGCAAGACCTGATGCATTTAATGTATGAACATATCTTGTTTTGCCTGTTGCTTTATCTCTATAACGGCACATAGTTCTTCTTGCTTGATAATCTCTTGCGTTAGAAGCACTAGAGACTTCTTTATAGATATTTAAGCTTGGTAAGTAAACTTCGATATCATAAGTTCTTGCCATTGAGTGAGAGATATCTCCTGCTGCTAATTTAGAGACTTGATAGTGAAGACCTAAACCTTTTACTAATCCTTCAGCTTTTGCTACTAATTCTTCAAAAGCAGCATCGCTATCTTCTGGTTTAGTGTATTGGACCATTTCGACTTTGTCGAATTGGTATCCTCTAATCATACCTCTTTCTTCTGCTCTATAAGCACCTGCTTCTCTACGATAACATGGTGTATAAGCGAAGAATTTCTTTGGAAGATCATCTTCAGAAAGGATTTCATCTCTATAGTAGTTAACTAATGCAGTTTCTGCTGTTGGGAGAAGGAAACGTTTTGGTTCAAGTCCTTCAAGCCAGAAAACATCTTCTTTAAATTTAGGGAATTGTCCTGCTCCATAACCTGATTTTTCATTTAAGAGGTGTGGAGGAAGGATAAATGTATATCCATCTTTGAGGTGAGTTTGAATAAAGTAGTTTAATAGTGCCCATTCTAGTTGTGCACCTAAATTTGTATAAATCCAAGCACCTCTACCTGCAATTTTTGCACCTCTTTCATAATCTACTAATCCAAGAGATTCTGCTAATTCAACGTGATCTTTTAATTTGAATTTAAATTCTGGTTTTGGATTAACTTGTCTAATGACTTTATTGTTTTCTTTTCCACCACCAACTAAATCATCATCAGGAATGTTTGGAAGTTCTGCTAAGAAAGCATCAATTTTAGTCTGAAGTTCTTGCAAGTGTTTATCTTTTTCAGCGTTTTCTGCAGCGATTTCTTTAACTTTTGCGAAGATTTTGGTTACATCTTCACCGTTTTTCTTAGCTTGAGGTACGCTAGCAGAAAGACGATTCATTTCTGCTTTATTGCCTTCAACAACTTGAATGAGTTCCTTTTTTTCTTTATCCCAAGAAAGAAGCTCGGAAAAATCGGTATCCCAAAGTTTTTTCTTAAGCGCTTCTTTTACACCTTCAGGATTTTCACGGATTCTATTAATATCAATCATATTATTTCTCCTCCTATTTCTTTAAGGAAATTTGTTCATTGTATATAGAGAGTAAATCTCTTCCAAAGCTCTCTAAGTTATGCTTAGAAATTTCAGCATAAGCATTTTCAATTGTAGGTTGTAGTTGATTATTCAAATAATCAGTTACAAGTGATACTAATGTTTCAGAGAATTTACCTAAATAAGCATTTTTACCATTGATTAATAAATCACTTGGAGCGGTATTTTCTCTGGCAATAATTTGACATTTAGCAGCCATTGCTTCGCAAATGGAGATAACTCCACTTGGAATATAACTTGGAAGAAGGACTACTTCAGCATTTAATAAAGCGCTACGTCTAACATCATCCACTAATAAACCTTTGAATTTAGCATTCTTAGGAGCGGATTTCATAGCCTTTCTAAAATACTTTTTAATCTTTTCTTCTTTGCAAGGTGCTAAGTAATAAAACAAGACATTTGGATTTGCTTTAGCACATTTGATAAATGTACCAATACCTTCTTTCATAGGCATTCCACTACCTAAAGCAACGACCAACTTCTTCGATTTATCTTCTCTAAAATAGCGGTAAAAGATCTCTTTTTCGTCATCCCTAGAGAAATCAAACCTTGCTAAGTTTACGCCAGGATAGACTACTTTGATGTCACTTGTAACACCATAGTTAATTAATCTATTCTTGCTATCTTCAGTTGGAACTAATACTACATTTGCAGCATTTAACATCTTTAAAGCCTTTGGCTTAATAAAGATTTTTCTAGATCCATCTAATTTAAGTTTGCAATCAAGGAACCTAGCTTCGTCATCATCTTCTGTATATAAACAAGAGACAACAACTGGAATTCTTTGTTCCATTGCGTAGTGAATTTTAATAACATCTTCAGGAGACATAAAGTGGGCAATATCAAAGGTATCCAACATTGTGGTTGTATATTTGATTTCCTCTAATTCGAGGGCACCTTTAATGGTTTTACGCATTCTAGCGCCCTCGGATTGACCAGTTTTAATCCCTTCAAAATGTACTAAAACTTTCATAGTTTTTATTCTTCTGCTGGAGTTTCAACTGCTTCAGTTTCGCCTTCTTCACCTTCAGCAACTTCTTCACCTTCTGGTGCATCTTCTTCAAATGGAACAATAGCGATACTAGAAACTTTTTGTCTACCTTCAAGGTTAATTAATTTAACACCTTGAGTGTTTCTACCTGTTGCTCTAACTTCGTTAAGGTGAATTCTAATAACAATACCAGCATTAGTAATTGCCATTAAGTCTTCATCACCATTAACAGCTCTGACATCGATGATCTTACCAATCTTATCGTTTTCTTTAATAGTTAAGACGCCTTTTGTGCCTCTCTTTGTAATACGGTAAACCGGTTCACCATCTTCATCAAAGAAGTTAGTTAATTTACCAAAGCCTTTGTCTGTAATAACAAGAATCTTGTCACCTTCATATGAAGCAACACAGCCAACTGCTTTATCTTCTCCATCAAGTTCGATACCTTTAACACCACTTGCAGTACGGCCCATTGGTCTTACTTCATCAACTGGGAAGTTAACCATTTTGCCGTTATTTGCAGCGATACCAGTGATTAATTTAACTGGATTACCATCTTTATCGACTTGGCCTTCAAAGTATTCAGAGACTTCTTTAACTGCAATTAAAGCATCTCCTTCTCTCATAGTGATAGCAATCTTACCGTTTTGACGGATAGATTCATATTCACTAACAGGAGTACGTTTGACAACACCATCAGCAGTGTAGAACATGAAGAATCTACCTTCTTTATATTCA
The DNA here is from genome assembly GCA_946403545.1 of uncultured Caryophanales bacterium. GTDB lineage: Bacteria > Bacillota_I > Bacilli_A > RFN20 > CAG-826 > CAMJAG01. The sequence goes on along the minus strand of CAMJAG010000028.1, from coordinate 3,569 downwards.
TCAATTGCGATGATAGCTTTAACAGATTCACCTTTTTCAATGTTGATTAAGTTAATAATTGGGATACCTTTACCTGTTCTTTGATATTCAGGAATCATGTAACCACGGATTCTATAAACTTTACCTAAATCTGTAAAGAAGAGTAAATCTGTATGGGTTTTTGTGTAAACCATTAATTCAACGATATCGTTTTCATTTAATGAAGCACCTCTAACACCACGTCCACCTCTATGTTGTGCACGGAATGTATCTGCGCTTAATCTCTTAACATAACCACCACGTGATAATGTAATAACGATATCTTCTTGTGGAATTAAGTCTTCATCATCGATATTAGCAGCGTCATTAGTGATTACAGTTCTTCTTTCATCACCGAATTTTTCTTTAATTTCATTTAATTCGTTAATAACGACTTCAATTTCATTTGCTCTATCAGAGAGAATTCTCTTATATTCCGCAATATTTTTATCTAATTGAGCTTTTTCAGCTTCTAATTTTTCAGTTTCAATACCAGTTAATCTTCTAAGGTTCATACCTAAGATAGCTTGAACTTGTGGATCAGAGAAACCAAAACGATCCATTAATTTTGTTGTAGCTTCTTCTGGAGTAGCACTTTCTTTAATGAGGTCAACGATTTCATCAATGTTGTCATGACATTTAATTAAACCGATAACAATGTGTACTCTAGCTTCATCTTTTGCTAATAAGAACTTTGTTCTTCTTTCAATAACATCAACTTGGAAGTCTAAGTAATTCTTTAATAAGACATTAAGTGGACATACCTTTGGTGCGTTATCAACTAAGCAAAGATTAATGATACCAAAGCTTACTTGTAAACTTGTTAATTTATAAAGTTGATTTAATAAAACTTCTGGAATAGCGTCTCTTCTAACTTCAATAACAACTCTAATACCATCCTTGTTAGATTCATCACGGATATCTGTAATACCATCAATGACTTTATCTCTAGCAAGTTCTGCCATGTTTGTAATCATTAAAGCTTTGTTAACGCCATAAGGAATTTCATCAACGATGATACGTTTTAAGCCATGTTCACCACGTTCTTCAATGTGACATTTAGAACGAATAGCGATACTACCTGTACCTGTTTCATAAGCTTCTTTGATTCCGCCACGACCTAAAATCATTGCGCCTGTTGGGAAGTCAGGACCTTTAACATATTCCATTAATTCAACGTTTGTGATTTCTGGATTTCTTGCTAAAGCAATAACGCCATCAATAACTTCACATAAGTTGTGTGGAGGAATGTTTGTTGCCATACCAACAGCAATACCACTAGAACCGTTAACTAATAAGTTTGGAATTCTAGAAGGAAGGACTGTAGGTTCTTGGTCAACACCATCATAGTTATCCATGAAATCAACGACATCACAGTTGATATCACGAACCATTTCAAGCGCTAACTTAGCCATTCTTGCTTCAGTATAACGATAAGCAGCAGGTTCATCGCCATCGATAGATCCGAAGTTACCATGACCTTCTACTAATGTATATCTCATAGCGAATGGTTGAGCTAATCTAACCAAAGCACCATAGATAGCAGCGTCACCATGAGGGTGATATTTACCCATAACGTCACCGACGATACGAGCACATTTCTTAAATGGTTTATCAGGAGTATTTCCTGTTTCACTCATTGAATAAATAATTCTTCTATGAACTGGTTTCATACCATCTCTAACATCAGGGATAGCACGAGCGACAATAACAGACATTGCGTAGTCTAAGAATGATGTTTTGACTAGGTCAACAGTATCAACATCAGTTAAACCTGCAACGATACCTTCTTGGAGTTCTTTTTCAGTTTCTTCGTTGACTTCTTCAGTATCTTCAACTGCTTCTTCAACTACTTTATTTTCTTCATCTTCGAAAAACATATTTCTGCCCTCCTATTAGATATCTAAGTTCTTCACGAATTTTGCATTAGCGTGAATGAACTCTTTACGTGGGTCAACATTATCACCCATTAAATCAGTAAAGATTTGTTCTGCTTTAATGCCATCTTCAAGAGTGACTCTAAGCATCTTTCTATTTTCTGGATCCATTGTTGTTTCCCAAAGTTGTTCAGCATCCATTTCACCAAGACCTTTATAACGTTGGAATGGATAACCAGGTTTTAAGTTAAGTTTCTTTTTAATTGTTTCTAATTGATCATCTGAATAAGCATAGTATTGCTTTCCATGATAATCGACTTTATATAGAGGAGGTTGTGCGATGTAAATGTATCCTTCTGTAATTAAAGGACGCATAAATCTGTAGAAGAAAGTTAAAAGTAAAATACGAATGTGACTACCATCAACATCAGCATCGGTCATAATAACGATTTTGTGATATCTAATCTTAGAAACATCAAATTCAGGATCAATACCACCACCGATAGCAGTAATCATGTTACCAATTTCAGCATTAGCGAAGATTTTCTTAGCTTGTGCTTTTTCGACGTTAAGAATTTTACCTCTTAAAGGAAGAATAGCTTGTGTTTCACGATTACGTCCGTTTTTAGCGGAACCACCAGCAGAATTACCCTCAACGATGTATAATTCACATTCTTCAGGTTTTTTAGAAGAACAATCTGCTAACTTACCAGGAAGAGTTGTAAGTTCGAGAGAGCCTTTTCTTCTAATTTCTTCTCTTGCTTTTCTAGCAGCCATACGAGCGTTAGCAGCAGTGAGAATTTTTTCCATAATTGTTCTAGCAAGTTTTGGATCTTCCATTAGGAATCTATTGAATTGATCACCAACAATGCCAGAGACAATCTTACGTACTTCTGAGTTACCTAATTTAGTCTTTGTTTGACCTTCAAATTGTGGGTTTGGGTGTTTAACTGAGATAACACATGTTAAACCTTCAGTAATGTCATCATATGTTAAATCATCTTCACCTTCTTTAAGGAATTTATTATCACGAGCATAAGCGTTTACCACTCTTCTCATTGCGTCCCTAAAGCCTGTTTCGTGCATACCACCTTCGTGAGTATGGACGTTATTACAGAACGAATAAACGTTATTTGAATATCCATCATCATATTGCATTGCAATTTCAGCATAAACGTGTGCTGTATGACCACTTGAAAGTTCAATTGGTACACTACCTTCGCAATAAATTACTTCATCAAATAATTTCGTTTTATTAGCGTTAATGAATAAGACGTATTCTTTAATACCACCTTTGTAGCAGAAGCTTTCTCTGACTGCAGGAGTAACTCTTTCGTCAGCAACGTTGATTTTAATACCTCTGTTAAGGTAAGCGACTTGTCTCATTCTGTCGCGAATTGTTTCATATTGATATGTTGTTGTATCAGTAAAGATTTGTGGATCTGGTTTGAATGTGACTTTAGTACCATTCTTACCCATTTCACAATCACCAATTCTCTTTAAGTGATCTTTAATATGTCCACCATTTTCGAATTTGATGTAATAAACACCACCATCTTTATTAACAGTGACTTCACACCATTCAGAAAGTGCGTTAACAACTGAAGCACCAACACCATGGAGACCACCAGAAACCTTGTAACCTCCACCTTCACCGAATTTACCACCAGCGTG
>CAMJAG010000027.1 GCA_946403545.1 uncultured Caryophanales bacterium | reverse complement strand
TTTATTGGTGCTGCTTTCGATAGAAGAGTAAGATAAAGGTAATATGAGTATGTTTATTAATAAAAGTGCTAAATCTAAGAAACTTAAGAATAACATCCTCGCTTTATCTAGCGTTGCTGTTAAAGCTAAAAAAGCAGATAGTAGTGTTATTAACGCCACTACAGGTATGCTTAAAAGTGAAGATGGAACCCTTTATGAGTTCAATTCAGTAGCGGAAGTTATTAAGACTTTAAGCATTGCTAAAAAGTTTGCATATTCCAATTCAATTGGCTCTCCAAACTACACTAAAGCGATTCTTTATGCTGTCTTTGGAAAATACTTAGAAGAGATTCAAAAGACATGCTTTTTAAGTGCAATTGCTACTCCAGGGGGAAGTGGTGGTCTTAACCTTGCTTTCACTAACTATGTATCTCCTAATGAAACAGTGTTACTTCCAAATCACATGTGGGAAAACTATCTCAATTATGGCGTGGAAATGGGTTTCAACACTGATACATATCAATTATTTGATGATAACGATAGATTCGATATTAAAGACTTAAATGATAAAGTTAACAGAGTTAAAGAGACTCAAAAACGTGTCTTAATTTTAATTAATGATCCATGCCAAAACCCAACAGGTTTCTGCATGCAAGATGAAGATTATGATAAATTAATCGATATCGCTAGAAATAATCCTGATACTAACTTCATTTACTTAATGGATGTAGCGTATTTTGATTTCTATAACGCTAATCCAGATATTATTAGAAGTAGATATGCTAAGTTTAAAGATATGCCAAGTAATGCTTTAGCATTATTTGTATTCTCTGGTAGTAAATCATTTGGATTATATGGTTTACGTATTGGTGGCCTTATAGCGTTTAGCAAAGATAAAGATGAAATAACATATTTTGAAGATGCTTCTAGCTTCTCTTGTAGAGCTAAATGGTCTTGTTCTTCTACATTAGGTATGTCTATTATTGAAAAACTTGTTTTAAATGATGAATACCGTATTTCATATGAAGAAGAAGTTAAATATGTCTACGATATGCTAGAAAAACGTAGTATTGCATTCTTAGAATCCGCGAAAGAAGTAGGGCTTAAAACTCTTCCATATGAAAGAGGTTTCTTCATTTGTGTTCCAGTAGATAATCCTGAAGAAGTAATGAACGCTCTTCATGAAGATAAAGCATATGTGATATGTACTAAATCAGCATTAAGAATTGCTCTTTGTGGCATAAATAAAGAAGAAGCAGCAAGGCTTCCTAAACTAATCAAAAATAGATTAGATTTATTAAACAAGTAAAGGCCTCATTGAGGTCTTTTAATTTGCTCTTTTTTGAAAGATTTTTCCACCACAATAAATTGTGGAAAATTTCATCCCATATATTTATATAGATATTTCTATTTAATAAATACTTTGTATTAATAAATATAAATATAGGGATGTTTTTGTGGATAAAATTTTTTGTTTGATTTATTCAATTTTTATTAGTTATCATGATAGTGCGATATGAAAAGAAAAAATGATTGTATCAAAATTAATGGAAATCTTTTAAAGGCTTTATCAATTGTAACCTTTCCTATAGAAGATAAAAAACACGGATACCTTATCTATAAAGATGATGGCAGAGCTAGGAGTAATGAAACTAGAAACGAACACATTTTAAAGAAAAGTCATGATTTATGTGTTTCTGACATTCAATCTATTCCTAATGGAATTCAAAACTATATTGTTTACAAAAAAGACAAGAAAAGGAAAAAGACATTCAATTATTACATTAACCGTAAAGGAAGTAAAAAAGGATTTATTAAAGTATCTGTGAGAATCGATAATAATAACGATAAGAAAGCATGGATTAAAACAATATATATCACGTATAAAATAAAAGAGTTACGCAAATAGAATTCTTATGTTATATTAAACTTGTCAGAGGTGGAGAACCAGTGTGCGACCACGACGCATTCCGAAAGGGATGGATGCAGCGATCCAGAATGTTAACTGCTCTGGCTGACAAGTAATAGCGTTTCCCAAAAGGAAGCGCTTTTTATATAGATTATCGCTGAGTTTGCTTTTATAATGACTATATGAATAAAAAATTACTTTTCATCCCGTTATTTGCAATAGCGTTTTCTCTAACTGCTTGTTTGCCTAATAATGATGCAAAACAATACGCAACTCCTGAACTATTTTTCAACAAAGCTAATAATGCTGGAAAGTGGAGATGCGAATACAGCGTTACCGGAGCGGATTATGGCAGGGTAAATGTCGACTATGATTACACAATTAAAGATGCGTTTTTAAATGTTGCAGATAAATTTGAACAAACGAGTAAATTCAAACCAACTGGAGAAAAACAACTTGTATATTCATTATTTTGGACACCATCTAATGCTGGGCCAAACTACGCTACTGCAACTTTATATCAAAGTGGTGGATTAATTATTGAACATAAACATGCTTTAACAGTTAAAGCTACTTTTTATCATAAAACTGATGAAAACACCGCTAAAACCCTATTAGATTTAGCGCAATCTAAGATAGAAGATAACGCCAATAAAAGAGAACAAAGCAAAGAAGAAGCAAAACAAAAGGCAACTATCTATAGATTTATTGGAGAGATAGAAGAAGGAGCAAAACTTTCCGGTCAAATATTTGATGATCAATTCTCTAATGGCTACGCTGCTTTTAAAGATAATAAAAATGACTTATTACCTATTTTAGATTCGATTGAATACTTAGATGGCAATAACGCTAATTTTGATTATGATAGATGTTTAGAATTAGCAATTGGCAAAAATATTGAAACTGAACGCGGAACATATAAAGAGTATGCTTGGAGAGTTCTCTTATTAGAGAATTTTGATAGAGTAGTTGTCCAATATGAGTTTTGGATGTTTGATGGTGATTATGAAACTGTTGAATTGTTATATATAATTAATTCAGAAGATGGTAGGGCTTTATTTAACACTGCTTTAACAATAGCAAGGATACAAAACTAATTTATGGAAAGAATAGTATTTGAAGAAAACAATAATAGATCATTAGCGATTTTCGACAATAACGAAGTTGGATATTGTGAATTTGAAATAAAAGATAACAAATGGTACATAATGCACACTGTTGTGTTACCTGAATATGGTGGTAGAGGTATTGCTAAACGACTCGTTCTTACACTAATTAACGAAGCGCGTAAAAGAAATATTAAAATCGTACCTATCTGCAGCTATGCAGTTAAAATGATGATAGGTAACGAAGAATTCAAAGATGTAATGTAAAAGAAAAAGGGCTAAAGCCCTTTCTTTTATTATTTAGAATCTGAAATTCTCCATTGCTTCTTTGACTCTATTAGCGACGTATTGAGCGCCTTCTTTAGAGAAGTGAACTTTATCAACTTGACCATTCCAAGTAGGTCTTAACATAGAGTCAAATCCACCTTCCATCGCCTCGAATTCTTCTCTTAAGTCAACGATTTCAAAGCCATATTCTTCAGCGATTGCTCTTTGAACTGGATTAATGTTATCCCTCATGATTTCATTTTGAATCCCATATGTATTTGGAGTAACACATGGTGGAGAAACCATTAATACCCATTGAGCATCTGGGAATTGTTCAATATAGGAATCCACTAATACGTGGTAGTATTCAACAAATGTAGCTTGTGCGCTTGGCCAGTTAGTACCATCATTAGTGCCTAAACACATAACGATTACATCTGGATTGAATTTGACTGAATCTTTATAGACTTGTCTAGTGATATATCTATTGTTTGGATTATCATAACTTCCTCCATAACCAGTAATAGAAGTGCCATTTTCACCAAAGTTTCCGATAGTGAATCTTTCTGTTCCTAAATATTCTTGTAAATATACTGGATATGCTTCTGATTGCCATACGTGTCCTGCAGTTAATGAGTCACCAACACACGCTACTTTAATCTTATCTCTTGTGTTACCACTGATATTGAAATCTTGTCCTTCGGCATGAACTACTGCTTCCCAAGTATCTCCTTCAATAATTTCTGGACCATCAACAGTAAACTCTACGTCAAATGCACATTTGCAATTAGTTCCATATTTGACAACCTTTAAACCTGTTGGATCAAAAGCAGTTCCTTTAATTTGATTTTCAAAGCGCATACATTGAGTACAGATGCTATATTCATATTTTGGAGCGCCACAAGCTGTAAAAGATAGAGCCATTAAAGGCGTTAATAAACCAAAGAGTGTTTTCTTTTTCATAAAATATCTCCTTATTCAAATTTATTAAATCACAATATTGTCCCTTTAACATTAACTATTTAATTGTTGTCTAAATTCTTTATATATAAGAAAATAAAAAAGTAACTTAGGAGAAATATATTTTATGAAAAAGTTAAAGATTTTATCTTTTGCTACGATATTGTTTTTAGTCGGATGTACAACAAACAAAGTATCAGAAGATATTCAAGATTCTAGAGAAGAAATCTCTGAAGTAGTTTCTAATGAAGATAATTCTAGTGGACCTGGTCTTATTAGTGTTACTCCAAATAGCCAAGCTACATCTTCTTCTTCTTCTTCATCATCATCATCTTCTAGTGGTGGACAAATCACTCCAACAGTGGGTGATTATTCTCAACAAAGCGCTAACTGTAAAGCATACTTAGACGCTATGAGAGCGCAACATAACACTATGGAAGATGACTATAGATACATTGAAAGCAATGTAATTAATGATAAAACTAAAGTTAATGGAAAATATAAAGGCGTTGATATTGCAGAATATTATGACACTGCTACATGGCAAAACAAAGAATTAAAATCTGACCATTCCTATGGTGTAACACTTAAATTCAATAGTAGAGATAACATGTCTACATATAAAATTGAATACGGTCTTAAATCTGATTTTAGTGATGCAATTACAGTAAATAACGCTAAACCTGATGGCACCGTTATTAAGAATTTATTTGCTGCAAAAACATATTATTGGAGAGTAAAAACCGCTGACGGAACAGTTGTTCCTAATGAAGGTGGTAATTTCACAACAGGTGATTACACTCGTTGGATTGATTGTGGCGCTATGTACAATGTCCGTGATAATGGTGGCTACATGACTCACTATGGTAAGAGAATTAAACAAGGTCTCGTATTTAGAGGTGGAGAAATCACTCATAAAGGTTGGGCCACTGACCATACTTTCACTGGTGATGACGCAGCAAAAGAAGTCTTTAGAAATGTTATGAAAATTGGTGTTGAATTAGACCTTAGAAGAACCGCTGACCTTGGTGGAGGAGAAACATATACTTCTTGTATGTTCGCAGTTAATGGCGACATTGACTATGTCAACAAATCCATCAACTCATATGGAAATGGCGTTAATAATGACTATAGATTAATTAAAGATATCTTTGATTTATTCGCTAATGCAGATAAAAAACCTGTTTACTATCATTGCCATGGTGGTGCAGATAGAACTGGTATTATCGGTTGGTTATTAAATGGTTTATTAGGTGCTTCTTATACTGATTTATGTATCGATTTTGAACTTACATCTTATTCATCAATCGGTGGTGGAGATTGTAAACGTAGCCATTTATACAGAACTGGTAGATATGATGACTATGCAGGCTTCTTATCTGCTATGAGAAATATGACAGTTAATGGCACTAAGATCTGGGATGATAGTAAGCTAATCTCTGAAAATGTTGAAGCTTACTTAACAAAAAAAGCAGGCGTTGCATCTAGCACTATTACAAAAATTAGACAAATCATGCTTGAAGACTAAAAGTCTATAATATTAAAATAAATTGAACTAATAAGGAGATTATTACATGAAAAAGTCCAATCTTTTAATTGTTTCACTTGCTACAATTTTATCTTTATGCGCTTGTGGCAACAAAGAAAACAAACCAACATCAAAAGAATTCTCACCAGAACCAGAAAAGAATCCTTCTTTCAAATTCAACGAAATTGAAAGTACATGTTTAGTTAATGAAAAGATTCATGCATATGTCGATGCAATGAAAGAACAAGAAACTACTCTCGCATATCCATATAGAATTTCTTCATTATATGGACCAGAAGATTTTGGTTGGAATGGTGCTGATAGAGATGATGGTTATAAATATAAGGATGAAGAAAAGGGTGGTGTCGATGTTTGTGAAATGTTAAATCGTAAGGATTATGGCGACAAAAACATCCCTGAAGACCTCATTATTTCTTGGGATAAAGGTGACCTTGAATATGATGAAGCAACATTTAAATTCTCTCTCAATCAAGATATGAGTGACGCTAGAGAAGTTAAAGTTGCGGGTGGTGCTACTCAAGCTGCTTTAAGAAACTTATATAGAAACTCTGATTACTACTATCAATTAGATACAGGTGATTATAAATCATCAATCTACAGATTCCATACAGATGATTATCCAAGAACAATCAACGCTGATAAGATTTATAACTTCAGAGATTTAGGTGGTTATAACACATCTTATGGTATTAGAACTAACCAAGGTTTAGTTTATAGAGGTAGTGAAATTAACTCTAAAACATTCGGTCAACATAACGCTAACGTTACACAAACATTATTAGATGTTCAAAACGAAGTCTTACATATTGGTAAAGAAATCGATTTAAGAAAAGATGAAAGTTCTGCAACTGACCAAACTCATGAATGTCACTTAGTGGAAGATGATCCAGATACAGAAGAAAACGAAGCTAAACAAGCTTATGAATCCTTAACAGTTATTGCTTATGATTCATTCGTTACAAGTGCAGATTCTACTAAAAACTACAAACGTATCTTTGAAATCTTAGCTAACGCTGATAATGAACACGTTTACTTCCACTGTTGGGGTGGTGCAGATAGAACTGGAATGGTTGCTTTCTTCCTCAACGCTATCTTAGGTGTCAGTTATACTGACTTAATCATCGATTTCGAACTTACAACTGAATGTAACAACAAGAGATGCCATATGCATAACTCTAATAACGCTCACTTCCCTAAGTTCTTACATGCATTTACAACATATGCAAACTATGATGCAGAAAAGACAGTCAACGCTAACGCTGTTCAATTCTTAACAGATAAAGGTGTTGAAATGGAAGACATCTACAAGATTAGAGAAATCTTCTTACCAGGTTACACAAGAGATATGGAAGAAGTTGAACCAGAAGTACCAGCTGAAGTAGCAGAAGCTTACAAAGCTCCAGTATTTGAAGATCCTGATGTCATGAATGGTCCAGTTTATCATGCAGAACATGACCATGATTGTCACTAATAGGAAAAATTGATCAACAAAATTTAAGAGGAGTTATACTCCTCTTTTATTTTCTTAATCGAAAGTAAAATCCGTAGATAACGAAAAATAGTCAAACAAAAATAAATAAAAGGTTAACCTTATAACAAGATAGTCATATTTAAAATATTAATATTTTGACATACTAAACAAGAAATAAAGGGGAAATAACTTTATGAAAAAACCAGGCTTAATAATGTTTTCTTTCGCTACTATTTTTTCTTTGGTAGCATGTGGAACTTCCACAAAAGACAATAAAAAAATCCATTTAGAAAATCCTAGTGATACTTCTCAATGTACCGCAAACTGCAAAGCATATATTGATGCTATGCGTGCTCAACATGAAGAAATTGAAGATGACTATGTCTTAAACGACCTCAAAGGAGCACAAGGAGTCGATATCAGAAATTATGATGATGTTGAACCAGGACCTTATAGTGATGTATCTACAGGTGTTGATTTAAAATTCAACGTTGATGAAGGATTCTCCGCTGATAAATATACAGTTAAGTTATCTCTTAATTCTGATATGAGTAATGCAAAAGAATTTGAAGTAGAAGAAGATAACAAAGTTAACGTTAATAATTTACTAGTTAACACTACATATTATTGGCAAGTCTCAGCAGGAGATGAAGTTAGTGATGTCGCTAATTTCACAACAGGAGATTATCCTCGTTGGATCTCTGCTCAACCATTATTCAATGTTAGAGATAATGGTGGTTATATGACTTCCTTTGGTAGAAGAATTAAACAAGGATTAGTCTTTAGAGGTGGAGAAATCACTACTAAAGAATTCACAAGAAGTGGTGAAAAACATATCCAAACAGTTTCTGAAAAATCTAAAGATATTTTCAAAAACGTTATGAAAATTGGTGTTGAACTTGACTTAAGAAGTTCTACTGAAAACGAAGGTAACTACACATCATGTGGTTTCGCTGATGATGGTGATATTGATTACTTACTTTGCGATGCAGGAAGCTATGAAAACTACATTAATAATCCTAAAAAGATCGTTGATATCTTCAATGCATTCGCTCATGCAGATGAAAAACCTGTTTATTACCACTGCTATGGTGGAGCGGATAGAACAGGTACAGTTGGCTTCTTATTAGGTGCTATCTTAGGTATGTCTTATACAGACCTCGTTATCGACTTTGAATTAACTTCTTATTCTTCCATTCAAACTCGTGAAAGAAAGAGAAGCCACCTTAGACGTGAAGGTAACTGGGATAGATGGGATGCATTAATTGATGCATTAAAAGGACAACGCAACTGGTTAGATGAAGATCCACTTAAAGATAACGTAGAACGTTACTTAAATTCTAAAGGTGTCACATCTGAAGTCATTGAACAAATCAGAGATGTCATGCTTGAACCAGCAGAATAATAGCAACATTATTTATTAGAAAAATAACCTTGAGCTTTGCTCAGGGTTTTTCTTTATATATAAATGTCTATTTTTGATAGCAAAATAATCCTTATTATATTTATTAAATCTAATAAAATGTAGTTGTAAGGAAAAGGTATATAGATATGTTTTATATTGGTATTGACTTAGGAACATCCTCCTTAAAAGGAATTTTAGTAAGCAAAACAGGTGGAATTATTAAAGAATCCACTAAATTTTATGATGTAAGTTATCCACAAGATAAATGGAGTGAACAAAATCCAGCTGATTGGATTAACGCTATGAAACTTGCATTAAAAGAATTATCAGAAGGTATTGAAGACGAAATCGGAGGTATCTCTTTTGGTGGTCAAATGCACGGTTTAGTCGTGTTAGATGAAAATGACAATGTCATTCGTCCATGTATTTTATGGAATGATGGTAGAACAGAGAAAGAAACTGAATATTTAAACAACGTTATTGGTAAAGAAAATTTAAGTAAATATACCGCTAACATCGCATTTGCTGGTTTCACTCTTCCAAAGATTCTTTGGATGAAAAACAATGAACCAGAAAACTTCAAAAAGATTAAGAAGATTATGCTTCCTAAAGACTATCTTGCATATGTCTTAACAGGTAAGTTTACAACTGATTATTCTGATGCTTCAGGTATGTTATTACTTGATGTTAAGAATAAGAAATGGTCCAAAGAAATGTGCGAAATCGCAGGTATTTCTATGGATATGCTTCCAGAATTACATGAAAGCTATGATGCGATCGGAATGGTCAAACCAGAATTTGGCATGAAGAATTGTGTCGTTGCAATTGGTGGTGGAGATAACGCTGCTGCAGCTATTGGTACAGGTACTATTGCTGATGGTGGTTGTAACATTTCCTTAGGTACTTCTGGTACAGTATTTATCTCAATGGATAAATTCTTTGTTGATAATGGTAATAAACTTCACGCATTCGCTCACGCTACTGGTAAATGGCACCTCATGGGTTGTATCTTAGCAGCAGCAAGCTGTAATAGATGGTGGGTTGAAAACATCCAAGAAAGTGAAGACTACGCTGGTGCTGTTAGAGGCATGGAAGATATGGTTGGAGAAAATAACGTATTCTTCTTACCATATTTATCAGGTGAAAGATCCCCACATAACGATGTTAATGCTAGAGCAGCTTTCATTGGTATGAGAGCAAATACTACTAAAGAAGAAATGGGTTTAGCAGTATTAGAAGGTGTTTCCTTCGCATTAAGAGATTGTGTTGAAATCGCTAGAAACGCTGGTGTTACAATTAATAAGACAACACTTTGCGGTGGTGGTGCTAAATCTAAATTATGGCAACAAATCTTAGCAGATATCCTTGATGCTGATGTATGTTTATTAAATACAGAACAAGGTCCATCCTTCGGTGGTGCTATCTTAGCGATGGTTGCTAATAAAGAATATAAAGATGTTAAAGAAGCATGCGATAACATCATTAAAGTCAAAGAAGTTATCCATCCAAGAAAAGATATCGTTGCTAAGTACAATAAGAAGTATGAAATCTTCAAGCAACTTTACCCAGCTTTAAAAGATATCTACAAACAAATCTAGTTATTTTTCAACCTGAATTTTATGAGCCAACTAAAAGTTGGCTTTTTATTTTGCATTATTAAAATTGTTTCATATAAATCAAAACATAATCATATTTTTAGATATTTTAAATATTTAAAATAGAAAACAGTGTAAGTATTTGTACAAAAACTTATGATAATTGCGTAATTAATTGTTTAGGTTATTCAACGTGCAATTATTCTTAAAAATGACCGTTAGGTATTTAAGAAAGGGATTATTTAACATGAAAAGAAAACTTTTACCTATTTTAAGCATCATGGCTGCTATGACATTAGTAGGCTGTGGTGAAGCAAAGTCAACTGCTCCAGCAAATTCTAAAACAGCAGTTACTTCAAAAGCTAACACATCTAAAGCTAACACATCTAAAGCTCCAGAATCCAAAGCTCCAGCTTCAAAAGAAGCACCACACGAAGATGTTTGGACAGCTGGCACAACAGTTGCTAACTCAGATGGCAAAACATGCACAAATTACACATGTACATGTGGTAAGAAAGCAGTTGGTATTGCTTTAACAGACTGTGTTGCTGATGATGCAGGAAACATCGCTAGCGATGGCAAAATCAAATTAGGCGCAACAACACGTTGGAAGATCGTTGCTCCAAAAGCAGGCGCATGCACATTAATGATGGCTGCAAAATTATCATCTGCATTCATCGATGCAAATAGCCCAGCTACAGCATTCATGAACACATATGAAATCAAAGCTGGTGACACAGCAGGTGAAGTTACATTCATCGGTAAAGACTATGTCGCTGATTTAGAACTCAACGCTGATGATTACAAGTATTACGAAGTTGGTACATTAACAGTCGCTGAAGGTGAAAACGTTATTTCCTTCACAACTCCAAGCCAACAATACTACCGTTTATGCAACGGCGCAGAAGTTAGATTAGTCTTCGCTGCTTAATTAAACTTTTCAAAAATACTAACAGTGGTTTCGGCCACTGTTTTTATTTAACTTAAAATTGTATTTATTTTCGAACATAATTTGAATGCACCATTATATTAATATAATAAGGAATAAGAATGCTCGTGCACACAGAAAGAATGTCCGTGGTAAAACGCAAAAAAGTCATTAATGAATAAGTATAAGTAAACTACTATTAAATAGTAGATTATTTAGTTATTTGTTGAAAAACTAAATTCAAACTTTGTGGTGTTTTTATAAGGGTTTTACCACGCACATAATTTCTAAACTCTTAGGAAAGGGGAAAGTAATTTTTAATAATTACTTAAAAATCTAAAGGTATGAAAAGAAAAATTTTACCTGTATTGAGCTTATTAGCAGCTATGACATTAGTCGCTTGTGGCGAAAAACCAGCAGACAAATCTGGCGCAGCTCCAACTTCTAAAACTCCAGCAGCAACTTCTAAGGCTCCAGTAAGCAAACACACTCATACATTTAATGAAAGTGTTTGGGAACATGATGAAGAAAATCACTGGCATCCAGCAACATGTGAACACAATGTCCATGGTAGCGAAGCTCCACACACATTCGTCATCGACGAAGCAAAATCCACATTACCAACATGTAAAGCAGATGGTAGCATCGTTTACAAATGTTCAGTTTGTGGTTACGAAAAAGCTCCAGAAGCAAAACCAGCAAGTTACCAATACCATGTTCTTGGTGAACGTAACTGGACTAAGAAAGCTGCAGTTTTAGAAGGTTTAAACACAACTACAGAAACATTAGTCAAAACATGTACAGCATGTAACTCAAAAGACATCATTCTTAACGCTTTAGACTTCACAGCTTTTGAAAATGCTAACACAGAAAAAGCATGGAATAAGATTGATGACATGACAAGAATCAAATTCTCATCCAACAACTCTTGGGCAGAATACACATTCAACGCTGAAGAAGAAATGGATGCAATGCTCTACTTATATGGCGCTGTTGACTACTGGAAAGACAACAACAATAACAACCATAGAAGAGGCTTCTTCAACAGTGGTAACGCAGTTAACGTCGCATTCACATTAAACGAAGAAAACATTACAGTCGCTAACACACACTCTTATGAAGAAATGGGTATCCCAGATCCAGTCGAACCAAATCCACTTCCAAATAGCACATCCGGTTTCGGTCTAGCAGAAGTCGCATTTGTTCACGTTAAAGCTGGTCAAAATGTTATCAGATACACAAGAAAAGGTAGCTATAACATGGATATCACAGAAATCCACTTCATCGAACACAAACACGAACTCGTTGAAGGCACAAAAGCTGGTTCCTTAACACCTATTTCATGTTCATGTGGTCAAACAGGTTACCAATTGGTAG
>CAMJAG010000026.1 GCA_946403545.1 uncultured Caryophanales bacterium | reverse complement strand
TTCTCCTTTACCCACTCTGGTAAAAATGATGCCTAATAACATACCAGCAAAGATCATAACCATTGATGTGTAATTGAATTTAATATTCATAATTGCCAAAGCAATATTAACTCCTAAAACAATGAGTAGAATAATAATACTTACAATGTTGAATTTAAACGTTCTTGCAAGCTTAAGGAACGCTCTAAACAGTAGGATAATGACACCAATTCTAAGACCTTTGAAAATAGCGGTCATAAATGTGAGTTGGATGAATTGTTCATAAAAAGTTGAAATCAGTAAAATGATTCCAAAAGATGGAAGGACAATTCCTAAAGTAGCAAAAAAACTACCCCAGAATTTTCCTACTTTATATCCGATATAAGTAGCAGCATTTATAGCAATAGGTCCAGGAGTAGACTCTGCAATTGCAATAACATCTAGAATTTCATTTTGATTAATCCAATCTCTTTTTTCACTAGCTTCTCTTTGAATCAGCGGAATCATTGCGTAGCCCCCACCGAATGTAAATAGACCTATTTTGAAGAAGGAGAGAAATAAGGTTAAATATGTTTTAAAAACATTAGTTTTTCCCATGACATTAATTATACAAAACTATCGAAAGTAAATAAAATATGGAAATTATATATCGATATTGATATAATATCGCTTGCGAGAAAAATGAGGTAATTATTTATGGCAGATAAACAAAAACTTACTAAAGCTGGTGTTGCTAAATTAGAAGAAGAATTACGTAATCTTATTGATAACGTAAGAGAAGAAGTTAAACGTCAATTAGCAGAAGCTCGTGCTCAAGGTGACTTAAGCGAAAACGCTGACTATGATGCAGCTAGAGCAAAACAAGCTGAAGTTGAAGGCAGAATTAAAGAAATCGAATCAATTTTACATAACTACGAACTTATTGATGAATCAGGCAAAGCAAGCAAGAGAGTTGGCTTAGGTTCTACAGTTACAGTTAAATTCCTTGAAACAGGTAAAGAAGCTAGCTACATGTTAGTCGGAACAGTTGAATCAGACCCAGTTCATGGAAAAATTTCTAACGATTGCCCAATGGGAAGTGCTTTATTAGGTAAAAATGTTGGTGATGTTGTAGAAATTAAAGCAGCAACAACTTATAAAGTTGAAATCCTCAAAATCGAAATTAAATAAAAAAATATTAAAAATTTTTGGAACAAATTGAAATTAACCCCCTATAGGTAAGTGTAGGAGGTTTTTTTCATGATAAAAATATTTATTGGTGTAATCGCTGTGGCATTCATTGTCATCGTTGGCTTCATGGTTCTTGATCCTGATTTACCTAAAAACGCAAATGTAGGAAATATTACAGAATCAATAGGTGCGGTTGGTAATAAGTTTACTATCGAAGGTGAAGTCTACAAGACAGGAACTTACACATTGGGTGACACTCCAACAATGGGCGATTTAATCGAAGCTGCTGGTGGTTTAACTGCAGTAGCAGATGAGTATTGCTATTTCCCAGATGCAGAATTAAAAGGAGGTACAACTTACTATATTGCCTCCAAATTTGATTCTGCGGACGTATGTAATAATAAGGAAATAGAAAAAGTTAATATTAACAGTGCCGCTGCAAGCGATTTGACAGTAGTTAATGGAATTACTGCTTCGATTGCAAATTCAATCGTCTCATGGCGAATTGAAAATGGAATGTTCCATACATTAGAGGATCTTATGGATGTCTATGGAATTGGAACAGCGACTTATCGCAAAATAAGAACTTACGTTATTTTACACGAGTGATATTGTTATTCTTTTTCCTAACATATTGGCTAGGTCTTTCATTTCGTTATTATTGGGCCATTTTTTGCATTCCTATTATACTCCTGTTAATAATTATCTATAGGCGTACAAACAAAAAAACATTCGTCATATCAATATCTTTGTTTTTTGCCGGTCTTTCAATATCCTTCATTCGTATCAATCTGGCAAAATCTTCCTTTCAGGGTGTTGTGTACGAAGTCAAAGATAATTATTTCCTATTTAACTCCAATGGTGAAAGACTCTATGTTTACGAAAAGAATAACACTCGCGAAATAGGGGATATTTTAGATATTCAAGGAGAGAAGAAAGATACAGACTTTGCTGTCTTAGAATCTGCCTTCGACTTCAATGAGTATCTAAATAAGAAGGGAGTTTTCAGTGAACTTGTTCCGTCTAAGATCACTGTAAAATTCTCTCCTCCCCTAAAACTTCAAAGCGCAAGGAGGTTTTTCCTATCAGGCTTCGAGGGTGATACAAAGTCATTAGTGTCATCCATATTATTTTCAATGAGCGATGAAAGTAATATTGATTCCTCCATAAGAAGTCTGCATTTAGGAAAATTTATAAGTGCTAACGGTACCTATATTTACCTATTTATTGGTTTTTTCACATTTCTTCTTTCTTTGGTATTCCCTAAAAAATGGGCAGATATAGGTTCGTTAGCGGTGTGTAATATTTATTTAATATTTGTATTCCCTAAATTTTCAGCAATTAGAATTCTATTTATATTAATTTTTAAGTGGGTAAACAAGTATCTATTAAAAGAAAAATTCGACTATCTTGCGATAGTGGGTATTTCCGGAATTTTCTTCCTAACAATGAATAGATTCCTAGCTTTGCAACAGTCATTTATTTTAGGATATTTAATCCCAATCGGAATATTTTTCATAAGAGAAGCTGTGAAGGAATATAACAAAATAGCACAAAAATTTATCATAACCGGTCTCATTTATTTATTCTTGATACCTTTTGAGATTAGTTTTTATAACAGCATCTCGCCATTTTCAATGGTATTCCAAATTTTGCTAACTCCAGTCTTCCTGATTATTGGCTTTTTGAGTTTGCTATGCTTTTTTAGATTACCATTGCACGCTGTTATTAAATGGTTTTGTTCGTTTTTATCGACTATAGTGGGAGGCTTGGAAAAGGTGAATCCAACATTCAATGCTCCTCCTTTAAATCCAATACTAATATTAATTTATTATTTCCTATTCATAGGATTACTTTTCTATCTAAAAATAAAGTTTAAACCTGTAATAAAAATCGTATTTCTAACTCAACTATTGTTTTTAGCAGCATATATTATTCCTATTAATAATATGATCTCGCAAGAAGTCACATTTATTAATGTTGGTCAAGGTGATGCCTGCTTAATTAGAAATAGGGATAAAACTATTTTGATTGATACTGGTGGTCTTTCTTATATGGATGTAGCAAAAGATTCTTTAATACCTTTCTTTAGAAAGAATCGAATTTATCGCATAGATTTAGCGATTTTAACTCATAATCATTATGATCATCGCGGAGCTCTTGAATCATTAAGCAAAAACTATAAAGTTAGAAGTTATGTTGATAAAAAAGATAGTTTTCCTATAACATTTGGCAGTTTAACTTTTAATAACTACAATTTGCATGCAGGAGAATTTGAAGATGAGAATACAAATTCACTAGTCATTGGATTTAGACTAGGAAAGAAAGATTATCTTGTAACTGGAGATGCTACCAAAAAGACTGAAGAACTGATGATGGAAGATTTCTCATCTATACCATGTGATATTTTAAAAGTGGGGCATCATGGATCTGACACTTCCTCATCATTGAAATTTATTAAGTATCTTAATCCTAAAGAAGCTGTTATTTCTGTAGGACTAAATAATAGCCACCATTTGCCTAAAGAAAGTGTTCTTACGACATTCAAAAAGTTGAACATTCCTGTTAAAAGAACAGATTATCTAGGATCAATTACATATAAAAATTATATTTTTAATGCTTGATAAGAATTTTTTGATAAAATGAATTTATGATTTATTTTATATACGGAAATCAAAACATTAGAATCAAATCCCAAACAAAGGCTATTGTTAAAAAGGATTTACCTGAAACTGATGAAATGAACTATGTTCGTTTTGATGGAAATCTAACGGTAGTGCAAGAATGCTTAGATGAAGCTTGTTCTTTACCTTTAGGATATGATTTTAAAGTTGTAATATTAGAAAATTGTTATTTTCTTTCTAAAGAAAGAGTTAAAAACAAAATTGAATCAGACCAAGATTATGATGCCTTGGTTAAATATATTGAAAATCCAAATCCACAATGTGATTTGATTTTAACTTTAGCTAGTGGAGAAATTGATACAAAACATAAAGTCTACAAAGCACTAGAAGCAAATAATGCGACAATTATTCCTATTAAGGAACCTACAGCTCAAGAATGGAATGAAGTCGTTAAGAAATATTGCGCTGAGAAATTAGGCGTCAAAATCGACTACGATGCAATTAAAGAATTAACCCTTCGTACAAATGGGGACTATGGTCTTTTATCCAATAGTGGAAAGAAACTAGCTTTATACACTGACCACATTACACTCCAAGATGTTGTTTTGATGGTTGCTAGACCATTAGAAGATAATTCTTTCCAAATGTTTAATTATTTATTAAACGGACAAAATAGTAAGGCAATCGGCCTATATAGAGATTTAAAAGTTTCTAACACAAACCCAATTACTTTAACAGGTATGCTTGCTAATCAATTTAGATTGTTAGATCAAGTATTCTATTTAGCGTCTCAAAAATATACTGTTGATGATACCGCTAAAGAATTAGGAATCAAACCTATTAGAGTAACAATTATGTCTAAGTTCTATAGAAAAATAAAACCTCAAAGAATCAGAGAAATCCTTGAGGAGTTATTTATCGTTGATAAAAACATAAAAAGCGGTCAAGTAGACCGCGATTATGCGTTTGAATTATTCTTAATCAATTTTAGAATCGATTAATTACTTAATAGAGTTAACTAAGTTAGATAATTCGGATTTTTGTCTTGCAGCTGTATTCTTGTGTTGAATACCATCAGAGACTGATTTATCAATTAAAGTGAATGCTTTATTTAATAATTCTTCTGCAGCTTTAACATCTTTTGCTTCGACAGCAGCTTTTACTTTTTTAACAGCTGTACGAATAGCGCTTTTTGCAGAGATATTTCTTTGATGTGCTTTTTCGTTTGTTCCGATACGTTTGATTTGTGATTTAATGTTTGCCATAGGTTTTTATCCTTTCTTGCGCTTGATAATGTTAACAAATGTTAATAAATAATGCAATTATTTCTTATCATTATTTTCAACTTCTTGTGGTTTGTTTTTCAAAAGAACTGCGACTTCATAAGCGAAATCGTTTACACAAGTAAGTAATCCATACTTTTCTTCAGGGATTGTGACTTCGAATTTATCTTGAACTGTTCTGATAAGTTCAACATAACTCATAGAGTCACCACCTAAGTCGTTAATCCAGTGACCATCATCTTCAATTTTGAAGATAGGTAAGAAGAGGATTTGAGAGAAAATTTCTCTCATTTCTACTAAGACTGGTTCAATTTCTTCTGGCTTGAAATTATCGAATTTCTTAGTTTCTTTCTTAGCATTGATTAAAATATATTCCTTGCTCTTAGCTTCGATTGCCTTCTTGATAACATAACGTTTAACTTTCATGTTATTTGCGAGAGGTAATTTGCCTTTTGCAAGATAAATCTTGTCGATCTTAATATCGTGAGGAAGTCTTGTTTCACGGACAATCTTTTCAATTTCAACTAAGTCAGTATCCACAACTTGGTTATCAAGTTCGAGGACTAAAGAAATGTCTTCATCTTGAGAATTTTTCTTAGCAATACCTAAGACACTTAATTGAGTTGTGTGAGGAAGGTTCTTGAAGAAAATTTCAAGTTCATCAGGGAAAATATTTTCACCAGATGCGTTAACAATAATATCTTTGATTCTACCTTTGATAGCGAAATCTCCGCTTGCATCTTTGCTTGCGATATCGCCTGTATGGAAGAAGCCATTATCTAATTCAACATCTTTTTCAATGCCACCGATGATTTCTCTGATGTGCATTGTTGGAGATTTAACTAATAATTCGCCAGATTCTTCATCATTAGCAATTCTATATTCAACTCCATTTAACGGATGACCGATGTTACCTTTTAAACGATCTTCAACATTTGCAGAAAGTTCAACAGATGTAACACCGATTTCAGTCATACCATAACCATTGTATAAGTTATAACCAACACCATTGATTGTAGTTAATGTCTTTTTAGAGATGAAACCGCCACCAGAAATACAGTATCTGACTTTGTCACCTAATAACATTTTTTGTACTTTGCTTCTAGCAATTCCGCTAGCAGCTAAGCCCGCTTGACCAGCTGTTAATTTACCAGTATTGAAACCAATCATCTTATCTAATAATTGTTGTTTTGCTTCGCCTAATAAAGCAGCTTTTCTTTCAAGAGTTTGAGCTAATGAATCCCAGAATAGTGGGACTGAGTAGATATGTGTGACTCCACATTTTTGACACATTGTTTGAATGTCTGTTGGAGTATTGCTTGGTGGGAAAACAATTGTTTTTCCATAGAATGAATACCATAAGAAAACTGCAACGAAACCAAAGATGTGATGGAAAGGAATCATAGCGAGAATCTTACATTTACCTAACTTGCTAGGATACATAATATCTTTTGTTTCTTTTGGCATATTAATTGCACAGCAAATTTGGTTAACTAAGTTTTCACCATTGAAAATCATTAATTTGACATCACCGGTAGTACCTGATGAACAGAAAATGACCTCGTTTTCCCATTCTGGAGCGAATGAGTAATGGTGTGTTTCATTTAAGATGTCATCGAAACAAATTTTCAAAACTGAATATTGATATGGATCATCACTAACGATTGCGATTGCCTTACTTTGATCAATTAAGTTTTGAGTACCTTCTTTTGATGTTTTTGCATCAATTAAGAGTGGCTTATAACCACACATTAAAATAGCCCAGAAAATTTCACCCCAGTGAGGTCCATTGCTGAGCTTTAAAATAATTGGTAAGTGTTTCTTTTGTTGACATAAAAATTGAGCCAAAGCAGATGCATCAGCATATGCATGACTTCTCATTTTAGAATATTCGTATGATTTTATTTTTCCTCTGTCGTCGACATATTCAACAGCAGTTTCTTTTTCGTTTAATTTCATTGAAGATACGAAAATATCTTCCATTGTTTTTGATGTCTTTAATAAATCAGATGCACGAGAAACGAATGCATTCACTTTTTCGTATTCTGGGTAAAACATTTTAATAAATCTCCTTTTAGATTTGCTTTACTATTCTATATGAATAGGGACTATTTTGAAATACTTTTGTCATCTAAACTTTTAAATGACACTTCAAATCCCTTTGTTGTTATTTCTAATATCATGTAACTTAAGTCGTAGCCATCTCGAGAAAATGAAATGGAACCTGGATTTAAGTAAGTTATATCGTTAATTGTTTCAAATCTTCTTTTGTGTGTATGGCCATGTAGGAAGAATCTAGTCTTGTTCCCAACCAACTCGTTTTTCGAAATGAATTGGTAATGGCTTGCAAATATATTACCTAAAGGCGTTGGAATAATCAAACGATTTTCAAAATTTGGATAAAAATCACAATTGCCTTTTACTGAAATAAAAGGTTTAATTGAAAATTCATCTGATTCTGAATCTCCTAAGTGTAAGTACAAATCCATATTTGGATAGATTAGTGCTAACTTTTCTAACGATTCGTTATCACCATGACTGTCTGATACCACTAAGAGTTTCATGAAATAATGTTACAACATTCTTAAAACATTATCAAAACAGCATTAATTTTGCTACAATACATAGTATGGTAAACGGAAAGAGAATTAACATTGTCTTTATGGGAACACCTGATATCTCCGCTTATGTGCTCGAAGCGATGATAAAGGATGGTTTTAATATTGTGGCAGTTATTGCACAACCTGATAAACCACAAGGTAGAAATGGTAAAATCATTAAGGTTCCAACTAAAGTTGTTGCAGAAGCTTATAACATACCTGTTTTCCAACCTGTAAAGATTAGAAAAGAATATGAATTTGTTAACGATTTAAAGCCTGACTTAATAGTCACTTTAGCGTATGGACAAATTATACCACAAGGATTATTGGATATTCCTACTTACGGATGTGTAAATCTACACGGATCTTTACTCCCTAAATATAGAGGAGCTGCTCCTATTCAATATGCATTAATTAATAATGAAAAAGAAACTGGCATGACATTAATGGAAATGACCAAAGAAATGGATGCTGGTGGTATTTATGATGTTGAAAAAGTTGTTATCGAAGATAAAGATAATTCCACAAGCTTATTTGTCAAGATGGCAGAAGCAGCAAAGATTCTAATCCTTCGTGATGTTGAACCTTTAGTAAATGGAGAGTTAAAGAAGGTAGAACAAGATGTGACAAAAGTCACATTCTGTCCAACAATAAAGCCTGAAGAAGAGAAGATTAATTTTAACCTCGATTGTGATACAGTTCTTGGTTGGATTAAAGCACTAAGCGATCATCCAGGTGCTTATTTCTTTATTGATGGAGTTAAGTTCAAAGTCTTTTCAGCAACTAAGTATTCTGAATCCAATAGTGGAGAAGTTGGCCAAATTGTAAAAGCAGATAAAAACGGTTTAGTCCTTCAATGCAAAAACGGCCAAATCTCTATTCTCGAAATCCAAAAAGAAGGAAAAAAGAGAATGGATTATCGTTCCTTCTTAAACGGAAACCAAAATTTATTAAATAAAATAGCTCAATAATGGGAAAGTATATTCAATTATCAGTTCACCAATTAGTAGACTTTCTTTTAAGGACCGGTGATATTGACAATCGAGTCTTTAATAGATCAACAATGATGGAGGGTTCAAGACTTCATTCTTTTTATCAATCTCAACAAGAAAGCGATTATTTAGCAGAATACGCTTTGAAAACAACGATAGTTAAAAACGAGATCGAAATTCAACTTGAAGGTCGTGCTGATGGCATCATCGAAAAGCGTGATGGAACTTGGATGATTGATGAAGTTAAGACCACAGTTAAGGACCTTGAAGAGTTCTATGAAGAGAACCAAGAATGGCATTTAGGCCAAGCAAAATGTTATGGCTACATGTTTGGAAAAGAGAGAAATCTCGAATCCATTGAAATAAGATTAACTTACATTCGCCAAGGAAAAGAAAAAGATAGGTTCGTAAAACACTTCAATTTTTCAATTTATGATTTAGAACAGTACGTTTTTGGTCTTCTAGATGAGTATTTATTGTTTTACAATATCCTCTTCAGAAAGATGGAATCTAGAAACGAATCAATCAAAGTACTAGATTTCCCATTTGACACATACAGAGATGGTCAAAGAAAGATTACAAAGTACTGTTATTCGATTGCCAAAAATGGTGGAGTTTTGTTCTGTGAAGCTCCTACCGGAATTGGTAAAACAATGTCCACCTTATATCCTTTTATTAAATCTATTGAATTAGATGAAAAAGAAAAGATTTTCTACCTTACCGCTAAAAGTTCAGGAAAAGAAAACGCATATAACGCTATTAGGATATTAAAAGAGAAGGGATTGCAACTTAGTCAGATTGTAGTTACAGCAAAAGATAAAATTTGTTTCTGCAAAGATAAAGCATGTAATCCTGATGAATGTCCTTTCGCAAAAGGTTATTACAACAAGATTCAAACGATTTTAAGCTATTGCATAGTTAACTACAGTGACTTTGATGCAAAGCTAATTCAACAGCTTGCTTACGAGAACTCAGTGTGTCCTTTTGAACTTGAATTAGACCTTTCATTGTTCTGTGATGTGGTCATATGTGATTATAATTACATGTTCCATCCAACAGCATATATGAAGAGATATTTTGATGAGGACTCTTCACACTTTTTAGCGTTAATTGATGAAGCGCATAATCTAGTTGATAGGTCAAGAGATATGTACTCTGCAAGTCTATCCTATTCAGATTTTATTAAAGCAAGAAAATCAGTCAAGCATTCTAAGTTGCCTAAACTTAAAAACACACTCGCTAAGGTAAACAAAATGTTCAAGGAGTGCGCTGTCCATTATATCGAAGGAGAGAACATTGTTAATGACTTCCCAGATGAGCTATACAAAGTATTAACTTCATTTGTGAATTCTATGCAAGATATCAACAAAGATTATTCCGATCAAGTTAGTAAACAACTATTGGATTATTATATCGATGTAAACCAATTCCTTAAAATCAGTGAAATTGTTAACGATAAATATTTAATCTATGTCACAAAAGGAGAAGAAGAGGAAGACTTGGAATTCAACTTTTTCTGTATGGATGCAAGTGGATTCTTGAATAAGATTCTTTCTGCAATCAAAGGTGCGATTTTCTTCTCGGCTACATTGACTCCTTTGAAATATTACATGGATACTTTGGGAGGAGATTCTGTATTTGATCCTTCTATGGTGTTACCATCACCTTTCCCGAAGGAAAATCTGAAGATTTTGATTGCTCCTAAAGTCTCAGTTAGACAAAAAGACAGAGAATCATCATATGAAAAAGTAAAAGAATATATTGAAGCTTTTGTCTCAGGAAAAGTGGGTAACTATTTTGTTTATGTTCCAAGCTATGAGTATCTTGAAAGACTAACCGCAATTCTTGACTACGCCAATTACGATATTTACATTCAACAAAAAGATATGACTGAAGCCGCTAAGCAAGACTTCTTAAATAATTTTCAATCTTCACCTAGCAAAACCACAATCGGATTTGTAGTTATTGGTGGTGCGTTTGGAGAAGGAATCGACCTTATTTCAGATAGATTAATCGGTGCAGTTATTGTTGGAATTGGTCTACCAAGAATTAACTTTAGAAGTGATAAAATTTGCGAGTATTTCAAAGAAATAGGATTACCTGGTTATTCTTATGCTTACTTAAATCCTGCGATGAACAAAGTTATGCAAGCAATAGGAAGAGTTATTAGAAGTGAATCTGATAGAGGGGCAGTCTTATTGATTGATGACAGATATATGAATAGAGAATACAAAGCTCTCTTCAAAGAAGAATGGAGAACTTATGATGTTGTCTATTCTGAAGACGAAATTAAAAAAGAAGTAACAAAGTTCTTCAATGAGTAGTCAATTATATTGTATAATTCACTAAGTTATGGAATTCAAAAAAGAAAAAATTAGAAATTTTTCCATCATTGCTCACATTGACCATGGTAAGTCTACATTAGCAGACCGTATTTTAGAGAGTACAGGCGCTATTGAAAAAAGAGAAATGAAAGAACAAATTCTCGACTCTATGGATCTTGAAAGAGAAAGAGGAATTACTATTAAACTAAACGCAGTTACTCTCTCTTACAAAGCTGACGATGGAGAAGAATATGTTTTTAATTTAATCGATACTCCTGGGCACGTCGATTTTACTTATGAAGTCTCTCGTTCTTTAGCAGCTTGTGAAGGCGCTATTTTAGTCGTTGATGCAACCCAAGGTGTAGAAGCCCAAACTCTTGCTAACGTTTATCTCGCTGTTGATAATGATTTAGAAATCTTACCAGTAATCAATAAAATTGATTTACCAAGCGCTGACGTTAACATGGCTAAAAGAGAAATTGAATCTAGAATTGGCATTGACTGCAGTAATGCAATCGAAGTTAGCGCCAAAACTGGATATCACATACATGAATTATTAGAGGCAATTGTAAAGACATTCTCCGCTCCAAAAGGAGATGAAAACAAACCTCTAAAAGCTTTAATTTTTGATAGTTACTACGATTCATATCGTGGTGTTATTATCATGGTTAGAATTAAAGACGGAACAGTCAAAGTAGGGGATAAGATTCGCTTAATGCAAGCAAACAAGGAATATCAAGTAATTGAACTTGGTATTAGAACTCCTGAAGAACAAAAGACTGATAGCTTAACAGTAGGCCAAGTTGGTTATATCGCTGCACAAATTAAAGATGTTAGAGATATCCATACTGGTGATACCGTAACTTTAGTTAACAATCCAACAAATGAACCTCTACCCGGTTATAAAATCATGAATCCAATGGTTTTCTGTGGTTTATATCCTGTCGATAGTAACGATTATGGTGCTTTAAAGGAAGCATTAGAAAAATTAGTGCTTAATGATGCATCTTTACAATTCATTCCAGAAACATCTCAAGCTTTAGGCTTTGGATTTAGATGTGGCTTCCTTGGATTACTCCATATGGATGTCGTTCAAGAAAGACTTGAAAGAGAATATGGTTTGGATCTCATCTTAACAGCACCAAGTGTTATATACAAAGTTCACTTAACAGATGGAAGTGTTATTAATCTTGATAACCCATCAAAACTTCCTGAAGCAAGTAAAGTTAGTTATATTGAAGAGCCATATGTTAAGGCAAGTATTATGACTCCAAAGGAATATGTTGGACCTATTATGCAACTATGCCAAGACAGACGTGGCATTTACTTAGATTTAGAGTATTTCGATGATACAAGAATGGTGTTAACTTATAACATTCCATTAAGTGAAATTGTTTACAATTTCTTTGATAAACTTAAGAGCTATACAAAAGGGTATGCTTCATTTGATTATGAATTATCAGATTACATGAGAAGCGACCTTTCTAAACTTGATGTTATGCTAAATGGCCAAGTGGTGGACGCTCTTTCATCTATCATTTATAGACCAGATGCTTATCATCGTGGACTTAACATTATTA
>CAMJAG010000025.1 GCA_946403545.1 uncultured Caryophanales bacterium | reverse complement strand
GACACATTATCAATACTACAAACACTTTGATGATTCGCCATCTTTCCAATAAATATGTAGTTTCTAGTTAAATGCCGCTATAATTATTTCCAGATTAGGAGGAAAGTAAGGTCTAGATCAGTAGGTCTTAAAGAGACGACCAAGCTATTACCAGATAGAAAAGGTCAGACCATTTGATATAATTCTATTTAGCTGGTTTAAAGTAAAGATTCATTATTTTTTGAACCTTTATATAATAATAGTTGCAATAATTCTTTAACTTGAGTATTATATTTTAGCGACTTGGAGTTGCCGACTTAGCTCAATTGGTAGAGCGGCTGAATCGTAATCAGTAGGTTGTTGGTTCAATTCCGATAGTCGGCACCAGCAAATTGGGTATTTAGCTCAGCTGGGAGAGCATCTGTTTGACGTACAGAAGGTCGGCGGTTCGATCCCGTCAGTACCCACCAAATTTGATAGATTAGCCTTGTAAAAAAGGCTTTTTTATTACCTTCTGTAGTCAAACATATATTAGAATAAGGATACGCACGTGTAATTCAATGGTAGAATGTTAGCTTCCCAAGCTGATCACACGGGTTCGATTCCCGCCACGTGCTCCAGTGTATTATTATGAAAAAACTTAAATTATTACTTTGTATTTCAACTTGTTCACTTATTATCTGTGCTTGTGGTAGTCAATCTTCTACTTATGAAAGTAAAGAAGCGGAAGTTTCGTCTACTCAATCTATCAGCAGTACTGCGCCAAAAAGCGAACCAATTTCAATTAATGTCTCTCAAGGTAGATCTGTAACGCCTGTTTCTACACATACTCATCAATGGGGCACTCCAAGCTATACTTGGAAAGATGATTATTCTAGTTGCACCGCGAAAAGAGTGTGCACCCTTGATAGAAGCCATGAACAAACTGAAACTGCTGCAGCTTCTTATCAAGTTGTTACAGAACCTACATATGAAGAAACAGGATTAGGTAGATATACCGCTACATTTAATAATCCAGGATTTACTACTCAAACTTATGAAGTAACTCTAGATAAATTAAAAAGAGAAGAAGAATTACCTATTTTCAGTGAAGATAATAAAACTGTTACCTACGGTAGATATCCTCAATCTCGTATTACTGATACTGATTTATTGGATAAATTAGAAGAAGAAGCGGATTGGCAAGACTCTGGATATTATCTATATGAAGGCGAATACTACGCTAAAGTATATTCTCAACCAAAAGAAGATAATTATAAGTTTGATGATGGAACAGTAATTAAAACTAATGTTTATTATTGGTTTAAATATGAACCAATTACTTGGAGAGTATTAAACACATTTAATAATGAATATTTACTTCTTTCTAATGTTTTATTAGATGCTACTAAATATGATTCCACTAATAACAATAACTACGAAGATAGCTCAATTAGAGACTACATTAACAGCACGTTCTTTGACAGAGCATTCGCCTTTGGAAGTAGTAATGTCTTAACTACAACAGTAGATAACTCTGCTCCTACAACTGGAAGCGATCCCAACGAATTTGAATGTGATGACACAGAAGACAAAGTCTTCTTACTAAGCTATAAAGACTATATTAATACTGATTATGGATTTGATAGCTCTCCAACATCATATTCATCCACTAGATATTGTAAAACCACTGAATTTGCAAGAGCGAAAGGCGCTTTAATAAGTACAAGTGGAGACGAAATAAATAATGGTTTATATTGGACTCGTTCTCCTAACGCTGGTAACAAAAGATATGCATCGTATGTAAGAAATGATGGATATATCGGATACGATAACAATTGCTCATATGCATATTTATGCGTTAGACCTGCAATAAGAATTAAAAGAAATATTGAACAATAATTAAGGTCACTTTGTGACCTTTTCTTTTACCTTTCGTTAAATATGAATGATTGTTCATTTTTATGTTGCAAATATGAATAACCGTTCATATAATATATATCGTCGGAGGGCTAATCTATGATTCTTAACGAGGAAAAAATAAATCAAATGAGTGAAGTAATAAAGATTGCTAGTGATCCTACAAGATTAAAGATTATGTGCGCTTTACTAGATGATGGTAAATGCCATTGTGGTTGCAACGCAATTGGAGATTGCTCCAAGTGCAGTTGCCTATCTTGTATGATTGAAAAGAAAGTAAGTGACATAGTAGGGGAACTTAATCTTTCTCAATCATTAATATCTCATCAACTTAAAACACTAAAAGATGCAGACTTTGTTAAAGATAGAAAAGAAGGAACATCAGTTTACTACTCTCTTAAAGATGGCCACATCAAAGAGTTAATCGCAGTAGTAAAAGAACATATAGAGGAGAAAGAACATGATTAAGAAGATTTACAACATTTCTGGTTTTGACTGCGCAAACTGCGCTGCTAAAGCAGAAAACCATTTAAGTAAAAACAAAAACATTGAATATGCACATCTAGATTTTGCAGGTAATAAATTGTATTTAACTTATAAAGACAATGAATATTCTTTAGAAGAAATTAAAAAGATTATTGCTGAAGTAGAAAGTGATCCTATTGAATTAAGTGAATATAAAGCTAACTCTAAAAAATCTAAAGGTGAAAAGAAAGTATATAACATCTCAGGCTTTGACTGTGCTAACTGTGCTGCTAAAGCAGAAGCACATCTAAATAGAGATGAAAACATCAATTATTGTAGATTAGACTTCGCAGGCAATAGATTATATCTAAACTATAAAGATGAAGAATATTCTATTGATCAAATTAAAAAAATCATCGCAGAAGTAGAAAGTGATCCAATCGATATCACTGAAAGCGATGGAAATATAGTTAAAAAGAATCCTAAAATCTTTAACAAATCTATGTGGATCCTATTAGTTAGAATCCTTGTAGCTACTGTACTTACAGTAGTAGCAATGGTTATTAGTCATGATTACCATTGGGTTAGATTTGGTTTCTTCCTAATAGCAGTGCTAATACTTATCTATGATGTTTTCTATAAAGTTGTTAACCATATTATTCATAGAGAAAATATCTTAGATCACAATCTTTTGATTGTAATATGCACTGTTGGTGCATTTGTATTAGCAAGTTTAGAAACAGAACCTCATACAGGTCCTATGGCATGGCATGATGAACATATGGAAGCTGTTATGGTAGTGGGATTATTCCAAATTGGAAGAATAATTGAAAGCTACGCTACTAATAAATCAAAAGCTGCTATTATGTCCGCTGTCGAACTAAGAGTGGAATACGCTAATGTAGTTAAAGAAGGACAAGTATTTAGAGTAAGACCGGAAGATTTATCTATTGGAGATACAATCATTATTAAAACTGGTGAATTAATTCCTTCTGACTGTACTGTTATTGAAGGTGAAGCCTACATTGATACATCAAGTTTAACTGGTGAATATGTCCCAATCTTAGCTAAAGCAGAATCTAAATTATATTCAGGATGCTTAGTTAAAAATGGTACTGTAACCGCTAATGTAAATAAAAAATATGAAGACTCTACAGTTGCTAAGATTATTGAATTAATCGGTCAAGGCGGAGAAAAGAAATCAAAAGCAGATGAATTCATTTCTAAGTTTGCTAAATTCTATACGCCAATCGTTTGTGGGTTAGCAATTATTGCCATGTTAATCGGTGGATTTGCTACTCAAGATTGGACAAAATGGATATTAATTGGTCTAGAAATCTTAGTTACAGGATGTCCATGCGCAATTATTATCTCTGTCCCGCTTGCATACTTTTCAGGTATTGGATTATCCTCTAAAAACGGTATTGTTGTTAAAGGAACTAGCTATATTGATGCTTTAAATGATATGGGAATTCTTATCTGTGATAAAACAGGTACATTAACTCATGGATCATTCAAAATCCAAAAAATCCACGCTGAAAACCTATCCGAAGAAGAATTCCTTCACTATTTATACGCTGCTGAATGCTTATCTACTCACCCAATTGGAAAAGCAATCTGTCACGAAAAGAATCTTAGAACTTTAGCTAACGAGCAAAGAAACTTCAAAGAAGTTGCGGGTTTAGGTGTCGAGACACAATATAAGAAGAAACATATTGTTGCTGGCAGTGTTAAATACTTAGAAGATAATGATGTCACTGTTGAAGGTGCTAATGAAATTGGTACAGTAGTGTATGTAGCAGTGGATAAGAAATATGTAGGTTATGTTGTTTTAAGTGATGAAGTTAAAGAAGACGCACAACCAATGGTCGATTTACTCCATCATGATAAAGTTGAAATCGTCTTATTAACTGGCGATAAAGAAGCTAACGCAAAACAAATTTGTAACAACTTAGGAATTGACCGTTGGCACTCTGAATTGTTGCCAGAACAAAAAGTGGATTACTTAGAACTCGAAATGAAAGAATCTAAGAAATCAGTCGCTTTCATTGGTGATGGTATTAACGACGCTCCAAGTATTATTAGAAGTGATATTGGTATTGCTATGGGTGGTATCGGTAGTGATATCGCCGTTGAAAATGCAGATATCGTTATCATGAATGATGATCCTGCAAAAGTATATGATGCTAAAAAGATTGCCAAGATGGCACGTAATACATCTATCTTCAATATTGCATTTGCATTAGTAATTAAATTTGCAGTTATGATTTTAGCAGTATTAGATGTCTTACCAGAACTTATGATGACTATTGCAGTTATCGCTGATACTGGTTTAACAGTATTACTTGTTATTAACTCTTTATTACTTCTTTATAGAAAAGTAAAAAGACCACAATTAAAAAGCAGAGCTTAAGCTCTGCGATCAATCAGCAAATTGTTCTGCGGTATCAATACCGACTTGAATCATTTGTTTAAGGCTAAACGCTCTTTCTTCAGCGGTAGCCTTTTTATTTCTGTCATAGAATAAATCAGTAACAGTTAAGACACATAATGCTTTCTTATGGAACTTAGCAGCGTTGCAATATAATGCAAAGCTTTCCATTTCAACACCAAGGACACCAAGAGCGGCCCATGATTTCCAAATGTTTGGATCTGGATCATAGAACACATCAGCGGATAATATGTTACCTACATGGAATGGCATATTTCTTGTTTTACAAGAATTATATGCTGCCATCATAAGGTCAAAGTCTGCACCTGCGGAATATGTACCATTTAATTGATATTGTTTAACCCAGTTGCTATCAGTAGAAGCAGTGTTAGCGATGATAATATCAAATAAATCTACATCAGGTTGATAGGAAGCACATGTGCCAACCCTAATGATTGCGTCCACTCCGAATTCGGAGTAGAGTTCATGAGAGTAGATACCAATGGATGGTTGGCCCATACCTGATGCCATAACTGTAATTCTCTTATGGTTTTGTTTTGTGTATCCTGTGAAAGCTAGAATTCCTCTAACTTCGTTTACTAATTTATAATCTTCTAAGAATGTTTCTGCGATCCATTTAGCTCTAACTGGATCTCCTGGCATTAAAACAACCTTAGCAAAATCTTCTTTCTTTGCGTTAATATGTGGTGTACCCATAATATAAACCTCGTTTCCGTTAATATTTTTACATTTATTAATGTATTTAACAAGAAAGAATATATTTTGACACTTAGATAAATGGAATATACACTTAAGTCATGACCAAGTTTAAATTAAATGTTACTTACTATAAGATTCTTGAAACTGTCTCTTTATTGAATAAAGATGGTTTTTATCCTCTAAATGAAGGAATTTATAAGATTGTTACAGGTAAGAAAGATGATGAAACTTTAGAGTTTGCACACTTATCTACCTACAGCACTCTTATCTCTTATCCAAGTAAGAAAATATGTAATCTCACTCTTATGTTATTTAGAAATAAGTATCTTGAAAAAGTATATGATAAAAACACTGATGAGTTATATTTTAAGATAACAAAACTAGGGGAAGATGCCTTAGAAAAATATCTAAAAAGAAAACGTAATAACTACTCAAAAAAAGTAGTAAATCATAAGAAAACCATTGTAAAACTCCCTTAAAAAAATCTAATACCGTTATTGTAAATAAGATACTTAAATGGTATTATTTTTTTGTTAACCTAATAAGGGGGAGTTTTTAGATGACATTCGTATGGGATGCAATGCAGTTAGGTAATTTTATTGTCTCTACTGTTTTTATCGTACTTCTCTTTGGATTCATTTATTACGCATTTATCAGAGTATTTCATAGAAAGACTCCATTCATTGTCTTATCTATTGGAACTGTTTTAGTGTTGTTCTGCTACATCTTCTATGTAATACCTGCTCTTATTATTGTCAGTGCTTTAACCAGTACTTCAATTATTCTTTGTTTAATGACTAACATGGGTGATTTAAGAAACTTCTTAGGAAACCCATTCTCTAAAGCAAACACTAAAGTTACTAATACAGGTATTGAAAAGATTTTCGATAGAAAAGCTTTATATAAAACAATTGAAGCTGCTGTTATTGAATTAAGTAACAACAAAGTTGGTGCTTTAATTACATTTGAAAAAAATACTAGTTTAAAAGATGTTATCAGAAATGGTGTACCAGTACACGCTCCTGTTTCTGTAGACTTACTTTTAACTATTTTCTATAACGGAACTAGATTACACGATGGTGCTGTTGTTATTCATGGAAACGAAATCGTTTCTGCTGCAGTTTTCTTCACTCCAACAACTGAACCATTCGCTGGTAAATATGGATCTAGACATAGAGCTGCTATTGGTATTTCTGAAATCTCTGACGCAATTACAGTTGTTGTCAGTGAAGAAACTGGTAGAATCTCATTCGCAGTCAATGGTGGACTTGAAACTGTTGACCAATCTAACTTCTTAAGAGTGTTTGAAAACTACATGGATGATGAATCCAAGTAGTGGATATATTAATTTATTAATATTAGTTATCTAGAAAGGTCTTTTTGTTATATATGGATTCAAAAGAAATTTATGATTACATATTAAAAATACAAAGCATCGCTAAAATAGGTTTAGTGTACTCAAAAGACCCTTATGCGATAACTAATTATAAAGAAATCAATCAACTCTCTATGGAATTCTTAGAGAAGTTTATGGAAGTAAAATTTGATAGACCAAATTACTTCCAAAGAGATGTATATCCTACTCCTAATATTTCTGTAAGAACAATTATCTTTAATAAAACTAGAGATAAGATTTTACTAGTAAAAGAAGCTAATTCTCATACATATTCTATGCCAGGAGGATGGGCTGATTTATATGATTCTCCTAGTAAAACCGCAAAGAATGAATCTATGCAAGAAGCGGGAGCGGATATTGATGTCGTAAGACTAGTGGGTATCTTAAATAGAACCCCGTTTAAAGCGGATACTTCAGTCCCTGAATATGTCATTATCTTTGAAGGAGTGCTTAAAGGAGAACTTAAAGAACATGAATATGAGACAGAAGATGTAGGCTGGTTTGATTATAAGAATCTCCCTCAAATGTCTCGTAAAGTCTCAATGAGCGAACTAGAAAGAATGATAAACGCCGCTGTTAGTGGTGACACAATCTTTGATTAAGAAATAAAAATGTCCTTAATAAAAGGCATTTTTTAATATATAATCATCTCATATGGGTGACGCATTAAAAATTATCTTCATCGTAGCATGTGTAGTAATAGGACTCGCTATCCTCATAGTAGGTGGTGTTCTACTTTTTAAATACGTCTATTATCCTAAGAAATTCGCTAACGTGAATTATAGAGATGTCTATAAAATAGTCCAAAACTATGATTATAGATTAATCAATAAATTTATCTTCAAAGTGGAAGAAGAAAAATACGCTAAAATAGATCACATTATCTTTGGAGATAAATTCTTTTATCTAATCTTTTCTAGATACTATGCAGGAGATATCAAAGGTAAAGTTGATGATTCTTCTCT
This sequence comes from uncultured Caryophanales bacterium, assembly GCA_946403545.1. Classification (GTDB taxonomy): domain Bacteria; phylum Bacillota_I; class Bacilli_A; order RFN20; family CAG-826; genus CAMJAG01. The sequence goes on along the minus strand of CAMJAG010000025.1, from coordinate 4,724 downwards.
AGTTTTTGTAGATAGAAAAGGAAAGAAGTACTATACTGAAAATCAGTTTGCGTATATGAAATTTGTTATCAACAAATTATGTATCCAAACTGGATTAGATAGAAGTCAATTAATCGGCATTGTTTTAGTTAATAACGATTGTAAGATTCATGTAGAAAGTAATTCAGATCACTTATATATGATTCCAAGAAAAGAACTCAACAATGCGATTAAATCTATTGAATCAAGAGATATTGGCACTCTTAACGATAGCCAATTACAAAACGCTGTTTTAGTGTTAAACAAAATGAATAGGAAGAAATAAATGAACAATTCTTTAAGAAGAAGTGCAATTGAAAAATTTAAGATGAATCCACTCGCCTTTGTTTGTTTAGGCGTTTTCTTTTGTATATTTGCTTCTTTATGTGTAGCGCTATCTTTACTTGCTCCGTTTTTAGGCGCTATCGCAATAGTGCTTTTTGCTATTCCATTATTATTTGGTGTAATAGTGCAAACTATGAATGTAGCTTTCTTTGAGAAAGTTGAATTTAAGTTTATAGTGCTTTTATCCTTTGGATACTATAAACCTCAATTCGCAGGTTCTCTTCGTGTATTATGGACTTTTCTAAAGTCTATAATCATTGAACTAATTTCATTTATTATCATTATTCTTATCACAGGTGCAGTAGCGCATTCTCTCCATCCAGCAGAATTTGATGAAGCATTTTCTTTATTTAGAACATATTTCTTCTCTGGAACAATGGATAGTGAACAACTTAACTCTATCTTAGAGATGAACGGAAAGATATTGTTACACGTTTATAACATCTCTATTTGCGGTTCTGCTTTAGTGTTTTATATAGCGTTTATATTCCAACTCTTCTATAACACTTTAGGAATCTATTTTAGAAGTGTATTAAAACCAACCGCTTTAATGCTTGGCAAACGTTCAATTAATAGTGCAATTCGCGCTAATAAAGGAAAGATATTAAAAGACTTCTTATATCTTAACTGGCCTTTATTAGTATTAGGTCTTTTAGGTGCTTGCCTTGGAGGATATCTCTCTATCGTAGTGTCTAAAGATTATATTTATATCCAAGATTTTGGATTAATTGGTGCTCTTTTATTAATGGCATTTTATTTCCCTATGTATTTAGCGAATATGAATGCTTTATATGAAAAATATCACTTCATTGTTATCTTAGGAGTTAATAACTCAATTAAAGAAACAATGGAAAAGATTCAAAAGAATATTGATCTATCAGAAGAAGATAAAGAGAAGATTAAAGAAACTCTTGACGCTTATGATAGAGAAATAAAAGAGATGGAAGAAGAGGAAGATGATAATAAAAAAGATTCTACTGAGTAGAATCCTTAATAGACATCTGGAGCAAGTGACGGGAATCGAACCCGCATATTAACCTTGGCAAGGTTACGTTCTACCACTGAACTACACCTGCATCTGCTCCTTAGAGCGCTTAATTATTATAGCAAACAAATTGAAACATGCAATACAATTTCTAAGAAATTTGAAAGGAAAAATTTATGATTACTAACAAACAACTCGCTGATTACATATTTCCAGAGGTTAAAGAGACTATTGAAGATCTAGAAAAAAGATATCCAAATAGAAATCTACCTGAAGGAGCAGAAGTAACTAGATTTGCTCCATCTCCAACTGGATTTTTACATACAGGTAGTCTTTTTATGTCTATGATTTGTCATAAAATCGCTAAACAAACTAATGGTGTATTTTATATTAGATTAGAAGATACAGACACTAAAAGAGAGATTGAAGGTAGTGGTCTTGAATTACTAAAACAATTAAAAGCATTTAATATTGTTCCTGATGAAGGTTATTTAGGTGACCACGAAATAGGAAACTATGGTCCATACATTCAATCTAAAAGAGCAGATATTTATAGAGTAGTTATTAAACATTTATTAGAACAAGGTCTAGCTTATCCATGTTTCTGCTCTACAGATGATTTAGCGGAAATCCGTAAATTACAAGAATCTAAAAAAGAAAATCCTGGTTATTATGGTAAATACGCTAGATGTAGAGATTTATCTAATGAAGAAAGAATGGAAAGAATTAAAAATGGTGATCCATTTGTTATTAGATTCCGTAGTAGTGGTGACTACCATAATAAAATACAAGTTCATGATATGGTTCATGGAGATTTTGAAATTGCTCAAAATGACCAAGATATCGTTATCTATAAATCAGATAAATTACCAACATATCACTTCGCTCATGTCGTAGATGATCACTTTATGAGAACTACTACAGTTATTAGAGGTGGAGAATGGATTGCTTCTTTACCAATCCACGTAGAACTTTTCGCTACATTAGGTTGGAAAGCACCTAACTACGCTCATATGCCAGTCATTATGAAAGTAGATGAAAATGGTAATAAACGTAAACTTTCTAAAAGAAAAGATACAGAAGCAGCAGTTAGCTACTTTGTAGAAGAAGGATATCCTGCTGAAGGACTTATTATCTATTTAATGACTTTAGCTAACTCTAACTTTGAACAATATATCTTAGATAATAAGTTAGAAGGAATGGATAACTTCAAATTAGCGTTTGATAAATTCGCTATTGATGGATCTTTATTCGATATGGGTAAAGTTAACTTCTTCTCTAAAGAATTCTTAGGTAAATTAAATAAGCATGAAATCACTTTAAGAGCGAAAGCTTATGCAGAGAAATATAATCCTAAGTTATATGATTTAATTACTAGAGATGAAAAATATTTCGAAGAAATAATGAATATTGAAAGAGAAAAAGAAAATCCTAGAAAGGATTATGAAAAATTCTCTATTATCCCAGATGTTATTGGTTTCTTCTATGATGATATCTATTCTGAACTTATTAAAGAACCTCTTCCATTTAATGAAAAGTTTTCTAAAGAAGTTATCGCTTCTACATTAACTGCTATGAAAGAACTTAACTTAGATTTAGATGAACAATCTTGGTTCAATAATATGAAAGAAATTGCTGTTAAAGAAGGATATGCCGCAAATAACAAAGAATTTAAAGCAAATCCAGAAGCTTATAAGGGCACTGTTGGAGATGTTGCTGAATTATTAAGAATTACATTTACTGCTAGAAAGAATGCTCCTAACTTATACTATGTTATGAAGATTCTTGGTAAGGAAAAATGTAATAAGAGAATCGACACTGTTATTTCCTTATTAAAATAATAAATAAAGGGTGCTATAATACACCCTGCTGGTCCCATGGAGAAGTGGCTTAACTCATTGCCCTCTCAAGGCAACATTCAGGGGTTCGAATCCCCTTGGGATCACCAAAAATATCGAAATGCACGTCACTATGAATAGGTGCGTGCTTTTATTTTTAACTATGATTGTTGATTTTGTTGGTTTTAAATGCTTTACCACTAATTAATTAGGGTTTAAAATTTAAAAGAATTATAATTCTTAACAAATATGAAATTATCTATAAAAAATTCAATTTACCAAGCGATTATTAATAATAAATGGTTAGATGTTTCTTATGTAAATAAAGCAGGAGAGAAGACCAATTATTATTTTGCTATAAAGAATATTAATTCAGATAAAGGAACACTTTTGTGTGATATTTTCAATCCGTTTAAGGATAGTGAGACTATTAGTGGCACAATTTACATCGATTCAATTAAATCTGCGACAGTTTTAGAACAAAGTTACTATGAGACTCCAAAAGATCTTTTAGAAAAGGTAAATAGCGATAAAAAGATAGGCGATTATTTGGAAGTAGTAAATTTTGACAACAATATTCTCAAATATTTATCGGACTGTTACAGGCTTGATAACGATCCTTGCTTAAAAGAAGAAGTGATGATTGATGGAATTGATGTTCGAACTTTATTGAAGGCTGGCAAATATAAACTCGACGATAAGCAATTTGGCACTCTTTTGGATAATGTTTTCAAAAAACCAAAGTTTAAAGCGGAAATGATAAACCGTTATCAAACGTTGGCAATTAACAAGTTTTCAATCGATATTAGAGATAAACAGTACGTTGTTGCCTATAGAACATTAACTTTAAACTTTAAAGATAAAACATTAAAAATTTCTGACAAATCATCAATTAACAAATCTTTCTTGATTGATGAGCAAAAAGTCACTCTTAGCATGTATCTAGACATGAATCCGGATGAGTTTTGCGAGAAATTTGATCAAAACGAAGTAGAATATATCGAATCAATTAAAGCTAATTTCCATAATGGTGAAAGAGTCAACACAAGGCCTAATATTTTCTTCTTGGCAAGAAATTATCAAAGAGGAGTGGATGAAGCTTTTGAAGCAGTGCATCATATGGATCTTGAAGGGAAAATGTCTATCCCTCTTAAAGCTTTCTTCGGAAGAAATAAAAGCAAAAGTGGTACTTCAAAAGAAATCCATTTAGTTGTTTTTAATAGAAATAAAATTAATATCGACCAAATGCGTGTTGTTTACAATGCTATGGTCAACCATGTCACGTATGTAAAGGGGCCTCCAGGAACTGGAAAGACCGAAACTATTTTTAATGTTCTTCTCTCCGCTTATGCTAATGATAAGACAGTTTTGGTTTGCTCAAATAACAATCATCCTGTTTCAGATATATTTGCAAAAATGGATTCAACTCTAACAATTAAGAGACCTTTTAATGCAGAAGAAAAGATTATTTTCCCTATGATTAGATTAGGAAATAATGCTGAAATTAAACCTACTAATAATCCTAATGAAATCGAAAT
>CAMJAG010000024.1 GCA_946403545.1 uncultured Caryophanales bacterium | reverse complement strand
GAGGAACCAAGACCAGACTTAATTTCAATTTTCTTAGATCTCGCTTTTGCGGTATTTTTCCACATAATTTACGTCACATTACCAAGAATGATGCACGGAACCAATTTATAACCGAATTGCATAGTTTTTTGCTTAAAATCGCAAAATAAAACAATGTTTTATGTAAACTTTGTCTATTTTTAAAGCAACTATGCATTTTTTTATATACATTGTCCTAGAAATGTACTAAAATAGTACCTACATAACTCAAAATCACTGCAAATATAGGATTATTTCTTGAAAAGAATAATCTTGACTAGATTTAGAGGGGTTATTATAATTTTTATTGAATAATAAAGGAGAACTACTATATGAAAGGTAAAAACATTCTCGTTACTGCCGCATGTGTTATTGGTTTCGGTGGAATTATTGGTAATACTTTAGTTGGTGTTGCTACTTCCAGAGAACTCAAAGCTAGAATCAATAACGTTGAAAAGAATGCTAAAGAAGCAGACGAAAGATATGATGCTTCTACTCGTCAAGAATTAACAAATCTTATCAACCAAACACGCGATAGTATCACAAGCACTTTCCAAGCTGCCCAACAAGGTATGCAAGCAAGTGTTGATGAAGCTTTAGCTAAAATCGAAGAAGCAAAAGCTGAACTCGCAAGAGATTTAGAAGGCGAAATGGATAGTAAAGATGCAGCTTTACGTACACAACTCGTTAACCAATTAAATACTCTCGCACAACAAATCGCAGGTACACTCACATCTTTAGGAAACGATGTCGCTGCATTAGATGCTGCTCAACAACAAATGGCAACAACATTAGCAGATATCGCTGATCGTACTGAAGAATTAGAAGGTAAAGTTGAAGATTTAGAAGATACAATGGGTGAAGTCATTGATTTCGCTAATCAAATCGCTAACTTTGCTGTCACATTGAACACAAAATTAAATCAAACAAATCAAGTGCTCACCGAATTACAAGCTAACTTAGCAGCAAATTACTACACAGCTGCACAAGTTAATGAATTCGTTAATGCTGTTAACACATCACTCAACACATTAGCATCATTCTTCATGGTTGGTGGTAGTGTTAAAACAATGCAAGCACTTGTTGATGAAATGTCAGTCTTAGGTGGCGATATGGAATCATTCAATGGTGACGAAGCAACAGCTGCTAAGGCACAATATGTTGAAGAATTATTCGCTATCATTGCTGCTTATGACAACGACGTTAACAACACATACAACCAAATCGTTACAGGTTATAACCATCAATCATTAGCTGTCCCAGGTGCTATTACAACTATGAAAGACAACTTATTAGCATCTGCTGGTTTAGCTGCTCTTAAAGACAAAATGATGGTTGCTATGACAAAGATCATTCTTGCACCTACTAAAGAAGATGCAAAAGCTGTCAGAGACTTATACGCTGGTGGTGTTGAATACGAAATCGATGCATTAAGATTCGAATTAGACAGAATCAATGCTTCTAACGCAATCTATGATTTAATCACAGATGGCTCATTAACATATAACTTCACTGATGCAGAATTCAACTTCTTCAATGATGTTATGGCTTATGTATTTGATAACGGATCTGTCGCTATCGAAGAAAGAGCACAATACTACACAGATGCAAAAGCTGACTTAGCATTCAGAGTTGAACAAGCTAAAGGCTTAAAAGCATTACAAACAAAGCTCAATGCTAGATATGCTGCAATCTCTGCATTCAATGATGGTGTCAGATTAACAAACGGCTCAACAGTCGCTCCATACTTAGCAATCGTTGATGACTTAGCAAATGTCGCAACATATAAAGATGCTATCGCTGAACTCGATGGTACAGAATTAGTCTTAAGTGACGCTGACAAGATCGCTGCTTACGTCGACGCTGTTGACGCAGACGCATCTGTCGTTGAATATGCTGCAGACAAATACGAAACATTATTACAACAACAAAAATCATCCGATGATGTTGTCGCTGCATTTGATGACGCTGTTTTAGCAGCTTCTGTTAAAACAACTATCACAGAAGCTATCGCATTAGCTGTCAAAGATACAGATTATCAAGCTGCATTAGCTGCTGCTCGTGGTGATGATACACTCGAAACAGTTGCTGCTAGAAAAGAGGCAATTGATAACTACATCGCAGCTAAAGTTGCTGATTGTAAATATGAACAAGCATGCGCTCAATACTTATTCGATGTTAAGACAGCTGCAATCGCTGCAGATGCATACATTGATGGTCAAGCTCAATTAACAGCTAACCAAAAAGATGTCTTAAAAGGACAATATGCTGCTGCTAACGTTCCAGCATTAGCTGATCTCTACACAACAACAGGTAAAGGCACAGCTGATCAATATTCTACAGATGAAGAATGGGCTGCATTATTACAAGCTAATACAGCACAAATTGACGCTGTTAAACAAATCGCTCTTGCACAAGAAGGTCTCATGGAAGACCGTGGTGCTAAGCTCGGATTACTTGGTGCTGCTGCAGGCGAAGCAGGATTACCAGCTGACGTTGTTGCTTTAGAAGCTCAATTCGTATCATTCCTCGATGCTGTATTAGCAAATTACACATTCGTAACTGATACAGAAATCGTTGGCTTAACAGCTGAAAATGGTGTTGAAGCAATCGCTGCTGCAACAACTGATGCTCTCACAGAAGCTTATGCTGCTAACGGATTAGCACTCAATGCTTACAAAGATTACATCGCTCTTGTCAAAGCTGCTGATGACTTAAACGAACACATTACTGCTTACATGGCTGCATTCAATGCTAACTTCTATGCTGGCAAGAACTACAATACAGTCGACGCAGATGATGTCTGGAATGCACACGCTACTGAAAGAGATTCGTTAGCAAATGACTACACACAAGCTCATGGTGGTGCTGCAGATACACTCCCTGTCTATGCATTTGATAACACAAAGACATATGCTGAACAAAAGACTGACTTAGATACATTCTATGCAGCATTAGCTCCAGCATTACAAGGTATCGCAGATAAGACTGCAGAATTCGATACAAAGGGTGCTCAACTCGAAGAAACAATGAAAGGTGAGTTCGCTACAAAAGAAGCTGCAAGATTAGCTGCAAATAAAGAAGCATTCAAGAATACACTTGATGCAACATACGCTAAAGTCGTTGCTGCTCTTGATAATGAAGTTGGTTACACATCTACAGACAAGACAGTTGCTCTTGCTTACTATGAATCTTGCGTTAACGCAATCAACAGTACAACAAGATCTAACGAACCTGAATTACGTTACTTAGAAACATTCAGATACTTCGCTACAGAAGCATTCCATCTTGCTGATGATGCAGATCCAACAGATCCAAACTACAAGACTGCAGAACAAAAATTAGAAGCAATCCTCGCTGCATATTAATTCTTAGTTCTCCAGAATTAAATAAGCGAAAGATTCAAGATTAAACAAACAAAACCTTTATTATTTGATTAATCAACATAAAAGGGCACGGGTGACCGTGTCCTTTTTATCTATTTTTAAGACTATTTTTCTATATTATATAAACGCATACGCACGAGGCAATTTTTGTGTTTTTCTTCTATGCATTGCGCGCTTTTAGTAGCTAAAATATATTAATGTAATACGGAGGAATAATAATATATGGATAGCAATGTAAGAGATCCAAAAATGCAAAGAATTAACAATAAGGAACTCGCACAAGCTTTTATTGATGAACAAATTAAAGCTATTAAAGAACAAGTTGGAGATAAGAAAGTTCTCCTTGCTTTATCAGGGGGAGTTGACTCATCTGTAGTCGCTGCTTTATTAATTAAAGCAATAGGAAAGAACCTCACATGCGTTCACGTTAACCATGGTCTTTTAAGAAAAGGTGAATCTGAACAAGTTATTAAAGTATTTAAGGAAGAATTAGGTGCTAACTTAATCTATGTTGACGCAGTTGATAGATTCCTTGATGCTTTAGCAGGAGTTGAAGATCCTGAAACTAAAAGAAAAATCATCGGTAAAATCTTTATCGATGTATTTGCAGAAGAAGCTAGTAAACTCGAAGGCATTTCCTTCCTTGCTCAAGGGACAATCTATCCAGATATCTTAGAAAGTAAAGGTATCAAAGCTCACCACAATGTTGGTGGATTACCTCCAGAACTTAATTTCGAGCTCGTAGAGCCAGTTAAATTATTATTTAAAGACGAAGTAAGAGTAGTGGGAGAAACTCTTGGATTACCACACTCTATGGTCTATAGACAACCATTCCCAGGTCCAGGCTTAGGTGTTAGATGCCCAGGCGCTATCACAAGAGATAGACTTGAACTCGTAAGAGAAAGCGATGCCATCTTAAGAGAAGAATTTGCTAAAGCTGGATTAGAAGGAAAAGTATGGCAATATTTCACTGTTGTTCCTCCATTTAAATCAACAGGTATTAAAGATAATAAAAGAACATTTGAATATGCAGTTGTTTTAAGAGCAGTCAACTCTGTTGACGCTACTAGTGCAACTGTAGAAGAAATTCCATATCCATTATTATTCAAGATTAGAGATAGAATTTTAGCAGAAGTTAATGGTGTTAACCGTGTTTTAGTGGATATTTCACCAAAACCAGTTGCTACTATTGAATGGGAGTAATACCAATGAAACTTTTAGAAGAAAAGATTCTTAAGGATGGCAAAATACTAAACAACGATATCTTAAAAGTTGATAGTTTTTTAAACCATCAAATTGATCCAGTTCTTATCGACTCTTTAGCAGAAGATATGCTTAATTTCTTCAAAAATCAAAGAATTGATAAAGTATTAACTATCGAAACTAGTGGTATCGCTGTTGCTTACGCAGTAGCAAGAATTATCAAAGCTCCATTAGTGTTTGCAAAGAAAAGTAAATCCGCAACAGTGGGAGATGATGTATTTACCGCTGAAATTAAGTCATTTACACGTAATCTAGTCAGTAAAGTTACTGTAAGTAACAAATACCTTAAAGAAGGCGAAAACGTGCTTATCGTGGACGATTTCTTAGCAGAAGGTAATGCTGGATTAGGATTATTAAGTATTTGTAATCAAGCAAAAGCAAACGTTATTGGTTTTGCAACCGCAATTGAAAAAGGATTCCAAGGCGGGAGAAAGAAACTTGAAGACAATGGAGTCAAAGTTTATAGTGGCGCAATTATCAAAGCGTTTGAAAATAATAAACCAGTCTTTGAAGAACAATAAAAAAGAGGTTTATTAAACCCCTTCAAAATCTACTAGCGTGCGGACATCAATGTCTGCCGCTTTTTTTAATGCCTCATCACCATGTAAATCTGGTAGGCCAATATAGAATAGTGCAAGTACTGGAATGCCACCTTCTTGTTGGACCATCTTAATCATCGCGGTAGCGCTTCCGCCTGTTGCTAATAAATCATCTAATACTAAGAATTTTTCACCTGGTTTAACACTGTCTTTAGGAATAACCATTGTGTTTTTGCCATATTCTAGTTCGTAAGAATATGAAGCACCTGGTCTAGGTAATTTACCTGGCTTTCTAGCAACAACCATACCCTTATGCATTTTGTATGCGAGAGCAGAACCAAACATGAATCCTCTTGATTCAGCGCAGATGACTTTATCAAATTCATAATTGCTTGCTACTTCAGCAAGATCATTAATGACGTTTTGGAAAGCTTCTGCATCTTCTAATGTAGGAGTAATGTCTTTAAACATAATTCCTTCGATTGGAAAGTGAGGAACTGTCGCTATGAATTTTTCATAATATTCTTTAGTTTTCATGGTAAATCCCCTTTATTTTTGTGTTTTGATAAACCTTTTAACAACATATATTATATATTTTTCAACTGAAAAATTTATTACAAAAATTAGAAAAAATATCCATGCTAAAAGCATGAAAAAATAATTGCCATAAATTTCCTTTTTACACTTTACAAAATGGGGTTTCTCTTTTATAGTATTTGCGTTGATAGAAATATCAACTTCGTATAATTCCCTAATTGGTGGGTAAGTCTCTACGCTACACCGTATAATGTAGCACTACGAATCAAATTGATTTGCGAAATAACCGTTCGTGTATTTCGCCGTTGATTTTAGTAGAGGCTTCCAGTTAAAGGAAGCTCATTTTTATTTTTTAGAAGAATTAGGAGGAGAAAAATTAAAATGAAAAAACCATTACGTACTCTCATGATTCCAGCACTCGCATTTGCAGCAATCTCTGGCTTAGCAGCTTGTGGTGGAGAAGGAAACGGCGAAGCAGTTAAAGTTGGTTTAATTTGCTTACACGATGAAACATCAACATACGACGCAAACTTCATCAAAGCTATGAATGAAGCTGTTGCTAAATTAGGCAAGAAAGTCGAATACAAAAAAGCATATTTAAAAACAGGTATTGCAGAAGAACGTATTTGTTATGATACAGCAAAAGAATTAGCAGAATTAGGCTGCAACGTTATCTTCGCTGATTCATTCAATCACCAAGATCACATGTTAGACGCTGCTAAAGAATTACCAGGCGTTCAACTCTGCCACGCTACAGGTACTAACGCTAAAACAGCTAACCAAGACAACTACCACAACGCATTCGCATCTATTTATGAAGGTAGATACTTAGCTGGTTATGCAGCAGGTTTAAAATTATTAACAATGGACAACGTCAATCTTGATAACAATTTCAAAGTTGGTTACGTTGGTGCTTATCCTTATGCTGAAGTTAAATCAGGTTACACATCTTGGTTCTTAGGCGTTAGAGCTGCTCTTAGAGACAACCAAAAAGATCCAAGCAAAGTCTCAATGGATGTTAAATTTACAAACGAATGGTATGATCCAGACGGTGAAGCAAGTGCTGCTGATGCATTAATTAAAGGTGGTGCAGTTCTCGTTTCTCAACACGCTGACTCAATGGGTGCTCCAGGTACATGTGAACAAGCTCGTGTTCCAAACGTTACATACAACATTGAAACAAAAACACAATGTCCAAATACATACCTCGCATACTCAAGAATTAACTGGGCTCCATATTATGAAGCAGTTATCAATGCTGTCTACAATAAGAAAGCAATTGAAGGCGAAGTTAATCACAACTGGACAGGTACAATGGCTACAGGTTCCGTCGAATTCAATGTTAACTGGGATAACTTCCCAGCTGATAAGAAAGCTGATTTCCAAGCAAAAATGAACGCTGTTGAAGCTGAAGTAAAAGCAAAAGGTTCTAAGAAAGTCTTCGATTGTTCCACATTCACAGTTGGTGGTCAACCAGTTACTTCCTATATGGCTGATACAGATGGCGACTTCGCTGGCGATACAGAAGCAATCGTTACAGAAGGTTCAGTCAGCTACTTCAATGAAAGTGCTTATTGCTCTGCTCCTTACTTCGCACTCGACATCGATGGCATTAACTTACCAGCTCAAAACTAATTTAAATTAATTTAAACTTAAGACTTGCTGGAGAAATCCGGCAAGTCTTCTTTATTATTTATGGACGCAATTAGATTCGAAAATATTACTAAAACATTTGGCAAAAAAGTTGTTGCAAGTAACAACGTCTCTTTTTCAATTGAAAAAGGAAAGATTTATTCTCTTTTAGGTGAAAACGGTTCAGGTAAAACATCATTAATGAATGTCCTTGTTGGTATTTATAAACAAGATTCAGGAAAAATTTATGTTAATGGTGAAGAAGTTGAAATCAACTCTCCTAAAGATGCTTATAAATATAGAATCGGCATGATTCACCAACATTTCAAACTTGTAAATGTTTTTACCGCTACAGAAAACGTATTATTAGGTCTAACTCGTTCTGATTATAAACAGTTTGCTAAAGACCAAGAAGACATCAATGGTCCGCTTATCCAAAACTTACTAGATCAAGGTGCTTCTAAAAATGACAAAGAAGTAAAAAGACTTAGAAAAGAAATTAAAGATGCAGGAAGATTCAACATCAAAAGCGCTGCTAGAAGAATCACTGCTATTTGTGATAAGTATGGATTCCAAATTGATCCTTACCAAAAAGTTTATGATATGTCAGTTTCTCAAAAACAAACTCTTGAGATTGTTAAGTCACTTTACCGTGGCACTGATATTTTAATTCTTGATGAACCAACAGCGGTTTTAACTCCTCAAGAAACAAAACAATTGTTCAATGTTTTACGCAATATGCGTGCTAATGGCAAAACCGTTATTATCATTACACATAAACTTAACGAAGTTATGGAGATTAGTGATAAGGTTGTTGTTTTAAGAAAAGGTGAATACGCTGGTGAAGTTGAAACAAAAAACACAAATGAAAAAGAGTTAACTAACCTAATGGTGGGTCGTAAAGTTGACTTACAAATTAAGAGAAGTACACCAAAGAATGTTGAAAATAGATTATTTATCAACAACATTTCAGTTACAAATATAGATGGAACAGTTGCGTTGGATAATGCGTCATTCGTTTTAAGAAGCGGTGAAATCTTAGGCGTTGCTGGTATTTCTGGTAGTGGACAAAAAGAATTGTTAGAAGCTATTGCTGGTTTAAGAAGATACCATGGTGGAGATATTATTTTCCATAACCCTAAGAAAGAAAAACCAGTTACTTTATTCCATCACTCAATTGCAAAGATTAAAAGAATGTCAAAAGAAGGTTTCTTCCATGATAAGAACGGAAACAAACTTGATGTTTCCAACACTCCAAACAAGATAGTGGAAGAAATGGTCAAAAACGAAGAAATCATTTTCTACGATGATGAAATTATCGACTTAAAAGATAAAAAACCAATCGAAATTAGAAATCTTGGTATTAAGTTATCTTTTGTTCCTGAAGATAGACTTGGTATGGGCTTAGTTGGATCTATGGACATCGTTGATAACATGATGCTTAGAAGCTATAGAAAAGGTAAAGGTTTATTCTTCTCAAGAGAAAAACCTCAACAATTAGCAGAGGAAATTGTTGATGAACTTGAAGTTGTTACTCCAAACATTCATACAAAGGTTGGAAAACTTTCAGGCGGTAATATTCAAAAGATTCTTGTTGGTAGAGAAATCTCTTCTTCTCCAAAAGTATTTATGGCCGCTTATCCAGTTAGAGGCCTTGATATCAACTCCTCATATTTAATCTATGATTTATTGAATCAACAAAAAGAACGCGGAACTGCAGTCCTTTTCGTTGGTGAAGATTTGGACGTCTTGATGGCGTTATCTGATAGAATCCTTGTTTTATCTCAAGGAAAAGTCGCTGGAATCGTTGATCCAAGACAAGTTAGTAAAGAAGATGTTGGTTTATTAATGACAAAAGGAGGGCACAACAATGACTAGAACTGAAACTAGAAAGCACTTTAAAATGCCTATCCACGTTGTTAAGAAACTAGATTTATCCAAAAAGAGTTACTGGACAATTAAAGTTGTTGGTATTTTAATTGCGTTCCTATTATCTGGCTTATTATGTACAATTTTCGCTCCAGGTACATTTGTTACTTACTACGAAAAAATGGCATATGGAATTATTAATCCTAAAAACTATGAAACGTTTATGTTGTTCTTAGAAACAGCAGGATTGTTATTACTTATTGCGTTTGCTTTAGCGCCTGCATTTAAGATGAAATTCTGGAACATTGGCGCAGAAGGACAAATATCTATTGGATGTTTAGTTACCGCTGGTATTATGTTCCACATGACCAAAACTGGTGATAACTCAAATCAATTATTAGTCGTGTCCCTTTGTTTACTCTTCTCAGTTTTAGCGGGCATTATATGGGCTTTAATTCCTGCACTATTTAAAGCATTTTTCAATACGAACGAAACATTATTCACATTAATGATGAACTATGTCGCAATTACTCTTATTTCAATTTTCATTTCTATTTGGATTAAGAGTGGCTCTCAAGCATTCCCTTCAATTCATGAAGGCCAACTTGAAGACTTGTTTGGAATGAAAATTAAGTATTTATGGAACCTCATTTTTGTTGTGGTAATTGTTGCATTAATGATCGTCTACTTAAAGAAAACTAAACATGGTTATGAATTAAGTGTCGTTGGTGCTTCCTTAAATACTGCTAGATACGTTGGTATTAACACTAAGAAAGTTATTATTAGAACAATGATTCTTAGTGGTGCTATTTGTGGTCTAGTTGGATTCTTATTGGTTTCAGGACATGAACACTCATTAAATCCAGGCATTGCAAATGGTAGAGGTTTTACTGGTGTTTTAGTTGCTTGGTTAGGACAATTTGAACCAGCTTCGATGGTATTATACGCAGTTCTAGTTGCTATGTTCCAATGTGGTAGTGGTAAAGCTGCAAGCTATGTTGGTATTTCAAGAGCAGAATTCTCCGCAATTGTTACAGGTATGTTCTTCCTCATCATTATTGCTACAGAATTCTTTATTAACTATAAGGTGCTCGTAAAGGAAGATTCTAAATTAAAACCAGTAGTGGATAAGATTAATAATTTCTTCTCCAAAGTCGGTGGTGCTATATCTAGATTCTTCGATAAGATAAATTTCTTTAAGAAACTGAAGAAGAAAAAACCTAAGGATGTCCAACAAACATCTAAAGAAAGCGAGGAGGATAAATAAGTATGACATGGACATTATTTGTAGCTTTCCTTGCTAAAACTATTAAAGCTGCTTCTATTTATATTTTTGGAAGTACTGGAGAAATCGTTACAGAAAAATCTGGTCACTTAAATATGGGTATCCCAGGAATTATGTTTATGGGTGCTTTGGGTGGTATTCTTGGTGAAAACATTTGGCTTACCGCTTCTGGCAATAATTTAAACCCATTCATGATCCTCTTTATGCCGATTATATTTGCAATGCTATTTGCGGCTTTAGGCGGCCTATTATTCTCATTCTTTACAGTTACATTAAGATGTAATCACAACGTTACTGGTTTAACATTAACTACATTCGGTGTTGGCTTATCTTCCTACTTTATTGGTTTAATTAAAAATGATTCCATTTCTAAAGCTGGTTTAGCAATGCAATCGATGGTTAAGTTTGATTGGGGTGATAACTGGTTTGGTTCTATTTTCCTTAGTCAATCATTCCTTACTTACTTCGCTATTGTAGTGGCTATTGCGGCCTCACTCATTATTTCTAGAACCAAACTTGGTCTTAATTTAAGAGCGTGTGGTGAAAATCCTGCTGCTGCAGACGCTGCTGGTATTAACGTTGATAGATATAGATATTTAGCTACTATTATTGGTGCTGCTATTGCAGGTTTAGGTGGTATGGCACTTGAATTAGACTTGTTAAAAGGCTTCTATAACGCCAAAGATGCTGTTGATTCATTTGGTTGGTTATGTTTATCACTTGTTATCTTCTCTATGTGGAAACCAAGTATTTGTATTGGTGCTTCATTCATCTTTGGTGCAGCGCAACAACTCAAATATTACTTGGAGTTATCAAGTGCTCAACAACAAATCTTCTCACTCCTTCCATATGTGCTTACAATCTTAGTTTTAATTATCACTAGTGTGTTTAATCACAAGAACACTCAAGCCCCTGCTGGACTGGGTGTTACGTACTTTAGAGAAGATCGTTAACTATTTAAAAAACCGAAAACATGCTCATTTCTTGGGTATGTTTTTTGTTATTTCTACTAATAAAAAACTAATTTAAAAATTTATATAATTTACCCTTGTAAGTCCTCGGTTAGGTTTGATATATTATTTGCAATAGGAAAAATTGGTATGACACTATTTAAGAAGAAAATTCCTAATAAGATACTTGACCAAGAGTTCTGTCTCTTCGTTAGTATTTGTGTCCCTAACTTTCCTATCTGTTAATTACTCGTCCTTAGTGTCGAGTATTTTTTTTACTTGGGGGTATTGTTATGTCACAAACAAATCTTGTCTACGGTGTTAAAGACAAACCAAGTTGGGGTAAAACAATCGTCTTTGCTTTACAACAACTATTAGCCATTATGGCTGCAACAATTGCTGTACCTATGATCATTAACTCTAGTGTTCCTGGTGCAACATTAAGTACATCCGCTGCATTATTCGGAGCAGGCGTTGGTACTATCGTTTACTTATTATTCACAAAATTCAAATCACCTGTCTTCTTAGGCAGCTCATTCGCATTCATCGGAAGTATGTGTGCTGCAATGGGTGGTGCTGGTGCAATGAGCCTTGGCTACCTTGGCCTTATCATTGGTGCTATCATGGCAGGTTTAGTCTATGTTCTCTTATCAGTTATCGTTAAAGCATTCGGCACAGCATGGATTTCTAAAATCATGCCTGCAGTCGTTATTGGTCCTACAGTCGCAATTATCGGATTAAGCTTATCTGGTAACGCAGTTGCTAACGTATTCGGTTATGGTTCAGTTAATGCTTATTTAGCAAGTGAAAAAATCATGAATTTACGTGTCTGGATGAACGTTATCGTTGGTTTAGTTACATTATTCACAGTTATTGCGGTTTCAGTTTACGCAAAGAAAAAGAGCTTCTTAAGCTTAATTCCATTCGTTGTTGGTATTGGTGTTGGTTACCTCTTAGCATTAGGCCTTACAGGTATCGGATATGCTGCTGACAATGCTGATTTAATCTTAATCGACTTCAATCAATTCAAAAACGCTGGCTGGGACAAACTCATCGGTGGTTGGGTACCAGATTTCACATTCATTAAAGCAATCGATGCATTCAAAGATAGCGCTAACTTCGCTAACTTCGGTACATACCTTGTAACATTATTAGTCGCATTCGTTCCTGTCGCATTCGTTGTTTTCGCAGAACACATTGCAGACCACAAGAACTTAAGCTCAATTATCGGTTCTGACTTATTAGAAGATCCAGGATTAAATAGAACACTTCTTGGTGATGGTGTTGGCTCAATGGCTGGTGCTTTCTTCGGTGGTGCATGTAACACAACATATGGTGAATCCGTTGGCTGTGTCGCTATCTCTGGTAACGCTTC
>CAMJAG010000023.1 GCA_946403545.1 uncultured Caryophanales bacterium | reverse complement strand
TCATCTCTTACTGGGTGTGCATTTTTTGAAGTTGCCGATAATCAAAAATACGTAGTAGATTTAGGTAATGGTGAGAGTTATATCAAATGGAATCTGGTTGAAAACAATAACGAATTCCATCCTGTTAGTTCTGCATATTTCGAATTTTCTAAAGATAGTTTTAAATATTACGAAGATGGACTTCTTAAAAAAGAAGGCAAAAATAGCGCTAAATATTTTGGAATTGATGATGGTGTTACTCAAATGACTATTTGTCTCAATACCACTAACACTATTCGAGATGATGGTCGCTTATATTGCTTCACTGAAGATGAAAAGACTGATTTACATCAATTTACAATTAGATCAATGGGATATCAAATCCAACCTGTAAGAACCGGTGGAGTTCCTGTTAGAGATTATCATTTATCTAATATGCCATATGCTTTTGGCACTTATGTTAAAGAAGGCAGCCAAAGATATACATATCAACACGAAAAGATAGCACCAAATTATAACGGTACATTTGTAGATAGTAGTGGAAATCAATTCTATTTTGCTAATAACTCCTATAAATCAAACGCAAGTTTTACTGAATATACAGTCTATTTCCGCTATGGAAACGCTACTACATTAAAGTCAGTTGAAGGTACGTTAAGTTTCAGTGAATATGATGATTGGGAATTAGGACATCGTAAAGTTGCTTTGCTTTATGTCATGCATGGTCAAAGTGAAGCTAGTAAAGAAAAGGGTGTATCTGAATTCCCTGATTATGAATTAAAAGACTTCACTTATGATGAAACTAGTAATTCTATTTCATTTACTGAAGCTAAGTATTTTGATGATGCAGAATGTGACTATTTACCTTCTAATTTTGTAGCAGGTTCATATACAAAAACACAACAATAATATCCACTAAATGTAGAAAAACATAATAAATTATGAGATGCTAATATAAAGGAGAGAATATGCCTGTATTAGATTATTTTGTGAATAACTTCGTAATGTTATTTGAATTAGTCGGACTATTCATCATTCTTTTCATAAGCGCTCATGTTTCAAAACAAGTTAAGTTATATACTCGTATAACAATTTTGCTTTTGTTTATTTCAATGCTTGTTACTGCTACTGAAAACTGGTTAGGTTCTCGTGACACATACACTGTTTGGAGACCGATACTAACTTCCTTTAAATATACATTCTACCCATTAATATTACTTTCAGTTATTTTAATGGTTTCTCAATTTATGGCACCTATTCCACTAAAGTGGTTTTTGCCAGCGCTAATACCTGTTGTAGTGGCACTTCCTATCTACTTATCCAGTCAATGGACAGGATTAGTTTTTAAATATGCTACAGATACAAATACCTGGGGCGGTGGTCCACTTAGATTATTGCCTTACATTATATTTATCTTCTATCTAGTAATCTTCTTAGCACAAAATATTGTTTATCTAAGATATTATTCCACTAGAAATAGAATTATTGCGTTGTATATTACATTAGGTTCTTTAGCTATTGTTGTTACATATTTCATAATAGAAAAAACAGAAGACTTTAATCCTTTATTTACTACTTCTGTTTTATTCTATTTCTTATTTATCTATATCCATCTTGCAAGTATCGATCCTCTTACTGGATTAAAGAATCGTCAAAGTTATTATCAAGATATGGATGAATTCAAACATAAGATTACTTTTATCTCTTCAATTGATATGAATGATTTAAAACTTATTAACGATAATGAAGGCCATGCAGCAGGCGATGAAGCTATTAAAACTATCGCTAAAATATTGAAGAATAGCGTAGGTTTAAAAGCGAATTGCTATCGTGTTGGTGGTGATGAGTTTATGATTTTCTTCTTCTATAACTCTGAAAATGAAGTTAAAAAGAGAATTGCTTCTATGATAGAAGAAATAGAAAAAGCAAATTACAGTTGTGCGTTTGGCTACGCTAAAAGATATCCAAAACTAACGATGGAAGAAAACATACAAATATCTGATCAAAAGATGTATGAAAATAAAGCGGAAATGAAAGCCGCTAAAAAGAAAGATAAGAAATAGGCCTATGGCCTTTTTCTTTTACATAAAAAGAAGAACGGCCTTCGGAGGGGGCCGTTCAGAGGGGTTTATTACCAATCACCGGTTTTTGTGAGGCTAAAGTAGGTGGTGATTAATAATCTTTAATAGTAGGAAGGTTTTACGACGGAATAGACAATTAGTCCCATAAGTAATGCTCCGAGAATAACTCCTCCCATAGTGGCAAACTCTTTAATATTCATCTTGAAATTCATTTTGAGTAAGCCAAATAATGCATAATATAAACAGATAATTAATACGATGATAATGAATGAGATAAGTGGTTGAGAATCAACTAACATAACTCCAAAGAATGCGAGAATTGCAAGGAAGCTGCTGTGATATAAGATACTTTGGATTGGTGTTTTGGTTGCAGGTTTTCCTGCCCATTCTGCTGAAGGATCTCTACCAACAAAGAATATTGTAATACCGAGAGATGCAACACCAATATAAATAATGCACATACTTATAAATGAGAACAAACCAGCACTAGCTCCAATAATTGGATAACCACTTCCTTCATAACCAAGGAATAATGATTTGATATAACTATATTCTTGTCCAACCAATTCAGAACCGAACAAATCGGTTGCAACAAAATGAGGGAAGATAAATGGAATAGTGAATTCATGCATGAAGTAGTGGTCACCACTAATCATTTGGCCAAGCATTGATAATGCGCATGGCACTAAGAAATTGACTGCAACTAATAGAATTATTGATCCAATCAATGTATTAGAAATTGAAATAATACAATACGAGAATGCATATGTACCAATAATTCCTAAGAAACTTAAGAAGAATTCAGGAACTAGATATGCATATTTATATGCTAATCCATTATTCATAGAATCTTTTGCGTAAATAATGTAGCTAAGGAACCAGAATGTAAGAGTGAAGCTGAGCAATAACACTCCTAGCATTATTAAGTTATCTGCAATTCGAATAGCTCTATCTTTCAAAGCAACTTGTCTATAGATATCGGATTTAGTTAATGAATACCTATAGTTCATACCAAATAGAGGGAGAACGAGTGTAATAGTACATACTATCGTTAAGAATGCGACAGTAAAATCGTTGATTCCGTCGAATTCATTAAATGTAAACGATTGAACCAGAGCGACAGTGAGTAATATCGCTATGATGATGATAAATAATGGAAGCTTAGATAAGAATGAATACTTAAGATATGGTTTCATCGTCATCGTTCTCCTTTCTGGCACTGAGCATCTCTAAAGCAATGAGTTCATCAGGGTCTATTGGTACTTGTTCGCATAAAATAACTGCGAATTGAGATTTTAATGATTCAATATCAGTTCCTTCCTTGAAAACAATGTTATATATGGAGCCAAGTTTCTTGAAAGAAACGATATCGTATCCACAGGATTCAATTAATTCTTTTGAAACATTTTTGTGTTGGAAAAGAATTTGATATTTAACATAGTTAGTTCCAATATGTTCAATATCTGTATTTGCTTTACATGATCCTTTAGAAAGGATGATGAATCTGTCACATAATCTTTCTAGTTGAGAAATATTATGAGATGAAACAATGAATGTTTTATCTTCAGCATTTTTAATAATTTCTTGTTTGATTAAGTCCAAAACGAGTGGGTCAAGACCATCAAAAGCTTCATCTAACATGATGATTCCAGCGTTAGATGATAGTGCAATTGCGACAAAGAATTGTCTTTTCATACCTTTTGAGAATGTTGAAACTCTTCTATCGTAAGGTAAATCTAATTTAGATAAGATTTTATAGAATTTTTTATCATCTAAGTTAAAGAACATCTTGTAGAATTCAAATGTTTGTTTAACAGTAGCGCCTATTGGAGAATATGGATTATCAGGTAAGAAGAACACATCTGCTTTAGCAGCTAAATCGTTATGTGGTCTTTTGTCGATTAAGATTCTTCCTGAATCTGCTTGATATACATCAGCAATTAATCGGAGTAGTGTGGATTTACCTGCGCCGTTTTCTCCAACTAAACCATTAATTCCTTTATCAATGAATACGGTAAGGTTATTAACTGCATGTACATTACCTGGGAATACTTTTACCAAGTTTTTAATTTCAATCATCGTCATCCCCTCCTAATTCTTTGATAATTTCTTGTTTTGTATAGCCTTTATCTAATAGATCTTGAAGTGTATCTTTTAGATAAGCTTTCTTATAATCTGTTGTTTGATTCCTATCTTTTACATAGAAACCTTTCTTTGGAATACTTTCTAGATAGCCGTCTTCGACCATTAGTGAAAAGGCCCTCTGGACTGTATTTGGATTTGCGTTGTACTCAAGTCCAACCGCTCGTACAGATGGGAGTTCATCACCGGGATGTAATGCACCAATGTCTATAAGATGTTCATACATGTCCCTGATTTGGATAAATAGTGGTTTTTTGGAATCCATAATCTGTATTAACTGTATTAATTATAAGCACTCTGTATTAACGATGTAAATAAGAAAAAGTAAGATTTTGTAATATTTTTTTCTTGTATTAATTTTTATATGAATATAAGAGCAAAACTCTCGAAAAACCTTGCAAAACTGCCCTCAATTCTACTTTGAGGAGATATATTTTCTTTTCTAGTAGAAAAGTTAAATATAACAGTATAGTGATGTAACTAACATTTTTGCTTGCTTTAATAGACATATCTTTATAAAGTAGTGTCATGACTGAAAGAAAAACAATCGTAATTATCGGTGGTGGCATCTCTGGTTTAAGTGCGGGCATCTATGCAGAACAACATGGCCTACACGCAATAGTAATAGAGAAACACAATATCCCAGGTGGCTTATGCACAGGATGGGATAGAAAAGGTTACCATATTGATGGATGTATCCACTGGTTAACAGGCACTAAAGACAAAACTATATTGAATGAAATGTGGAAGAACCTACATGCATTCAAAGATGATAATGACATCCTTCAATTAGAAACTTGGGGATCTTTTAACTATAAAGGTACAGTTGTTAACTTCTATAGAGATATTGATAAAGCAGAAAAAGAATGGATTTCCATTTCTCCAATAGACAGAAAAAGAATTCATAGATTCTTTAACATGGTTAGAGATTTCTGCAAGGTAGAACTTCCTTTAGATTTACCTATCTCTATGATTCCTTTAAAAAGATTATTGGGTTTAGGATTTAAAGTCTTATCAGTTTGGCCTAGCTATTTACGTAGTATGCATATTTCTACTACTAGATACGCGAAGAAATTCAAAGATCCAGCACTTAGATTTGCATTAGAAAATGTTCAACCTGGTCCGGGTAACTTATTCTCAATGTTATATTCATATTCCTCAGTAGTTATTGGTGATGGTGGTATTCCTAAAGGTGGTTCTAAAGCTATGGCTATTAGAATGGCGGATTACTTCCAAGAATTAGGTGGTACATTATTACTTAATTCACCAGTTAATAAGATTATTGTGGAACACAAAACCGCTTCTGGTGTTGAACTCTTAGATGGAAAAGTAATTAAAGGCGACTATGTAGTGTCTTGTTTAGATCCTAACTACGCTCTTAATAGATTATTACTTGGTCAATATTCTCTTCCACTTATATCTAAAAAGATATCTAAACCAGAAACATATCCAACCCCATCATGTTGTTTATTATCCTATGCAATTGATAAGAGTTTAAAAATACCTACTCCATATTCATTTAAATGTGAACCATTCTATGTAGGTGGTCAATATATTGACCATATCACTGTTAGAAATTATGCATATGATAAATCATTTGATAGAGATGATAAAACCACTATGACAGTGTTATTAGATCAATATAATTTCAATTATGATTTCTGGAAAAATCTACGTAAAAACCCTGTTAAATATCGTAAATATAAAGAAGATGTTCAAAAAGCGGTCACTGCTAGAATCATTAAACATATTCCAGAAATCAAAGCTTCTATTGAACCATTAGATGTTGCTACACCTATTACATTAACTAGATATACAAATACCACTAAAGGTGCATACATGGGATTCTTATTTACTCATAACAAACCAATGTTTGCGCATAATGGACATATTCCAGGACTCAAGAATTTCTACTTATCTGGTCAATGGATGCAAGCTCCAGGTGGTTTGCCTCTTGCTATGGCAAATGGTAAATTCGCTATTCAAAGAATATGTAAGAAAGAAAAACTTAATTACATCTTCAGCAAAGTTACTAGTAAAAAGAAACAAAACATTTAATCATAATAAATTGAAGGGACAAGAAATTGTTCCTTTTTTTGTGTTGACATTATAAATAATAATCATATATAGTAAAGATAGATAAAATATCAAAATGATAGAAGGACTATCAAAATACTATGGGAATGAAAGATTTTAAACTCGACTTTATTTTAAAGACCGCAACTGAACTTTTTATGACTCGTGGAATAGCAGATGTCACTATTAAAGACATCGCTGATGAGGCAGAAATAGGGGAAGCAACTGTTTACCGCTATTTCGGAACAAAGGCTAATATCGTTGTGGCGTGTGCGCTTGCTCTTGGTAAACAAATTTACAAAGAGTTCTTTGATTTATCCAAAGGTAAAACAGGGTACGAGAAAATTGAAATCTTCTATAATTCCTATCTAAACGTATTTAAGAGATCCTCCTCTCTTTTCTATTTTATTAAAGAGTTTGACGCATATATGTGTACACGTGGAGAAGTCTCCTTACTCGAATATGAAAAGGACTTAGATCAATTCAAAGTGGATTTTATGGAAGCTTACCAACTTGGATTAACAGACAAATCTATTAAACCTATTAAGCAAATCGATGTATTCTACTTCTCCACAACACACTCTTTATTAGAGTTATGTAAAAAACTCTCTATGAAGAAAGGTGTCTTACAACAAGACAAATCTCTGAAAAAGGTTTCAGAAATTAAATGTTTGATTAACATTATTCTTTCTTCATTGAAAAATGCGTAATTTTACGCATATTTTTACGAAAGGGTACTAGTTAGACTAGTACAGTGGGAACTTTTATGAAAAAAAGACTTAGTAAAAAGCAAATGATAATTTTTGCTATCGGCCAATTAGGCTGGTCATTATTATCAGGTATTATTAGTGCGTGGTTAGTTACATTCTACTTACCAAGTGAACAAGACATTGCTGCAGGTGCAATTCAATACATTCTTCCTGGTTTAGCAATTGGTAGTTTCATGACTATTCTTGGTCTTATCACTGCTTGTAGTAGAATTTTTGACGCAGTTACTGATCCATTAATTGCTTCTCTTAGTGATAGAAGCCAAAATCCTAAAGGTAGAAGAATGCCTTTCATGAGAATCGCTGCTATCCCATTAGCAATTGTTACAGTTTTATTATTCTGCGCTCCATTTGGCGCATTTGACCAAGGTGGTAATGTAGGAAATATTATCTGGATTAGTGTTGTTGTCGTTTTATTCTATTTATTCATGACAATGTATTGTACTCCATACAATGCTTTAATTTCTGAATTTGGTAAAACACAAGAAGATAGAATGTTCATTTCTACTGCAATTTCTTTAACTTTCTTTGCAGGTACATTGCTAGCGTATACTCCATTTGCTTTAGCAGGTGTATTAAGAGGTGTAGGTGCAAGCTTTGCTTGGAGTTATAGAATCTGCTTTATCGTTTTAGCGGTTATTGCAGCAGTATGTATGCTCATTCCAACATTCTTATTAAATGAAAAAGAATATGCAGAATCTAAACCATCTGACGAAGATGTCGTCAAATCTTTAGCTTCTACATTTAAGAATAAAGACTTTAGAACATTCTCTGGCTCAGACATTATGTATTGGGTTGGTTTAACAATGTTCCAAACAGGTTTACCATTCTTTGTTAAAGTCTCTATGGCTTTTGATGAAGGTATGGTTCTTGTATTTATGGGTGGTATGACAGTGTTAAGTGCAGTCTTCTATCCATTTGTTACCGCTTTAGTTAAAAAGTTTGGTAAAAAGAAACTCGTTATTGCAGGTTTCATTGGCTTAGCAATTTGTTATGGTATCGCTGCTGTTTCATCTATTCCTGGAGTTCTTCCAGTAGCACAAACAAATCCAGAATTACCTGCTACTGCAAATGCATATAGCTGGATCTTTGGTATGGCAATTATGATTATTGCAGCTTTACCAATGGCGCTTCTTGGAATTATCCCACAATCAATTGTCGCGGATGTTGCAGAAGCTGAAGCTAAAACAACAGGTCAAAATAGAGAAGGTATGTTCTTTGCAGCACGTACATTCGCTATGAAATTAGGTCAATCTGTTGCTATGATTTTATTCACATCTTTAGCTATCATTGGTACAACTCAATCTCCTAACTCAAATGATATCGTTGCAAGTAAATTGGGTATGATGATCGTTGCTATCGTTGCAGCAGCATTCTGCTTATTAGGCGCTATCATCCTAGTCTTCTATCGTGAGAAGAAAGTCATGAAGACAATCGCTAAGGAAGGCGATGAAGCTTTCATGAAAGCTATTGAAAAAGAAAAAGACGAAGAATAGGAAAATATATGCGAATTACATATATTAAACAAGGGAAAACATTAAAAACAGATGTTTCTAATGCTGATTTAGAAGTCACTCTAAAATCTGATAATCATCGTAGAACTATCTCTGTTTTAGCAAAAACTGATGTCACATTAGTGTCTTTAACTGAGTCCATCAATTTCCATGTTAACTTTAAAGATAGATATTTCTTGAACGGATATCAATCTTGGACAGATTCTCATGAATACAGTCTATTTAAAAGACTTAGAAATATAAAAAAATCTCCTCATATTATTTCTAGATTATTCGCTATGAGAGCGTATGGGGATAGTTACTTCTATAAGTATTCAATTAGAAAATCTCATGGATATGATTTCTTCTATTCAAAAGGTAAATATGAATCTTTCATAATTAACCTAATTCCTCAAACAGCGTATCTCCTGATTGAGTTAATTAAAGATAATAGAAATATCCATTTAACAAGTGATGTTAATGGCATTAAACTTTCTCAAGGACAATCCAAAGTAGTGTTAGATTATTACTTCTTTGATAGTTATAGAGAAGGTATTGAACAATTTAATATCTGCTACCCAAAGAAGAATATTGAAAAGCTATTTGGATACACTAGTTGGTATAACTATTATCAAAACATTAATGAAGAAATTATTCTTAGAGATTTAAATGCTTTAGATTCTAGATTCAATCTATTCCAAATTGATGATGGTTATGAAACCTTTGTTGGAGACTGGTTAGATGTAGATCCAGCTAAATTTCCAAATGGATTAAAACCAATCGTAGATAATATTCATAACAGAGGATTTAAAGCAGGACTATGGCTCGCTCCATTTGTCGCAGAAGAAAAATCCAAACTCTTTAAAGAACATAACGATTGGATTAAAAGAGATTCCAAAGGAAAACTTGTTAAATCAGGTGGAAACTGGTCAGGTCATTACGCTTTAGATTTAGACAAACAAGAAGTAAGAGATTATATAGAAAAATGCCTTACACATTATATGAATATGGGCTTTGACTTCTTTAAACTCGACTTCTTATATGCAGTAGGATTAATTCCAACAGTAGGTAAATCCCGTTCTCAAACTCAAAGAGAAGCATATCAATTCTTAAGAAATGTTCTTAAAGACAAACTCATTTTAGGATGTGGAGCGAATATTGCTAACTCTATTGATATCTTTGACTATCTAAGAGTAGGACCAGATGTATCCTTAGAATTTGATGATGTCGCGTATATGAGATTATTCCATAGAGAAAGAATCTCCACTAAAGTGACTATTCAAAACACAATCTATAGAAGTTTATTTAATCAAAGATTATTCGCTAATGATCCTGACGTCTTCTTATTAAGAGATGGAAACATCAAATTAAACCCAGATCAAAGAAAAGCATTAACTAAAATTAATGCCCTATTCGGTAGTCTACTTATGACTAGTGATGACATTGAATGTTATCACGAATCTCAAAAACTCACTCTTTGTGATGCTTTAAAAATATTTAAAGATGCAGAACTAGTGAACTTTGAAAGTAATGGTAAAACAATAAAAGTAATCTATAGATTAGATAAAGAAAACCATGAATTCTTATATGACACAAGGAAAGGAGTACTAGTGTATGATAGATAAAACAAGTTCTATATTTAATAATCCTCAACCAAAGAAGGTTATTAAATCCGCTAATAAATCAAAACAAAAATACATTAAAAAGTATGGAGATGATTCTAATAAGGATTACAAAATATCTTTTAAAGATATCCCTACATTAGATTTCATTAATACTTCTAATATTATTTTTGGTGAACAAAACCAAAAATTTGAAGATAACGCTCTTATCGTGGGCAATATCCGTATGGGTTTTGGCCACTATAGAATCTCTATTGCTATGGCAAGTGCTGCCAAAGCATTAGGATATAAACCTTATTGGTTAGATTTAGCAAGTTTCGATGCTACTGGAAGTAAGATGATTAGAGAACAAAACGATATGTATTCTTTAGCATCTCGTATTTCTCAAAAATCTAAACTATTCAACAAAATAGTGTGGGAACCACTAAACTCAGAAGGTTTTAAAAAGATTAGTTACAACGCTAAAGATCAAAAAAATAGTGAACTTTTAGTGCCTATTTTCAGAAATATCCCAAAAGATATCCCATATATCGCTACTCATGTATGGCCAAGCCAAGGTGCAATCCACGCTGGTATGACTCATGTAGTTAACGCAATTCCAGATAACTGGCCAATGGGATTACATCTTTCTGAAGGAGCAATCCACGCAGTTCAAACTCCATTTGCGTATTTTGGTTATAAAATCCTAAATGGTTTTGATAAAAAACCTTTAAATGGTATCCCAGAAGACCAACTAAAAATGGTGGGATGTTTCATTGATCACGAACTCCTCGTAGATTTAGAAAATGATAACAAACGTAGAAAAGAAAGAATTCAAAATGGTAAACCATTAAGAATTCTAATGACAGTAGGAGGAGCAGGAGCAGGCTTTGATATGTTCTTAGCTATGGTTAAACATTTATTACCATATGTTAAAGAAAATAAAGTCTCTCTATTTATTAACTTCGGCGACCACAAAGATGTTTACGATAAATTAGTAAAGAAGGTAGATGGTATTAATACTAATAACTTCTTTAATAACTATGAAGGTTTAAAACAACTCATTAGTGATATTAAAGAAGGTGAGGCTAAAGGAATTTACTGTATTTATTCGCAAAACATCTTTGAGGCAGTATATTCCACTAACCTATTAATGCCAGTTTGTGACTTATTAGTCACTAAACCTAGTGAATTAGCATATTATCCTATCCCTAAACTTTTTATGAAACACATTGGTGGTCATGAAGTTTATGGTGGCATTAATGGTAGGGAATATGGAGATTCTTTACCAGAATGTCCTACAAAGAAAGAAATTAACGCTATGTTAGATAGAGTTATTTCTGATAAAGAGCTTATTCCTCACTTATGTGATAGAATTGACCAACTCAAAAAAGATGGTCACTATAATGGCGCTTATGAATGTGTCAAATTAGCAGTAGGTAAATAATCTATGGAATTATCTTCTCTATTTAAACAAATCTTTAATAAAGATGTAGAAGCTACCTATATTGCTCCTGCAAGAGTAAATCTTATAGGAGAACACATTGACTACAATGGTGGCAAGGTTTTACCTTGCGCTATATCTTGTTACATTAAAGGTTTGGTTTCAAAAAGAGAAGATAATCAAATTGTTACTTATTCTACAAATTACTCCAATATGTTTTCTAGTCCTGTTGAAAACATTAAATACATAAAAGATAATGACTGGTCTAATTATGTATTTGGAGTATTTGAGATACTGAAACAAGAGGGATACAAAATTCCCTTTGGTCTAAATGTCCTTCTAGATTCAAACATCCCTCTTGGTTCAGGATTGTCCTCTTCTGCAGCACTTTTAGATTTAGTTTTATATATCGCTAACGATATGTATAACTTGAATATCGATTTAAAAACCATAGCAAAACTCGCTCAAAAGACTGAAAACGAGTTCTGTGGACTTAAATGTGGAATTATGGATCAAGCTGCAATTGCGTTAGGTAAAAAAGATAAAGCAATCCTATTAGATTGTAATAAATTTGAATATGAATATAAGGATATATCTTTAGGAGAATATAGTTTCGTTATATTAAAAACTAACACTCCTAGAAACCTTGTAGATAGCAAATATAACGAAAGAGTAGAACAATGCCAAAAAGCATTGTCTCTAATAAGAAATAAACTTAAAGTTAACACTTTGTGTGAACTTGAAGTTAATCAATTAGAAAAAGCTAAACAACTTATTAATAATGAACTTATTTATAAGAGAGTAAGACATGTAGTAACTGAAAACGATAGAGTTAATAGATTTATGTTAGCTTTAGAAAATAAAGATATTAATGAATTAGGAAATCTATTAAATCAATCTCATATTTCTTTAAAAGAAGATTATGAAGTTACTGGTAAATATTTAGACACAATAGTGGAGTCTGCTTTAGATAGTGGTGCTGTTGGCGCTAGAATGACTGGAGCAGGATTTGGAGGATGCGCTATAGCTCTTATAAGAACTGAAGAGTTCTCTAAATTTAAAGAAAGTGTAGAGTCTTTATATTTTAAGAAGACTAAAATTCATCCAGAAGTCTTCCAAGTTGATATTGTGGATGGACCAACAAGAATAAATTAATTCTTGCAAGTTTATTAACTTTTATTTATTAAAATTTAACGACTTGGAGTTGCCGACTTAGCTCAATTGGGAGAGCGGCTGTTTGACGTACAGAAGGTGAGTAGTTCGATCCCGTCAGTACCCACCAGAAAGATTATTAAGTAGGATTTATTCCTGCTTTTTTTGTTGAAACAATTATCTTTTAAGATACAATAAATTACGTGCACGTGTAGTTTAGCGGTAGAACTTTA
>CAMJAG010000022.1 GCA_946403545.1 uncultured Caryophanales bacterium | reverse complement strand
TATGATCCAGAACAATATAGTGGCTTTGCGTTTGGCATTGGTATTGAAAGAGTCGCTATGCTTAGATATGGCATTGATGACATCCGTAAATTCTACACAGATGATGTAAGATTCTTACATCAATTCTCAAAGAAAATCTAAGGAGGAAGTTAGCATGTTAGTAAGTTTAAAAAATGTAAAACAATATGTTTCTTTAGATGGATTAACCGCTGAAGAAATCGCTAATGGCTTAACATTCTCTGGTGTAGAAGTTGAAGAGATTAGCAAAATGGCAAGTGGCACAAACCTTGTCATTGGTGAAATTATTAAATGCGAAGCACATCCAGATAGTGACCATTTACATGTTTTAGATGTAGATTTAGGTCCTAAATATGGTGTAAATCAAATCGTTTGTGGTGCTCCTAATGCAAGAAAAGGACTTAAAGTCATCGTTGCAAGAGTGGGTGCTGTTTTACCTCAAGTTGAAATTAAGAAAGGTATCATTAGAGGTGTTGAATCTAATGGTATGTGCTGTTCTTTATTAGAACTTGGTGTTGAATCAAAATATTTAACTGAATACCAACAAAGTGGTATTGAAGAACTTCCAGCTGATGCTCCAGTTGGCGAAGAAAATGTTTTGGGTTATCTAGGCTTAGATGATGAAGTTTTAAACTTATCAGTCTTAGCTAATAGACCTGACTTACTTTCTATCTACAATGTAGCAAGAGAAATCGGCGCTATCTTTAATAGAGAAGTTAAAATCCCTGCAGTAGAAGCTAAAGAAGACTATATGACAGATCTTAAAGTCGGTAGTGAAACTAAGAGATGTACACAATTCTCTGCTAAAGAAATGAAAGGTTTAGTTACTAAACCATCACCAAAATGGATGGCAGATTACCTCAATGCTATGGGTGTTAGAAGTATTAATAATATCGTAGATATTGGTAACTATGTCATGTTAATGACTGGTCAACCATTACATATGTATGACGCTGATAAACTTCCTAAAAAAGAACTTATCGCTAGAGATGATTTTGATGGTGACTTTGTAGCACTCGATGAAAAGACTTACAAAGTAATTCCTAACGATATTGTAATTACATCTAACAAGGTTCCAATGTGTTTAGGTGGTGTAATGGGTTCTCTAGGATGCGCTGTGGATGAAAATACAAAGAACATCTACATTGAATCCGCTAGTTTTGATGGTGCTTCTATTAGAAGAACAAGCAACAGACTTGGTTTAGTCTCTGAATCTAGCCAAAGATTCGTCAAAGGAACAAACCATTTCCAAGCTGAATATGTCATCAATTTCGCTGCTCAATTAATCAGAGACTTATGTGAAACCAAGTCTGAAAGTAACATCGTTACTTACCAAGCAGAAGAAAAGAAAGAAACAGTTATTGATTCCTCAGTTGAAAGAATTAACGCTCGTTTAGGTACAGAATTCTCTGAAAAAGATATCGTAGACGCTTTATCTAGATTACATTTCAAAGTAGTGGATAAAGGTAATGGAAAATTCGCTGCAACTGCTCCTGAATGGAGACTTGATATTTCTTGTGACGCAGACCTTTCTGAAGAAGTTATTAGACTCCTTGGATTCGATAATGTTAAGAGTGTATTACCATGTTTAGACACAAAACTTGGTGCTCTCTCATTAGCACAAGATAGGTTAAAAAATATCCGCTATTATCTTTTAGATAGTGGTCTTGATGAATGCTTAACTTATTCCTTAATTTCTAAAAAGGAGCAAGATAAATTTAATTTATTAAATGATGAAGAACATTATGCTTTGTTAAATCCATTAACAGATGAGCATGAAGTTTTAAGAACTCACATTCTCCACCAATTACTTAAAGTTGCAAGCTATAACGTAGCTCACCAAAACAAAGATTTAGCATTATTTGAATGTTCAAATATGATTAGCAAATCTTCTAGAAGTGAACATATCGCTGTCGTTTTAGTAGGCAATAGAAGCATCCAAGGTGCTATGGATAAAGATCCTTACAACTTCTTTGATATTAAGGGTATTGTTGAAGGTATTTTTGCTCTCCTTGGTGTTGAAAATTCTAGATACAAATTTGAAAGAATTTCATCTCATAAAGATGAATTACATCCAGGAAAATCCGCTGGAATATTCTTCCAAAATAAACTTATTGGTATGTGTGGTGAACTCCATCCAAATAAGATTGAAGAATACAATTTAGGCAAAACAAATGCTGTTGTCTTAGAAATGGATTTAGAAGCTTTGTTAAATGCAAAAGTCAGCACAATTAAGATGACTCCAATTTCTAAATTCCCATCTGTTACAAGAGACCTTGCTTTCTTAGTTAACAAAGATGTTTTAGCACAAGATCTTATCAAAACAATTAAGTTTGTTGGTAAGGGTTTAGTCAAAGATGTAAACATTTTTGATGTTTACCAAGGTGCAAATATTGACGCTTACTTAAAGTCTATTGCAATCTCAATTGTCTATAGAAAAGATGATGCAACATTAACAGATAAAGAAGTTAGTGATGTTGAAGATAGAATCAAATTCGAACTCACTAAAGTCTATAAAGCAGAGTTAAGAGGATAATCAAGTGAAGGTTAATCGTTTACTCTTAAAAGTTGGCCAACCTGAAGTCGTGGAAGAAGATATAGATTTTTCTAATAATCTAATCGATGAAAACCATGTCAAAAGGATCAATTCCTGTCATGTGAAACTCACTTTGACAGAATTTGAAGATGTCCTCCAATGTGATATGGAAATTAAAGCGGATGTTACAGCATCTTGTGCCTACACATTAGAAGATGTTCCTTATAAAGTTAATGTCAAAGAGAAATTATATTTCTCTAGTGAAGAAATGGATAAGGATTCAGATAAAATGATTTATGATCCTGGAAATGAAATTGAAATGGACAATTACGTATTCAGCTATATCATTGCATCAGTTCCACATAACATTCACAAAAAAGGAGCAAAACTTCCTGAAAATGGCAATGGATTTAGAGTGATGAGTGAGGATGACTATATGAAAGAAAAAGCCTCCAAAAAGAAAGCATCTCCATTTGATGCTCTCGATGACATTGATATTGATTAACTTTAGTTAATACCTATATACATAAGACGCGCACATGCGCGTTTTATTTTGTTTTCGAGAAATTATAAATATATCTTGTCAAAAGCGAAAAACTCTCTTACAATAATAGTACCCGTGGTAGAAATGTGGGAGAAAGTGGGAAATCATGTTCTTTGGTAGTTATTCTCATTCTTTAGATGACAAGAACCGTTTAATGATCCCTAGTAAAATGAGGGAATCTTTAAGCAGTAAACTTTTCATGATGAGAGGCTTTGATGGCGCTATCTCTGTTTATGAACAAGATGCTTTCAATGCTTTAATGGCTAAACTTGAAAAAATGGCTTTCTTAAAGAAAGATACAAGAAGTTTTTTAAGAACTCAACTTGCTAATACTTATGAATTAGACGTTGATAAACTTGGAAGAATTCAAATTCCTACTCCAATTATTAACAAATTTAATATCGGCAAAGAAGTCATCGTTTTAGGCGCAGTGGATCATATCGAAATCTGGGATAAGAAAGCATATGAAGCATATCAAGCTGAAAATGAAGCTAGATTTGAAGATATCGCTGAATCTTTAGGCGACGTAGACTAATTGCTATGGAAGAACACGTTCCAGTATTGCTTAACGAAGTGATAGAAGGATTAGATATCAAAAGTAATGGTATCTATCTAGATTTAACTCTCGGAAGAGCAGGTCATTCTAGTAAAATACTAGAAAAATTAACTCAAGGTAGGCTGATAGGTGTCGATCAAGACATTGAAGCAATAAACAAATCCCGTGAAAGATTATCTAAGATAAGTGATAATTTCACATTAGTTCATTCAAATTTCTCCAAAATTGATGAAATATTAGATTCTTTAGGGATTGAAAAAGTTGATGGGATATTAATGGATCTTGGAGTTTCATCTCCACAATTTGATAACCCAGAGAGAGGTTTCTCTTATAGAGAAGACGCTCCACTTGATATGCGGATGGATCAAAGTAGAGAAAAAACCGCCGCAACTGTTCTCAATACTTACTCATTAAACGACTTAACTCGTGTTTTAAGAGACTATGGAGAAGAAAAATACGCTTTCCAAATCGCTAAAAACATCGTTAAGAAAAGAGAAGTAGAACCAATCTTAACTACATTCCAACTCGTGGACATAGTTAAGGCTAGTAAGCCTTGGAAAGAACTTAAGAAAGTAGGACATCCTGCAAAACAAGTATTCCAAGCAATCAGAATTGAAGTTAACGACGAGCTTAATGTTTTAATAGAAACATTATCAAAGGCTATGTCGAGACTTAATAAAGAAGGCAGATTAGCAGTTATTACCTTCCATTCATTAGAAGATAGAATCGTTAAAAACACCTTCAAAGATGCAACAACTGTCATTGGTAACCGTTTCGATGGTCCAGACAGTGAGCAAGAAAAGGAGTACTATTTGGTAAATCGAAAACCAATAGTGGCTTCCTTAGAAGAATTAGAAAGCAATCATAGATCCGTAAGCGCAAAGCTTAGAATCATTGCTAAAAAGTAGGAAAGGAGGAACAACCTATGGTCATGAAAGACAAATTGTACAAATCACATCATAAGGGTCTTTATTACAAAACTCGCAAAGCATTAGTAGCAACTGCTATCCTTTTAAGCGCGTTCACTGCAATATCCGTTCCAACCTACATTAACATTAAAAAATCTCTCGAACCAGAAAGAAAAACGCTTAGAGTCGTCGAGGTTGCAGAACCTGTAGTAGTGGAAATCAAGACTGAAATCAAAGAACTTGATAAGGACGTAAAAGCTATTTCTGACGATGAAAAACCAGGTGTCACACACATCTATAAACGAACAATAAAACAATAAGAGTTTAGCATAAAATACCTCCTTCACAACATGAAGATCGGACAGTCGGGTCCGATTTTCTTTTTAGTTTTTTATTAGTAGATTTTTAGTAGAAATTAATAAAATACTATTAACAATATTGTTAAATGTTGTCAATTTAGTTATTAAAGAGTAGAATTATCCTGAGGATAAATTTATGGAAAAGAGAATTGCGGCAGTTGAACTTGGTAGCAAGAAGGCAAAACTCGTTATTGGCTATGAACTTAATGGCAAGATTTGTGTCCTTTACACTTTGGTCAAACCTTATGGTGAAAAGTGTATCGAAAATGGCACAATTACAAATCCTGGAAAAGTGATGGAAACCATTAAAGAACTTACCAGTATGGTGGATCCTTCCGTAAAACTTAGAATTACTATCTCTGATATCGTTTTATGTTTACCTCCTTATGGATTAGAGGTTTTAAACACAAAACAAATCACTGGTACAAGTAGTCAAGATTTCAAGGTTACTAACTTCGACATTAAAAACTTATATTCTATTATTAGAAATTCAATTTCTACTAATAACAACACACTCGTGGATATAGTTCCACATTATTTCATTTTGGATAAGGGAAGATCTTTTGTTAACGCGCCTATAGGTGACACATCTACAACCGTGACCGTAAACGCGAACATTCACACCTTACCATCACACATCGTAAACGATTACACAAGCGTATTTACTCGCTCAAACGTAAGCGTGAAACGTTGCATAGTCTCATCTTTAGCCGCAATAGAGATGATTAACACAGACAATAACTTACCAAAGAATTATTTCTTGGTAGATATAGGTAGTGATACCACAACAGTGTCCCTAGTAGGACTTAAGAGCTTACATGCTTCTACTTACTTTAACTGGGGTGGAGATAACATCACTAAACAAATCGTTGATGCCTTTGGCATTAATGAAGCAGAAGCTGAAAAATACAAGATTATGTATGGTATCGATAAGCGAATCATGAACTTCAATGCTCCTGTTTGCACAACAACAAAAGAAGATGGATTTGAAGATAAACATGGTGTAGAAGAACTTAACGATATCATCAAATCTGAACTTGATGCATTCGCGAGACAAATCAATTCAGCTATAGATACACTTCTTATGAATCTCAAACCTGAATATAGAACTCTTCCAATGATTCTTGTTGGTGGAGGTAGTAAGTTATTCGGTTTAGTGGATTATATTAAACCTAAGGTTCCTGCTGAAGAGATATTCATTTATGAACCTAAAGTATTAGGAGCGAGAAACGCTACTTATACAAACTGTTTAGGAATGATACTTGTATGTAGCAAATATCCACTTATGATTGATGAACACCAACCAAGAATTGGTGCTATCCAAAGAGATCCAAACCCAATAGTGAAATAGGAGGGAATAATTATGCAAAATTATGATTTAGATAATTTCGAACCAGCAGCAAAAATTGTTGTTATAGGTGTTGGTGGTGCTGGAAATAACGCAGTTAATAGAATGATTGATAAGGAAATAAGCAATGTTGAATTCTGGGTTGCAAACACAGACAAACAAGCTTTATCCACATCAAAAGCACAACATAGAATTATTCTTGGCCAAGACATTACTGGTGGTTTAGGAGCTGGTGGCGAACCTGAAATCGGTGAAAAAGCTGCAGAAGCTTCTATAGAAGATATTAAAGAAATCGTTAAAGACGCTAACATGGTCTTTATCGCTGCAGGTATGGGTGGAGGCACAGGTACAGGTGCTGCGCCAGTAGTCGCTAGATGCGCTAAAGAAGCAGGCGCACTTGTAGTCGCAATCGTTACACGCCCATTCACATTCGAAGGTAAAAGAAGAGTCATTAATTCTATTAATGGTTTAAATAGATTAAAAGAACAAGTTGACTCAATTATTGTTGTTAGTAACGATAAATTATTAGTTACTGCAGGAAACGCTCCAATTTCTAGCGCATTCTTAGCAAGTGATAACGTTTTAGCACAATCTGTTGAAACAGTTATTAACTTAATTTTATTACCTGCAGTTATTAACTTAGACTTTGCAGATGTTAAGTCTACACTTGAAAATTCAGGTGTTGGTATGATCGGCTTTGGCGTTGGTCAAGGTCCTAACAGAGCTAAAGAAGCTGCTAATAACGCTCTTAACTCTCCTCTACTTGAAGCAAGCATTACAGGTGCACGTCGTGCAATCGTTGCAGTCACCTGTGGTAGAGATGTAAGTTTGTTTGATGCTCAAGATTGCGTTAACCTACTTATTAATGCATCAGGGCATGACATTGACTTAAAATTTGGCGTGTCTATCAACGACCAATTAAGCGATGAAATTTTAGTTTCTGTTATTGCAAGTGACTTTGAAGAGGATGTTGATTTTGCAAAACAAGACTCTTATATCCCAAAAAGAGAAGACACAATTTTCTCTTCTGGTGAATTTAAATCAGAGAATGCCACTCCAGCAGAAGCTAATAATGCTGCTCAAGAAGATCAAGTTGAAGTTGATGATGACGATATTCTTCCAAACTTCTTGAAAGATAACAAAGATTAATAGTTTTATTTTAATAAAAACTTATGTAGAATATGTTGTTTGCTCTTTTGTGTGGGCAAACGACTTTCATAGAAAGAGAGAGAAATATGGAACTTAAAGAAACATTATTGATGAACAAGTCCAATTTCGAAATGAGAGGTAATCTTAACCAAAAAGAACCTGTACTCGTTGAAAAATGGAAATTAGATCATGTCTATGAAAACATGAATTTAAATAGAAAAGACGCTAAAGAATTTATTCTTCATGATGGTCCTCCATACGCAAACGGGGACATGCATTGCGGACATATGCTTAATAGAATCCTTAAGGATTTTGTTGTTAGATATAAAAACATGCAAGGATATAAAACTCCTTTCGTATTTGGTTGGGATACTCATGGTCTTCCAATTGAAAATAAAGTGACTAAATCAGGTGTTAATAGAAAAACTACTCCTATCGTAGACTTTAGAAAATTATGTGAAGAATACGCTTTAAGCCAAGTTGAAAGACAAAAAGCACAAATTAGAAGACTTGGTTTAGTCGGCGATTTTGATAATCCATATATCACTCTTAAAAAAGAATATGAAGCAAGACAAATCGAAGTCTTTGCTGATATGGCTCTTAAAGGACTTATCTATAAGGGTTTAAAACCAGTTTATTGGTCTCCAAGTAGTGAATCCGCTTTAGCGGAAGCAGAAATTGAGTATGCTGATGTTTTATCTCATTCAATTTATGTTGCTTTCCCAGTTAAAGATGGAAAAGGTGTCGTTGACGCTGACGCTAGACTCGTTATTTGGACAACAACTCCTTGGACATTACCTGCTAACTTAGCAATTTCTGCTCACCCAGACTTTGTCTATGGTGAATATGAAACATCTAAAGGAAAACTTGTTTTCCTTCAAGAATTCGCTGAAAAACTTACAGAAGAACTTGAATTAGGCGAAATTAAGTTGCTTAAAACTATCAAGGGTAGCGAACTTGAATTCGTTGTTTGTAAACATCCATTCTACGATAGAGACTCTCTCGTCATCGTGGGTACACATGTCACAAATGATGCAGGTACAGGTTTAGTTCATACTGCTCCAGGACACGGTGTTGAAGACTATCAAGTATGTCAAAAATACCCTGGAAAAGGCTTAGAACCATATTGCCCAGTTGATGAACATGGTTACATGATGAAAGGAACTGGCGAAGGAATCGAAGGTTTGTTCTATGAACAAGCTAATGACGCTGTCCTTAAAATCATTGAAGAAAACGGTGCTTTATTAAAACACACAACATTCACACACTCATATCCACATGACTGGCGTACAGGAAAACCACTCATTTTCCGTGCAACTAGCCAATGGTTCTGCTCAATTGAGCCAATTAGAGAACAATTAATTAACCAAATTCATAAAGTAAAATGGTACCCAGCTTGGGGCGAACAAAGAATGGTTAATATGATTAAAGATCGTAGTGACTGGTGTATTTCTCGTCAAAGAGCTTGGGGTGTCCCAATTCCAATCTTCTATTGTGAAGATGGCACACCTGTCATTGATAAAAATGTTTTTGACCATATCCAAGAATTATTCAAAGAATATGGTAGTAATATTTGGTATGCAAAAGAAGCTAAAGAACTTCTTCCAGAAGGCTATAGCAACCCTCATTCTCCTAATGGAACTTTCACAAAAGAAAAAGACATTATGGACGTTTGGTTTGATTCAGGTAGTTCATGGAATGGTACTTTAATAGAAAGAGGAATCAAATATCCTTCCGATTTATATCTAGAAGGAAGTGACCAATATCGTGGTTGGTTTAACTCTTCTTTAATCGTTAGCGTTGCTACACATGGAGTCGCTCCATATAACGCTGTTGTTAGCCATGGTTGGGTTTTAGATGAACATGGTGAACAAATGCATAAATCCAAAGGAAATGGCGTAGATCCAGTTAAAATCGCTAATGTTTATGGCGCTGATATCCTTCGTTTATGGACTGCTACTATTGAATATCAATCAGATGTTAGAATTGGTGAAAACCTCATCAAACAAGTATCTGAACAATATAGAAAAATCAGAAATACACTTAAATTTATTTCCTGGAATTTAGTGGATTATGATGTAAATAATCCTGCAAAAGACTTTGAAAAAGTGGATTTAATGATCCAAAACACACTCCAAAAGGTTATTAACGACACAATTAATTTCTTTGATAAATATGATTTTGCTTCTGCAATGAGTGAGATTATGACATTTATGTCATCTGATTTATCTAGCTTCTATTTAGATATTTCTAAAGACACTTTATATTGTGATGCAAAAGATTCTTTAAGAAGAAGAC
This sequence comes from uncultured Caryophanales bacterium, assembly GCA_946403545.1. GTDB lineage: Bacteria > Bacillota_I > Bacilli_A > RFN20 > CAG-826 > CAMJAG01. Next base: position 3,681 of record CAMJAG010000022.1, on the reverse strand, counting down.
AAGTCCAAACAACTTTATATATGGTTGGTGAAGCTTTGTTAAGACTTCTTAACCCAGTTCTTCCTTTCACTATGGATGAATTCAACAAGAATTTACCAGGAGAAAGAAAAGAAAACGCTCAATATTTGGATTATCCAAAAGAAGGCGCTGTTAACGACGATATTCTAAAAGAATATGAAGTACTCAAAGAAGTAAGAATGGACGTTTTAAAGGCCTTAGAAGAAGCAAGAAACAATAAAGTTATTGGTTCTGCTCAAGAAGCAATGGTAGAAATCGCTTTCTTAGACAAAGATAGTGAATACGCTAAAGTATTTGCATCTTTTAATAAAGATGAAGCAAGAAAGCTCTTTGTCGTCTCTGGAATTAAGGTAAATGATGCAGTTATTGCACCTACATATAAGATTGCAAAAGTCTTAGTTAAACATCATGAAGGTCACTTCTGCGAAAGATGCTGGAACTATGATGATGACGCGATTGAAGTGGAACCAGGCAAATTCTTATGCCCAAGATGTCATAAGGTGGTAGTCAAATAATGGAAAAGTTTTTAAAAGGCTTAAAATGGTTTTTCCATTCATATATTTGGCTATTTGTTTTAGGAATTTTAACTGATATTATCTCAAAAAATATCATTGTTAATACTATGTCTGTAGGGGATAGTATTCCTCTAATTCCTAACTTTTTACATATCACATATAGCGTAAATACCGCTGCAGCATTTTCTATCGGAACAGGAAATGATGTCGCTAATTTAGTGCTTTATTCATGTATTGCAGGAGCTGCTAGCGTGGGTATCGTGTTTTATTACGTTAAAGCACATAAGAAAATGCACGCTTTATTAAAAGCAGCCTTAATGCTCATCTTAGCTGGTGCACTTGGAAATTTAGTTGATAGACTTTTCTACACACCTGAATATTTAGGCTACACAGCAAGAGGCGTAGTGGACTTTATTGACTTCTGTGGAATATGGCATGCGATCTTCAATATCGCTGATTCTTGCATCTGCATTGGTGCTCTTGTTATGATCATTTACTTTATCGTAGATGAGGTTAACTCAAGGAAGGCAAAACAAAAGGACAAAGTTAAGCAAGAAAAGGTGCTTTCTAAGACCGAAAAAGAGATGCAAAACCAAGAAAACGAAAGTAAATAGTTAGTATAAAATTAGTAGTTTGTTAGTATAGCAAAAATGGAAAGTTACAAAGTAAAGATAAGTGAAAATAAATGTAGGTTAGACAAATTTTTGGCAATTTCTAAGCCTGAAAAATCACGTTCGTATTTGTCCAAGCTAATTGAAGACGGAAACGTGCTTGTAAATGGCAAAAAAGAACCTGCAAGTTATAGGGTAAAAACGGATGATGAAATTTCACTCGAAATTCCTGAAGATTCTATGACCACAATTAAAGCTCAAGATATCCCTCTTGATGTTGTTTATGAGGACTCAGATATCCTTATTATTAACAAACCTCAAGGCATGGTTGTCCATCCAGCTAATGGCCATCATGAAGGAACTTTGGTTAACGCTATCTTAAATCACTGTACTGATCTATCTAGTATTAATGGTGTAGTGCGCCCAGGAATTGTACATCGTATTGATAAAGACACTTCTGGACTCATTTGCATAGCAAAAAACGATAATGCTCACCAAAATCTAGCAGAACAACTTAAAACTCACTCAATGAATAGAGAATATTACGCTCTTGTTAAGGGTGTAATTAAAGAAAATAGTGGTTCTATTAACATGCCTTTAGCAAGAGAAAAGGCAAATAGACTAAGAATGGGTATTTCTAAAGAAGGAAAACCAGCCGTTACACACTTCGAAGTAGTGGAAAGATATAAAGATACTACTTTAGTGAAATGTAAGCTCGTAACGGGTCGTACGCATCAAATCCGTGTGCATATGAATGCGATTGGACACCCAGTTGAAGGAGATCCACTATATTATGGTAAGTTCTACAATAGAATTTATAATAATGGACAACTTCTAACTGCATACAAACTTCACTTAACACATCCACGCACAGGAAAAGAAATGGAATTTGAAATCGAATTACCTGATTATTTTAAAGAAATACTTTCTAAATTAGAAAAATAGCCTACTTAAGTAGGCTTTTCTTTATAGGTTGGATTTTAAAATTCTTAATGAATCTTAGATTATATTTATCAATTAAATCCCAAGCGATTGAAATATCATCTTCTTGTAATTCGCTTGGAATATGCGCATCAATACCAATTACAACATCTAAATCGTATTGACTTGCTACTTTCCAGAATTGGTCGCATGGATAACATAGCATATTATCTTCGTTAGGCCAGTGGAGTAGCATTTGTGTATTAATTTCTAATGGAATTTTAGCTTTGCTAGCAGCTTCACATATAATATGTGCTGCTTTTTCACATTCTTCATTCCAATCTTTGTACATAAGTACATATAGGTCTGGATGGGCGATATAAGTGAAAAGACCACTGTCAATTGCGTCTAAAACATGTTGCACATAACTTTCTAACATCTCGCTTTTGTTGTCTTTTACAAATTTGATATATCTAGGAGTATCTGTATGGTCAAAGTCAAAATGTTGACCAAGAATTAGATAGTCAATTTTCTTTGTTGCTAGTAGTGTTTTGTAATAATTTACAAATCTATAGCAATATTCCGCTTCAAAACCCACTTTAATTTGGATTTTATCTTTATATTGTTCTCTTAAAGAGCTAATGGAATTGACATAGTCATCAAGCATTTCAAATCTTGCTCTAGATCCATCTTGAATGATACCTGGAAGCATGACGTGGTCAGAAAAACCAAGGCGCTTAATTCCCGCCTTGATTGCATATTTTACGTATTCTTCGTCATCACCAATAGCGTGACCGCATCTTTTTGTATGTGTATGGAAACAATAAGTTACTCTTTTCATAACAAATCCGTTTTGATGGCTTCAGCATAATTTGCAAAATTCTTCTTACAAATCTTGTCAAATTCCTTTAATCCATATTTCTTAATGAATTCTTTTGCAAATTCATCAGCTTTTGTAGAAGCACCAAATGGAATTGTCATCTTATATTTCTTTTCTAATCTTTCTTTTTCCTTAAGGAAAGCATATCTAGCCATAACGCTAGCTAATGCTACACTTGGATAACTAGATTCACCTTTAGTTTTGAAAGTGATGTTATCCACTTTGATCTCATTTTTATCGTTGAGGTAGGAGTAGTACTTTTCTTCTCCAACGAATTGATCAACGAAAATATTCTTAACATCTGGGAATTGTTTGAATAAATTCAAAAGTGCTCTATTATGCATCTTTGCTTTAAGAGAATTTAAGTTTTCTCCTTTAGTAATCATTTCGTTATATTTCTCATTATCTAAAGTGAGTTTTGAAATGAAAACCTTGCTTTTAATAGCATCTCCAATTTCCAAAATATCCTTGTCGTTTAATTTCTTAGAATCGTGAATTCCAAAATTAATGAGTGTTTTGATGTCTTTCTTTCTAACAAAAGCAGCGACAACAATCATTGGAAGAAGGAAATCTCCAACTCCGACTTCATCGCTTCCAATTTGATCGTCTAAACAAAGCCATTCTTCGCTAACTTTCTTTTTAGGTTCAACTTCCGCAGCGTTTTCATCCCATTTTTGTGCCTCTTTTAAAGCGTTTTCACCTAAAAATGTGACAGTTTTAGTAGCTTTTTTAGAGG
>CAMJAG010000021.1 GCA_946403545.1 uncultured Caryophanales bacterium | reverse complement strand
CCCATAAACCTTTAACTGCTGGGAATGGAGGACGAGGACGTGGCATACCACGTTTTCCTTCAATAGAGTTAATTAAAGCTGTTTCTTCACCACAGACGAATGCACCAGCACCTAATCTAATGTGGCAACGGAATGAGAAGTCTGTACCTAAGATGTGATCACCTAATAAGCCAATTTCTTCTAATTCTTTAATAGCTTTTTGTAAACGAGCAACAGCGATTGGGTATTCAGCACGGACATAGAAATATCCATCTTGTGCTCCAATTGCGTAACCTGCAATCATCATACCTTCGATAACTGCACATGGGTTACCTTCGATGATGGAACGATCCATGAATGCACCTGGGTCACCTTCATCACCATTACAAATCATATATTTTGGACCTTCAGTTTTTGGAACGAAAGACCATTTACGACCAGTTGGGAAGCCTGCACCACCACGACCTCTTAAACCAGATTTTAAGACTTCGTCGATAACTTCATCTCTAGTCATATGTAATGCACGGTTTAAACCTTTGAATGCACCATAACCTAAAGCTTCGTTAACATCTTCTGGGTTAATTTCAGAGTTACCATGGAGAGCGATATCTCTCATTTGTAATCTATAGAAAGAAATGTCGTGTTGTTTTTGGACTTTTTCTTTTGTTTGTGGTTCAACGAATAATAAACGTTCCACAACTTCGTTATTTAAGATGTCTTTTTCAAAGATTTCTTCGACATCTTTAGTAGCGACTTTAACGTAGAGAGTTTCTTCTGGGAAAATCTTTACGAATGGACCTTGTGAACAGAAACCGAAACATCCAACGACGTTACAAGTAACTTTATCTTCAAGTCCTTTTTCTTTAATTAATGCATTGAATTTATCAATGATACCTTGTGAATCACTTGCTAAACAACCTGTACCACCACATACAACGATTGCTCTTTTGCCTGGTTCACAATGGAATTTCTTTTGTAAACAAGCTCCGCAGTGTTCAATACGTTCTAAGAGCTCTTTTTCACTAGTAATCTTAGCCATTTAATTAAGCCTCCTTAGCACGATATTCTGCGATGATGTCTTTAACGCTATCAACTTTAACTTGTGGATAAACCTTACCATTAATAGAGACAGCTGGTGCGACAGCGCATGCACCGATACAACGTAAGACGTCTAATGTGAATAATCCGTCTTTAGTTGTTTCACCTGGTTTAATACCAAGTAATTCTGCGAATTTATCTAATACTAATTGACTGCCTTTAACATAACATGCAGTTCCTAAACAAATACCGATAACGTATTTGCCTTTTGGTGTCATAGAGAAGAACGAATAGAATGTAACAACACCATAGATATCAGATACTGGTACTCCAGTTAATTCTGATACTAATTCTTGAACTTCTAGTGGAATGTATCCGTATTCCTTTTGAATGTCTTCAAGAATCATCATTGTGGAAGTTGGTTCATCTTTATAACGCTCTACAATTTCTGTAATAAGTTTTACAGCTTGTGGTTGTAATTTTGCCATATTTCCCCCTTCTGGACGACTATCAGCCGACGGCTATTATTATATATGTGTTCGTGCGCGTAAGTAAATAATTGATTTAAAAATCATTTTGTAAAATTTCAAAACACCGAATTTTAATGTTTCAAAACACCGAATTTTAATGTTTCAAAACACCGAAAATATTTCTTTCAAAACACCGAAAATTGTTATATAATTTAAACGAGGAAAATAAAATTATGAGAGATGAAGATTATATTGTTCGCTTAGCAGAAAAGACACTCCAAAGAAAACTAAATTCTTCAGGATGTGTTTTAGTAGCTGGTCCAAAATTCTGTGGAAAATCAACAATGTGTGAAAGATATGCGTCTTCTGTAACAGCGCTAAAAACTACGAACGCAATTAAATTAGCGAATGCGGATCCAACATCTGCTCTTATTGGAAAAAAGCCACATCTTGTTGATGAATGGCAAAAAGCTCCAGAAATATGGAATATTATAAAAGATGATTTAGATAAAGATTATCAATTTGGAAAATATATTCTTACTGGAAGCACGACACCTGTAAATAACAATAAAATTCAGCACTCTGGAGCAGGAAGAATTGCACAAATGGTGTTGAGACCATTTTCGTTATATGAATCAAAGGAATCAAAAGGATTAATTTCTTTAGAGACTCTATTTAACAACGATTCATCAATGGAATCATTCGTGACTGGAAGTTCAGAAAATGGTCTTATTGATATTGCTTTCTACATCTGTAGAGGCGGTTGGCCAATAGCGCTAAAAGCAAAAAAAGAATACGCTATTGAGGTAACTAAGAACTACTTTGATAGTTTGTTTGTAATCGAAAATGAAAATGATGATTTTGCGTATTTCTTTAAAAATAAAAATGTCGATTTGTTGAAAACAATTTTAAAATCATTTGCTAGAAATATTTCTACTGAAGCTAAAAATACTTCGATGATAAAAGACATTATAGAATCAGGTTATAGAGCAAAATTGGATGATGATACTTTTCTCTCCTATGAAAAGATGCTAAAAGATTTATTTTTGATTTATGACTTACCAGCGTGGAATCTGAATTTAAGAACAACTGTTGCTGTAAGGGTTTCTCCAACGCACCACTTTTACGATCCATCAATTGCAGCAGCAGCTTTAGGAATTACACCTGCTGACTTGATTAATGATTTAAATACTTTCGGCTTCTTCTTTGAAGATTTAGTTATTAGAGATTTGTCTATATATGCTGAATTTTTAGGTGGTTCTTTAAAACACTATAGGGATAGCGCAGGACAAGAAGTTGATGCAATAGTTGAATTGGAAAATGGCGATTATTGTGCTATTGAAATTAAAATCGGCAGTGAAGAAAACATCCAAAAAGGCATAAACAGTCTTATTTCGTTTGATAATAAACTAAAGAAAAATGGCTTAAAATTACCTAAATTTAAGATGGTAATCACAAGCCATGGATCTTGTTATAAAGACTCAGAATCAGGAATATATATTGTGCCTATAACGATGTTAAAAAATTAGCATTCGGCCTTTGTTGATCTATTGAATAGTTTTGCAACTGCTACTTTTGGATTAACACCATTATAAATAATGGAATAAACACCATTAACAATAGGCATTTCTATGCTATATTTTTCGCTTAATTCTTTAGCAGCCACTAAAGCATTAACGCCTTCAATAACCATTCCGATTTCTTGTTTTGCTTCTTCTAAGGATTTACCTTGGCCTAATAAATAACCTGCATTGTGGTTTCTTGAATGTTTACTTGTTGCGGTAACAACAATATCACCAATTCCTGTTAGACCATAGAAAGTTTCAGGATTACAACCCATAGCAGTGCCTAGTCTAACAATTTCCGCTAAACCACGAGTAACGATTGCAGCAGTTGCGTTATCACCAAATCCCATACCTTGAGACATACCACTTGCTAAAGCAATAATATTCTTTAAAGCGCCAGCAATTTCCACACCTTTAATATCAGTATTAGAGTAAACTCTAAGAACTGGATTATTAATTGTGTCTCTAACTTCATTTGCGATCTTTTCGTTTTCACAAGCAGACACAATTAAAGTAGGAAGTCCAATAGCGACTTCTTCTGCATGTGTTGGACCAGATAAAGCTACTACATTAAAGTCATTTCCTAATACATCTTTAATGATTTCAGACATAGTAAATAATGTTTCAGGTTCTACGCCTTTAGCGACGCTGATAATGATTTGAGTATTATTTATAATACCTTTAATCTTTTCTGCTGTTGAACGAACGAAAACTGATGGAGTGGCAAATATCACATAATTAGCCTTTTCCACCACTTTTTCTAAATCGGTGGAAAATAATATATCCTTATTAATAATCGCGCCTGGAAGGTGCTTATGTACTCTATTTTTGTTTAATGAATCAACTTCATTAGCATCAGGAGACCAAATAGATACTTGGTGACCCATATTTATTAACATATTTCCAAGAGCGGTTCCCCATGTACCTGCTCCTAAGATAGCAAATTTAATCATTTCTAATTTCTCCAATAAATTGACTTTAATATTCTATACCTTTTATAGATAAAAGAAAACTCCCCACTACTATGAGGAGTTAATCAATTTATTTTAATTGCAACTACTTACAATGATACCTAAAGCGCCATAGAATTCGCTTGGACCTGGATGACTATTTTGAGGGATTGTCCTAACAAGTTCAAATTTTAGATTTTCTTCTGAAAATTGATAAGTATGGTCTTCTTTATGTATCTCCACTAAAGGTATACACTTCCCAGGGTATGTTTGACCTGGATCAATACGAACACTTAAGTGAGTCATATATGTTTCTCCAGCTTGCATACCTGCTAAAGATAAATAGATATATGATTTAAAATTACTTGTTTCAAAGAAATAACTTAAAGAGTCGATTATTTGATAACTTGGATTAATACGTTGGAAATCACACATTGTTCCAAGATTGTTTAATTGATCTAATGTATAATTTACAGGTTGTCTTCCACCAAGTTTTAAATAAAGTCCTGTGTGATTTGTTGGATTAGAGACTACAGAAGCTTCTGTAATATTAAAAGGTGGTAATTGATCAATAAAAATTGATTCAGGAGCACTTTCATCGTCTCTATAATAATATTGATATCGATAGCAGAATCCACTAAAATAAGTGTCTTTTATACTAATGTGTTGGTAATTATCGTTTTTATAACCAGCGTAAATCCAATAAGAACCACTAGGTATGTTATTAATTTCACTTATATTAAATAGAACGGTAAATGGATTTAGTCCTTTTTCAGTTTTTGGAGTCCTGATATTAGCTATTACTTTGTAATCTTCATTTGTAGGAGTTTCTGATCCATATACAAATTTATCGGTAACGACATTATATAGTCCAAAAGCAAACTTTAGTTCTCCGTTTTGATAACCTTGGCATGTACCTTTAATTTGGAAATAAACACTATCTTCTACTTTTATAAACTCCTTATTTGTTAAATTGACTTGCTTTGTTACTTCTGAAGATTTATCTCTTGAATAGCCACATTTGCCACATGAGCCATCCCATTTATTTGAAGAAGTAGATTCCCCACCACACGCGGAAAGAATAAGGCTAGAAATTAGTGTAAATAAAGCAAACAGTTTTTTAGGTTTCACAAAATTAATCCTTAATATTATTTTCTAATAAAAATATTATATAACAATTAAAGAAAAAAGAAAACTCCCCACCGGAGTGAGGAGTTAGGATTTATAACAAACAATAAGTTTGATTGTTATGATTAAGCTTGTTCGCCGCCTTCGCCGCCTGCTGGAGCTGGTTCGTTGATGTATTCAATAACGAAACCTAATGCGCCATAGTATTCACTTGGGCCATCGTTTTGACCTTTTGTCTTATCGAAGTGAATTGTAACTTTGACGTTATCATCTGCGAATTCGACAACTCTATCAGCGATAGATTCTGCTGGTAAACATTTACCTGGATCACCAGAGTCTGTCTTATTTGCTTCAAAGTGAGTCATGTAGTTTCTACCCATTGTAGCTGTTGCTGGATCGACGATAGATGTCATATCCATGTAACAGTATGCGTTCTTGCCATCAACTTCCCAGAAGAATTCTGCTGCTGGTTTTGAATATGGGTTCATGCATTGGAAGTCACACTTTGTATTCCAAGCATTAACTTGTTCTAATGTGTAAGCTGTAGCTTGTTCACCACCGAGTTTAGCGAAGAAACCTTGGTGATCAGCGTTTGGATTCTTAACGACATCAACAGTCTTAATAACGAATGTCTTGTCGATAACTTCGATAGCTAATCCTGCTGCGGATTGGTCATCACGAATGAAGTATGTGTAGTTGCCATCGTTGCCTTGGAAATCAGTTGTACCGATTGTTAATGCTGCGTAGCTAGTTGCATCTGCACCACCCCAAATTGTATAAACTTCAGTAGTGATGTTTGCGATATCTGTTAAACATAATTCAACAGAGAATGGTTTTGCTGTAGCGTCTGCTGCTGCTTCAAATGTGACTGCGACAGAGAAGTCTGCTGCTTCTGGAGTTTCTTTACCATAAACGAATGTACCGTTACGATCTGCTAAACCCCATGCCCATTTGAGTTCGCCTGCTTTATAAAGTGTTTCAGTACCTGCGACTTTTGCATACACTTTATTGTCAGCTTTTGTTTCTAATGTAACTGTATCGAATGTGACGCCTTTTTGAGGTTCACGGCTAACTGGAGCTCTTGATACAGGTGCTTTAGAAGTAACTTTGCCAGATGTTTTTCCTGGAGCTGTAGATTTCTTGTCACCACCACATGCAACTAATGTTAATGCTGCTGCGATACCAACAAGACCTAAAATTTTATTGTGTTTCATAGATTTTCCTTTCCGTGCATAAAATACGCACATAAAACCACAATCATTTCTTATTGTTGTTGATGTAATCCCTTATATCAACTTTATATATTTATATATTATCTATCTTTTTTTGCTTTTTCAATAGGTATAGTAAACATTTTTACAAAAGTTGATTATTATATACATTTATATATAAATGTAAAAAGAAAAGACCCATTTTTACAAATGAGTCTATCTTGTTGTTTTAATAAATACTCGCTAAATTAGTCAACCCAAGTGACTAAGACGATAGGAGCGTTATCACCACGTCTGTTACCTAATTTAAGTTGACGTGTGTAACCACCATTTCTACTAGCCATTTTTGGACCAATTTCGTTGAAGAGTTTGTTAAGAGCGTTAACACCTGCTTCATCATCTAAATTACGGACGAATCTAGCAGCGTTTCTCTTAGCGTTCATTAAATCTTCTTTCTTTGTTAAAGTAACTAATCTATCAGCTTCTTTAACTACATCTTTAGCGACTGCTGCTGTAACTTTAACAGAATCTTTTAAGATTAAATCTGTAACAACGTTACGGAGCATGTTTTCATATTTACTTTTGGTATAAGCGGCTTTAAATCTAACGCCGGTTTTACCGTGTACATTTTTACGACCTTGTGCTGGCATTGTTTATTGCCTCCTTACTCAAATTCTTTGAATGATAAGCCAATACCTGCAAGTTTTTCCTTAATTTCTTTAAGGGATTTCTTACCTAAGTTTTTGACTTTCATCATATCTTCTTCTGTTCTATCTGTTAACTCTAAAACTGTTGCAATTCCTGCACGTTTTAAGCAGTTATAGCTACGGACAGAGAGATCAAGTTCTTCAATAGTGATTGTTTCAAATTTATTTTCTTCAACTTGAACTTCTTCTTTTTCAATATTGATATCACGTGTGATTGTTTCAAGATCTGCGAACTTATTGAAGTGGTCGACTAAGATTTTTGCAGAGAGTGCCACTGCTGCTTGAGGAGTGATACTTCCATCTGTCCAAACTTCAATGATGAGTTTGTCGAATCTAGAATCGTGACCAACACGTGTGTTTTCTACTGTATAGTTAGCTTTTCTAACTGGAGAATAGTTACTATCAGTGGAGATTGCACCAACTGGAAGAACTGTGTGTAAGAATTTGTTTTGTTCACCTGTAACGTAGCCACGGCCATTACGTGCATGTAAAACCATGTTTAATTTGCCGCCTTCGCAAACATTTGCGATAACGACATCTTTATTAATAACTTCTACGCCTGTTGGGCAAACGATATCAGCACCTGTGACTGTCTTAGGTCCTTCAACGCTGATTTCAAGCTTCTTATTGCCATCGTCTTCTGGGTTGATAGCAAGAACTAAATCTTTTAAGTTAAGAATAATAGTAGTGACATCTTCTTCTACGCCTGGAAGCGCTGTGAATTCGTGTCTAGCACCTTCAACTTCGACTGCATAGATAGATGCACCTGGTAAGGATGATAATAAGACTCTACGTAATGCATTACCTAAAGTTAGGCCAAATCCTCTCTCGAGTGGTTCAATGACGAAACGTCCATAGTTTTCTGTTCCATCATAGTCAGCGGATGAGATATCGAATCTCTCAAATGGATTAGCAATTTTCATCTTAATTACCTCCTATTATCCTCTTGGTTTCTTTGGTGGACGGCATCCATTGTGTGGGATTGGTGTTGTATCTACGATAGATAAAACTTGTAATCCTGCAACAGCGAGAGAACGGATAGCACCTTCTCTACCTGGACCAGGTCCTTTAACATCGACGTCAACTTGACGGATGCCTTGGTCATAAGCGACTTTAGCAGCAGCTTCACTTGCTTGCATAGCAGCAAATGGAGTAGCTTTCTTAGCGCCTTTGAAGCCCATTGCACCAGCTGAGGACCAGCTTAATGCGTTACCTTGTTCGTCACAGATTGTAACGATTGTATTATTGAATGTTGCGTGAATGTGTGCAACACCACGGGTAAATGAACGTTTTACTTTCTTTTTACGGGTTGTTGTTTTAGTTGCCATAAATTAGTAATCTCCTTTCATTAACCTTGTGGAGCCATCTTCTTATTAGCGATGGTCTTTCTTGGACCCTTACGAGTTCTTGCATTTGTTTTTGTTCTTTGTCCACGAACTGGTAAACCTTTTCTGTGTCTGAGACCTCTGTAGCAGCCGATTTCTTGTAAACGTTTAATGTTTAATGCGACTTCTCTTCTGAGATCACCTTCTGTTTTGTAGTTACCGATTTCGTTTCTAATAGCACCGAGTTGATCATCTGTTAAATCTTTAACTCTGATTGTTCCATCAACTTTAGCGCCTTTGCAGATTTCTTCTGCGACATGTCTGCCGATACCATAGATATAGGTAAGAGCGAATTTGACTGGTTTGTCATTAGGAATATCAACACCAACGATACGTGCCATACTCATTTCCTCCTAATTAACCTTGTCTTTGCTTATGCTTTGGGTCGCTACAAATGACCATGACTTTGCCATGTCTTTTGATGACTCTGCATTTTGAGCAAATAGGTTTTACTGAAGGTCTTACTTTCATAATTAGTTTTCCTCCTTGAAATAATTTTGGTTACACAGGTAATTATTTAAACCTGTAAGTGATACGGCCCCGTGTTAAATCATAAGGCGAGATTTCAACCGTAACTCTATCTCCTGGGAGAATGCGTATGTAATTCATACGGATTTTACCAGAAACGGTGGCCTGAATTACGACGCCATTTTCGAGTTCTACTTTAAAGTTTGCGTTTGGTAGACACTCTTTGACGATCGCCTGTACTTCGATGACGTCTGCTTTAGACATTTATTGTTCTCCTTCTTTCATGGTAATAATTTCATAGCCGTCTTTAGTAACAACGACAGTGTTTTCATAGTGGCAAGTTAATTTGCCATCTCGGCTTTTCACAGTCCAACCATCCCCTAAGGTACGTGTTTCTTTCTTGCCTTCTAGAACCATAGGTTCGATACAGAGACACATTCCTTCTCCAAGGATAGGACCAGTTCCAGGTTTTCCATAGTTTGGAATAACTGGATCTTCGTGCATGTGTGTGCCGATGCCATGACCTGTATAATCTCTCGCTAGAGAATAGCCATGATCTTCATTAAATTTTTGAATTGTAGCACAGATATCACCTAATCTTACTCCTGGTTTTACTAGTTTTACTGCTTCAAAGAATGATTGTTTAGTTACATCCATTAATCTTTGAGCACGTTCACTAACAACTCCTACTGGGTAAGTTCTACATGCATCTGCGTAATAACCTTTATATACCGCTACGACATCAAGGGAAACTATATCGCCATCATGAAGAACGATCTTACTAGATGGAATTCCATGGATTAGAGTGTCATTAACAGAGATACAGATATAACCTGGATAATCATAGTAACCTTTAGAGCCACTAGTGCATCCGTGTTTTATCATGACCTCGTTAGCGAGTTCATCTAATTCTAGTGTAGTAATTCCATTACGGAGAGCTTTGCGTAATGTCTCAAAGACATCAGCGACACATTCTCCTGCCTTCTTCATTAAGGCTATTTCCCTTGTTGACTTAGCGTAAATCATAATAAATGTTATTTCTTCAAAAATTCGGAGATTTCATCGAACAACTTATCGCTTCCCATTAAACTATTGTAACTTACGAGATTACCAAGCTTAGCGTAGTAATCAAGAAGTGGCTTAGTTTGAGAAACATAATGTTGTAAACGAACTTTCATTGCCTCTTCATTGTCGTCAGCGCGTTGAATGAGTGGTCCACCACATATGTCACAGATTCCATCTTTATTAGGTTTCATGTTGACGATATGGTATGGAGCGCCACAATTTTTGCACACTCTACGACCAGAGACACGTCTGATAAGTTCTTCTTCGTCACAATCAAGATTGATAACAACTTCGATTGGACGATTTATTTCCTTAGATAATTTCTCCAATGCTTCCGCTTGAGGAAGAGTTCTTGGGAAACCATCTAATAGGAACCCATTTTCGCAATCTGGTTTACTTAATCTTTCTTTAACAATGCCAATAGTGACATCATCAGGGACTAAGTGACCATCATCAATAAATGATTTTGCGAGTTTTCCAAGCTCAGTACCCTCTTTGATAGCTTCTCTAAACATATCTCCAGTGGAAATATGTACGAGACCAAAGGATATGAGTTTCTTTGCCAAAGTGCCTTTTCCAGCACCTGGAGGACCCATTAAGATGATATTCTTCTTCATGGGACCTATTGACCTCCACCTGCGACAACTTCATCAAATGATTTACCTGCGAGAAGTCCATCAATTTGAGAGTTAAGTTCAAGTGCAACACCAACAACGATGATTAAGCCAGTTCCACCTAATGCAAGAGCTTGGCCGTTAGCGCCGAAGATACCTGACATTGTTAATACTGGTGGGAGTGCTGCAATAAATGCGAGTGATAATGCACCGATACAAGTGACACGGTTAAGAACTTTTCTAATGTAACGTTCTGTTTCATTACCAGGTCTAATACCTGGGATGTAAGAACCGTTCTTTTGGAAGTTCTCCGCCAATTGTTGAGGATTGATTTGTAAATTCGCGTAGAAGAATGTAAATGCAATTGTGAGGACTAAATAGATAATTAAGCCCCATGGCATGTACCATCCACCTGGCATCTCATAAAGAGTGGACATGTTGAAGATGTTGAGCCATGAATCACTTGCATGATCAGGGTCTATAAACGCGACGATGATACTTGGTGTCATTAAGATTGAGCTAGCGAAGATAACTGGAATAACACTAGCGGAGTTAATCTTAATTGGTAAGAAGCTTGCCTTTGCCATACTTTGAGTTTGGCCACCCTTTCCAGAGTGTTGGACAGGAATCTTACGTTTTGCAAGTTCTGTAAATGTGACGAATGAGATAATGAGTAAGTAAGCTAAGACATATAACAAGAATTGGAATACGCCTCTGATTGCTTGTACATCACCTTGCGCCATAATGTTTGGACCACAGTAGTTCATGAATGCTGTAGTCATTTGTGTTGGTAAACCAGATACGATACCAGCAAAGATGATCATAGAGATACCATTACCGATACCCTTAACGGAGATTTGGTCACCAAGCCACATAACAAGCATACTGCCAGCAAGTAATACGATAACAATATAAATGTATGTAAATACTGGATTTGTAGCAGTATTGAATGTAATGTATTGGGAATTCTCCATTGTTTTGATAATTCCATAGGCTTGAACAGCACCTAACATAAGAGTTAAGTATCTTGTAGCCATTTCCATCTTTTTACGGCCATATTGTCCTTGACGTTTTAATTCAGATAATGCTGGTAAAACGTCAGTGGATAATAATTGGACGATAATTTGAGATGTGATGTATGGAGAAACACCAAGAGCGAAGATTGAGAAACTTTGAAGTGTTCCACCACCCATTAAGTTCATTAAGCTTAAAGGGTTGTTTCCACTTAAGAATTGACCAAGTTCGCTTGCTTTATCGATGACAACACCTGGAACAGTGATTTGTGCACCGATACGGAATACGAAGAGAATTAAGATCGTAAATAGAATACGATTCATAATCTCCTTATTTTTTAATATTGAAGCGATTTTCTTCATATTACATCACCTCAATTTTTCCACCTGCATTAACAATAGCAGCCTCAGCGGATTTAGAGAAAGCGTTAGCTTGAACAGTTAAGCTCTTTGTGAGAGTTCCTGCACCTAAAACTTTTATTCCATCACGTTCATTTTTAATTAATCCAGTTTCAACGAGTAAAGCTGGGGAGACTACTGTGCCGTTTTCGAATCTCTCTAATGCGGACACGTTAATGGTGGCATAATTGATATGATTAACATTCTTGAAACCACGTTTTGGTAAAGCTCTCCAAAGTGGTAATTGACCACCTTCGAAACCTAAAGCGACACCACCACCGCTACGAGCGTTTTGACCTTTATGACCTTTACCAGCTGTTTTGCCGTTACCAGATCCAAGACCACGACCCTTACGATAGTGTTCGCGACGTGAGCCTTCAGTGTATTGAAGTTCATGCAATTTCATATTATGTGCACCTCCTAATTTCTATTCTCTGCAAATGTAGTTAATTTACAGTTTATTCTTTGCCACGAAGCTCTTTCATAGCTTTGTAGCTCTTGAGGTTATTTAAGCCTTGGTTAGTAGCTCTAATGATATTGATTGGAGCTCTTGAACCATAAACTTTTGAGCAAACGTTTTGGACACCTGCAAGTTCGAGGATAGCTCTAACTGGGCCACCTGCGATAATTCCAGTACCATCAGGAGCTGGTTTTAAGTAAACATTACATGCGCCATATTTACCAACGACCTCGTGGGAGATAGTTGCACCTTTTACGAGGTGAATGTTGAATAAGTTTTTCTTTGCTGCTTCGCTAGCTTTCTTAATAGCATCTGGTACTTCAGCTGCTTTTGCTAAAGCAAAGCCATATCTACCCTTGTGGTCACCGATGACTACGAGAGCAGTGAATTTCATTCTACGTCCACCTTTGACGGTTTTACTAACACGGTTGATGAATACAACACGTTCTTCAAACTCTTTTGGTTCGTCTTTTCTATCTCTTGGAGCACGTCTGTCTGGGCGGCCACCTTTACGGTCACCACGTGGGCCACGTGCTGGACGATCTGCTTTTGCTTCTGCTTTTGGAGCTTCTTCAGCTGGTGCTGCTTCAGCAACAACTGCTTGTTCTGTTTTTTCTTCTAACATATTCATTTGCTCCTCCATTAGAATTCTAAGCCAGCTTCACGAGCTGCTTCTGCTAAAGCTTTGATACGTCCGTGATAGATGTAACCAGAACGATCGAAGACTACTTTTTTGATTTTCTTAGCAACTGCTTTTGTAGCAATGTCTTTACCGACTGCTATAGCTGCTTCAACATTGGAACCGTTATCGAGTTTTAAAGCCATTGAACTTGAAGAAACAAGTGTAACGCCTTTAACATCATCGATAATTTGAGCTTCAATGTTTTTGTTAGAACGATAGACACAGAGTCTAGGAGTTTCAGCTGTACCAGAAATTTTATTTCTAACACGAGCATG
>CAMJAG010000020.1 GCA_946403545.1 uncultured Caryophanales bacterium | reverse complement strand
ATATTCATCAATTGGAGGAACAACTGAAGAATAAATAATATCTTCTACCGGTTCATTTGGAATATTTGTGAGGGATTTAAGGTAAAGCGAAAACTCTTCTTTAGAAAGACCATCTTCGTAATCTAGATAGTTTCTAACTAGAAGTTCATTACCTTTAAAGGCCGCAAGAACGACCGTAGTATTCCCTACATCAACACAAATAACCATATTAAATAGCGACAATATTTACGATTTTGTTTTTAACAACAATAATCTTTTTAATTTCTTTTCCTTCTGTATGACGAATAACTGCTTCTTGGCTTAAAGCAATTTTCTTTACTTCTTCATCATCTAAATCAAGTTCAACTTCGATAGTTGCTCTTGGTTTACCATTAACACTAACGCCCATCTTGACTGTGTTAAGAGCGCATTTACTTTCGTCATAAGTTGGCCAAGATTCAAATGCGAGAGTCTTATTATGACCAAGTTTTTCCCACATTTCTTCACCAATATGAGGAGCAATACATGAAAGGAGTTTAACAAATCCTTCAGCGTATTCTCTTGGTAGCTTATTTACTTTGTAAACTTCATTAATGAAGATCATCATTTGGCTAATTGCAGTGTTAAAAGCAAGAATTTCAAAGTCGTTAGTGACTTTCTTAACTGTTTGATGATACACAAGTTCAAGTTCTTTAACTGGTTCATCAACAATAATTCCGCTTTCAACAATAGCTCTATAAACTCTTTCTAACCATTTATGTGCACCTTCAACACCTTGGTTGGACCATGGTTTGCTTGCTTCAAGAGGTCCCATGAACATTTCATAAAGTCTAAGTGTATCAGCACCATACATAGCAACAACATCACTTGGATTTACGACAAATTCAGGGTATCTTTTACCCATCTTAATTCCATTAGCACCTAAAATCATGCCTTGGTGAACAAGCTTTTTAAATGGTTCATCAAAATCAATATAGCCTTTAGAATGTAAGTATTTTGTCCAAATTCTAGAATAAATTAAGTGACCAACTGCGTGTTCTGGACCACCAATATATAAGTCAACAGGCAACCAATGGTTAGCGAGCTCTTTATTGCAGAATTCTTTATCATTTTTAGGATCAACATATCTTAAGAAATACCATGAAGATCCAGCACTACCCGGCATTGTACTTGTTTCTCTAGTACCTTTAATGCCATTTTTATCATATTTTTTCCATTCAATAGCGTTCTCCAAAGGAGCTTTACCATTGTGGCCTTTATAGTCATCAAGTTCAGGAAGGACAAGTGGGAGTTCATCATCACTTAAAGTGTAGATTTTTCCATCATCTCCATGGACAACAGGGACAGGTTCGCCCCAATATCTTTGTCTAGCGAAAATCCATTCTCTGAATTTGTAGTTAACTTTTCTCTCTCCAATACCTTTTTCCTTGAGGAAATCTAGCATTTTATCAATAGCGTCTTGTTTATTTAATCCATCTAAGAAACCAGAATTGATGTGAAGTCCATCTTCTTCATACGCTTCTTTTGAAATATCTCCACCTTCTAAAACTTGGATAATATCTAATCCAAATTTCTTAGCAAAAGCATAGTCTCTAGAATCATGAGCAGGAACTGCCATGATAGCACCTGTACCATAACTTGCTAAAACATAGTCAGAAATATAGATTGGAATTTGTTTATTATTTACTGGGTTAATTGCGTACGCTCCAATGAATACACCAGTCTTTTCTTTATTTAAAGAAGTTCTTTCAAGTTCAGATTTACTTGCAGCTTGTTTGATATATTCTTCTACTTCAGCAAGTTGCTCTTTACTTGCAATCTTTTTAACTAGTTCGTGTTCAGGAGATAAGACACAATATGTTGCACCAAAAAGAGTGTCACATCTAGTTGTAAATACTGTGAATTTCTCGTTTGTATTAGCGACTTTAAAGTCCACTAATGCGCCGATTGATTTTCCAATCCAGTTTCTTTGAATTTCTTTTGTGGATTCTGGCCAATCAATTTTATCTAAACCTGATAATAATTCTTCAGCGAATTTAGGTTGATCAATAACCCATTGTTTGAGGTTTTTACGTATAACTGGATATCCACCTCTTTCACTTTTTCCATCTACGACCTCGTCATTAGATAAAACAGTGCCAAGTTCTTCACACCAGTTAACAGGCATATCAATGTATTTTGCATAGCCATCAAGATATAAACCTTTAAAAATCCATTGAGTCCATTTATAAAAACTTGGGTCACTAGTAAGAACTACTCTGTCCCAGTCATAATCAAAACCTAACTCTTTGAGTTGTTTTGTGAAGAATTTAACGTTTTCTTGTGTAAATCCATCTGGGTGATTACCAGTTTGAATTGCGTATTGTTCAGCAGGTAAGCCGAAAGAGTCATAGCCCATTGGGTGAAGAACATTATAGCCTTGCATACGTTTCATTCTACTGACGATGTCAGTCGCAGTATAACCTTCTGGGTGACCTACATGTAAGCCTACTCCTGAAGGATATGGAAACATATCTAGTGCATAAAACTTTGGTTTTGAAAAATCCCAAACATCCGTTTTGAATGTTTGGTTTTCTTCCCAATATTTTTGCCACTTCTTATCAATGGTCTTATGATCATACGACATTGTTATCTACCTACTTTCTTTTGAGTAATGAAAGGTAAACCTTTCTATATTCATTCATTGATTTAACCCAGGAATTATCTGTGTTAAATGCATTTTTACTTAACTTATGAAGTAGAGCTTTCTTCTTGTACACGCTATAAGCGTACCAGCAAGTTCTATTCATTTCATAATTTGAATATTCATCAAATCCAAATCCATTTGATGTTTCGCTATTATTTCCATCATAGTTAATGACAGAGTCTTTAAGTCCACCAGTTCTTCTAACAATTGGAAGAGTGCCATATCTTTGAGCGATCATTTGGCCTAATCCACATGGTTCAAATAGTGATGGCATTAGGAAGAAGTCACTACCTGCATAAATCTTATGTGCAAGAGCGTCGTTATACCCAATGTAGATTCCTATATGGTCAGGATATTTTCTACGAAGGTCTTCCCAACGTTGTTCATAATCATATTCTCCACTACCAAGCATTATGATGTTGCAGCCTTTATTGACCAACTCTTCCACTGCAGGGAATACGAGGTCAAATCCTTTTTGCCATGTAATTCTAGTAACTAAAGAGAATATAGGAGCAGTCTCATCTTTTAAGTTGAACTGCTTTAAGAGAGCTAACTTGTTAGCTTTCTTTCCTTTAATAATATTAGATGAATTAAAATTCATTTCAATATTTTTATCATCACTTGGATTAAATTCTTTATAATCGATGCCATTTAAGATACCGACAAAGTCGAATTCTCTAAGTCTTAAAACATCATTTAATCCCATACTTCCTTCTGGAGTTAAAAGTTCTAAATGATGAGTTGGAGAAACTGTAGTGATTAAATCACTATAAACAATCATTGTCTTTAAAGTAGAGACTTGATCTTTGAATCTAACTTGACCATTATCATAAAGAGTATCTGGTAAGTTATATAAGTCTCCTAAAATGATTTTGCTAAATAATCCTTGGAATGCAGGATTATGGATTGTTCCAACAAATTTAGTTTTACTAAAGAATTTATTGTTTTTATCTTCTTTGATTAAGCAAGGAAGCATACCAGCTTGCCAGTCATGTACGTGTACGATGTCTGGTGCTTTTTTAAATTGCTCCATAATTGCTTTAGCCGCTAGTGTTAGGAAAGCAAAACGTTCGCCATCATCAAAGTCTCCATAAAGATGACCTCTAGCAAAGTATTGGTCATTTTTAACTAAATAATATGTGATTCCTTCACTTACTACTTTGTAGACTAAAGCGCGAGGAGTTCTCCACGCCATCTTAAGAGGTAAGTTATAAACGAGTTCTGCTTCCACATTTATGGAAGAATAGTATGGAATAATGATGGAAACGTCTTCGTTAACATTTGCGAGTTCTTTAGAAAGAGAATAAACAACATCAGCGAGTCCGCCAGTTTTGCAATATGGTCTAGACTCACTAGCAACCATTACAATTTTCATTAGATTTTTGCTCCACGTCCTATGTATAAATATGAATCTTTCTCACCAGTTGGGTTCTTTTCAGTCTCAATCTTGACTGTCTTATCACACATCAAGTATTGAGCTTTGACATCTTTTCCAACTTCGGTGTGAGTGAATAAAATACAATCTTTCACTACTGCGCCTTTTTCTACTACAACATCACGAGAAAGGATTGAGTTTTCTACCTTACCATAAATCTTGCAGCCATTAGCGATATAGCAGTTTCTCACTTCAGCATCTGGTCCAAACACTGTTGGAGGTGTTGAGTGAATCTTTGTATAAATTAACCAATCTTTTTTAAAGAGTTTTTCTGCAACATCCTTATTTAAAACCGCCATTGAGTTTCTCACGTAGTGGTCATAAGAAAGGAATGGAATAACGATATCTTTAAATTCGATTGCATTAACGTCTAATTGTCCTGTTGAAATACCATGATAAATCATTCTTCTCAAGTTATAGATATGAGAGACTTGTTTTTGGTCATCAACAATTTTAAAGAATTCATCACGATTAATAATAAATGTTTCTAAGCAAATATTTGCTTTTTCTGTTTGACCATTATTGAAGCCAACACTAGAAATTGATTTATCTTTTTTAAAGCTAATTGTGTCGCAATTTAAGAATTCTTTGTCTGCGTTATCAATCTTTTTGTATAAGACTGAAATTTTCTTTTGAGAATAAATATGTGCTTTTAAAGCATCTCTAAAATCAACATTCATAATGAAGAATGCAGGAGCGATAATTACATATTCAAAACTTGCTTCTTCAATGACATCACGGTTTGTTGTGATGTTTGCAATATCTGTGTTGAATTTAGGAGAAGAAACGCCTTTTTCATTAAATAGGATTCTTTGGAATCCGGTTTTTGTATTAGAAACCCAAACTTGGCCATCACCAATGTGGTTTCTAACTGATTGAACGTGGTCTTCTACTAAAACACAGATTTTGTTAATTCCTGAGTTAGTGAAATTACTTAAAGTAAAGTCCATTAAACCAAATCTACCAAGGAAAGTGACACAACCTAAAGTTGTATTAGCGCTTAATCTACCTAAATTTGGTCCATCATGTAAATTACAAATACCTAAAACTCTATTCATAGATTAAAGCCCTGCCTTTCCAGTTAAAAGGACAACATCATCTTTGCCTAAGTTGTTATCTCCTTCAACGATTGTATCTGGTCCAATAATTGCGTTATTAACACGCGCTCCTTTGCGCACAACTGCGCCTTGCATGATAACGCAACGTGTACATTCAGCACCTTCTTCAATAACTGTTTCATTAGAAATGACACAAGTGTCAACTTTACCTAAAACAACAGCACCTTGGTTAACAATTGAAGATTTAACACTACCTTTTGGTCCAATATATTGAGCGACACTATGTGTGTCAGCGGTATAAATTCTACCAGTGGAATAATCACTTAAGTCCATTGAACAACGGTTTAAAGCGATATCCATATTTGCTTCATGTAAACTTGATAAAGTTCCAACATCTCTCCAATAACCTTTAAATCTATAAGCTTGGAGTTTTCTTCCAGTATTGAGCATGTTTGGAATAATATTTTTACCAAAGTCATGATCACTCTTTTCATCTTTATGGTCTTCTTTTAGATATTTTCTAAGAACTTTCCAAGAGAAGATATAAACACCCATACTTGCTAAATTAGATTTTGGTTTCTTTGGTTTTTCTTGGAATTCAACGATTACATCATTTTTATCCACTGCCATGATACCAAATCTAGATGCCTCTTTAGGATCTACTTCAATAACTGAAATAGTTGCATCTGCTTTTGATTGGATATGTAAAGCAAGCATATCGTTATATGTACATTTATAAATGTGGTCACCAGAAAGAATTAAAACATAATCTGGATCTAAATCATCTAAGAAGTCTATGTTCTCATTGATAGCGTCAGCGGTACCTTCATACCAACTACTACCTTCTTCTGTTTGGTGAGGTGCTAAAGAAGTTAATAATGAATGAACACCATTTAAACCCCATTTTTCACCATTACCTACATATCTATCAAGGAAAGTAGATTCATATTGAGTTAAGACACCAATTTGGTTAATACCACTGTTGGCACAGTTACTGATTGGAAAATCAATGATACGGTATTTTGCAGCAAAACTAACAGCAGGCTTCGCAACTTTCTTTGTTAAAGCCTCTAGTCTTGTGCCTTTTCCACCCGCTAATATCATTGCTACGACGTTATTGGACATAGGCAATTATCTCCTTTACTAAGCGCTTTTATTATAACACACGCACGCATAAAATTACACGAATTAAAAAATCTATTTGCAAGACACATAATGTTATGATAAACTCGATAAGGCACAATAGGAGGAAAAGATATGTCAAGAGTATGTCCAGTAACCGGTAAAGGCCCTGTCAGCGGTAACAATCGTTCTCACTCATTAAGAGCTACACGCCGTAAATGGAATTGTAATCTCCAAGTCCGTACTGTGATCGTTGATGGAAAAGAAACTCGTGTTAGAATGTCAACCCGCGCTTATCGATCCCTCAATAAACAATACAAAGACCGCTAAGAGATCAAACAAAAAATCGACCAACTGGGTCGTTTTTTTATATCTATTTTAATATTTATATTAAGATATAGATGCGGCGAATAATATAATTCCTATCTCATTAATATATAAAGCAAATATAACCATCCAGATTGAGAATGTTAATGGAATCCACTTTGGTCTTTCATATTTCTTCTCTTCGTTAGGATCTTGATTTGCTTTTTCTTTTGCCTTGATTCTAAAGGATAGTTTTGGATTCATCGCTAAAGCGAAGACAAACACCGCTAATACAATTGAGAATATCAACCCAATTAAATTAAGTGTTTGATGAGTTTGTTGAAAATATTTGAAATGTAAACATGCAGTAATTGCAATTAACATGAAAATTAATGTATATCCAAGAACCATTCCTAGCATCCAGACTTTCAACAAACGGGTGCTGACGAAATAGGAAGCACACACTAAAAGTGTGGATATAATAGCAGCGATTAAAATAAAGATTGTATAGCCATCAGTTCTACTACCTTTAAATGTTCCATAAAATAGAATCAATGAAAGACCAGAAACCATTAGGAAAGAATTACCTAACATGTTATCAACAAAGTGAGCTTGGTAATTGAATTCAAATGGGAACATGTTTCTGATGGCGTAAGGTGCCTTATGTTTTTTTTGGTAATTCACCATAGAAAAAGCTAATCCGAAGATTAGTGTAAATATCGCAAAAGCACCTATGATAATTGAATACATTAAATCCATAATTATTTATTTACTGCTAATAAATTAGCAATTCTTTCTTTTACATCACCATTAAAGATGTAGGAACCTGAAACTAAAACATCAACTCCTGCATTTACTGCAAGTTTAGCGGTTTCAGCGTTAACTCCACCATCAACTTCCACTAAAACATCTGGTCTGATGGATTTTATTTTCTTAACTTTTTCTAAGTTTTCTGCCATGAAAGTTTGTCCACCTTTTCCAGGAACAACAGTCATGACTAAAACCAAATCTACTTTTTTAAGGAAAGGAATAATCTTTTCTACTGGTGTATCAGGGCAAATAGATAGACCTGCTTTTGCACCTTTTTCATGAATAAAATCAATGACAGTTTCAACCATATGGTCGCAACAGCATGCTTCATAATGGAAGGTTAAATAATTAGCGCCGGCACTGACATAAGATTCAACATAATTTTTAGGTTTCTCAACCATGATATGAACATCGTTAACGAGACTATGATGTTTTGCAAGTCTTTGGAAAACTTCTAGACTTCCGGATTCATGATCAACAAACTTACCATCCATGATGTCGATGTGTACCCATTTAGCACCTGCTTCTTGGATAGCTGGTAAGTCAGCAATTACTCTATTTTCATCCACTCCTAAAATGCTAGGAGCGACTATAACTTCTTTCATATTTTTCATTTTTTGTACCTCTCGTTTTTAAATGATGCTGTAGATGATAGTTTCAAGTAACTATCGTATGCAATTTGTGGGATTTCTCCCCTATTTAATGCGTCTTTAATAGCGCATTTATTCTCAGTGATATGCAAACAATTTGAATAGTAGCAATCAGTGTATTTATCATTGAATGATGGGAAGAATTGCGCTAAGTCTTCCTTAAAAAGATCTAAGTCTAAACTTGAGAATCCAGGAGTGTCTGCAATTAATCCATTTTCATAAGGAATGAGAATAACTTCCTTAGTTTTATGTTTTCCTCTTCCAAGAGCTTTCGAGTATTCTCCAACACATCTATTGAAGTTTGAATCAATGGAATTTAATAAGCTAGATTTACCAACACCAGATTGGCCTAATAAGCAAGAAATATGATTTGCAAAAATCTTCTTAACTTCTTCAATTCCTTCACCTTTTTTATTACTCACAAAATAGGTTTCAACATTCAATTTATTGAAGACTTCTTTAATCTCTTTAACAAGGTTTTTATCCGCTTTATCTAACTTAGTTAAGACGATTTTTGCCTTAATTCCGTTTTGATTTGCGTAGGTTAAATATTTAAATAGTAGATGATATGAAAATTCAGGTTCTACTAAGCTATGAACAATGATCATTTGATCAAGGTTTGCTATCGTTGGTCTTTTAAGGAAAGATACTCTTTCTTTAACTTCCACAATCACATCTTTAGTGTCATTCAATTCAATTAAATCACCCACTACTGGTTTGATGTGTTTGTTTCTAAAAGCACCTCTAGCAGGAACACTTAAAAGTTCACCATTAGTAAGGACACTATAAATTCCACATTGAAGAGCTACTATTCTACCTTCCATTATTTAAACCCAAAGAATCTTGCAATAAAGCTCTTATGTTCTTTCATAAGTTCAGGATTGTTACTAGCGGTTTCAAGTTCATCATGGAACTCTTTAACACTTTGGTATCTATCCTTTTTGCTTTTCTTAGTTGCTTTGAAAATAATCCTTTCTATCTCTTTTGGACAGTTAGGAGCAAACTTTCTAACTGAAGGGAATCTTTCTCTGACATGTGCAACCGCAATATTAATTGCACTGTCTTTTTCATAAGGCACATGACCAGTTAATATTTCAAAGAAAGTAACACCAGCTGCATAGATATCACTTTGTCCACTAGCAGGATGTCCTTGAATAATTTCAGGAGCAAGATAGTGAACAGAACCAATGATGCTTTCTTTGTTTTTTGTAAGTGAATCATCACAAATACCATTTGCTTGAGCAATGCCAAAGTCACCTAATTTAATAGTGCCATCTGGCATAACAAAAATGTTATCTGGTTTGATGTCTCTATGAACAATGCCATGGTAATGAGCATAGCTTAGAGCACTTGTTAATTGAAGCATATAGCTTACTGCTTCTTGTAAAGAAAGAGTGCCTCTAAAATCTAACATCTCTTTTAAAGTTTGACCTTTGATATATTCATTTGCGATATAAGGTCTTCCTTCATAAGTACCATGATTGAAAACTGCGACAATATTTGGATGAGATAAACTTGCTGCAATTGTTGCTTCGTTTTCAAAACGACGTAAGTTTATAGGATCCGTCATAATGTCTTCACGGATTAACTTAATAGCGACTGTTCTTTTGTTGATGATATCTTGAGCTTCGTAAACCTCTGCCATACCACCATGACCGATTCTCGCTAAGATTTTGAAACGGCCGTCAAATATTCCACCAATGTTTAATGGCATACTACTTGTTAGCCTCCCAAAGAACTATAGCGATGTTGTCGCTTCCTCCATTGCAATTTGCAAGGGAGATAAGTTCATTTATTTTCTCTTCAGTTGTATCTTCACCTCTGATTATTGATTCAATATCAAAATCAGTGATGTTGTTATATAAACCATCAGAACAAACTAAAATAGTTTGTCCAGTGTATTTGTGTATCTTAATATCCGCACTTGCGCTTGGATATACACCTAATGCGTTCATGAGCATGTGACGCTTAGGATGAGTTTTCATTTCTTCAAGTGTGATTTGACCAGTTCTATATAAATAGCCAACATAAGTTTGGTCTTCACTCATTTGAGAGAATTTACCAATTTCTCTGTCTAAGAAATATAATCTAGAATCACCTATTTGAGCAGAGATAACTCTATCTCCATAAATGATTGCACAAGTTAAAGTAGTTCCCATACCTTCGTATAGTTTGTTTTTACTTGCTTGTTCATAGATTTCCGTGTTAGCTTTTTGAACAGCTTTATTAAGCCACATCACTGCGTGATATTTATTTAAAAATCTAGATACTTTCTCAAATTCTTCTTTGATAGTTTGGACCGCTAAATTGGAGGCGAAATCACCTTTATTTTGTCCACCCATTCCATCACAAACGAGGAGTAAAACATTTCCTCTAGCGTTAATTAAAGCAAGAGCCTGATCTTCATTAGAAAGTCTTACTTTACCAATGTCAGTTTTATAGGCAAATCTACCAGTTACATATATCTTTTTCTTTTTGAATAAACTCATACATTTTCAACTTTCGCCTTTAGTTGACCACAGGCAGCATCTATGTCACTGCCAAATTCTTTTCTAATGGTTGCAGTTACTCCTCCTTTCATTAAGTAATCAAGGAAGTTATGGACTCTATTTCCACTGCTTCGCTTGTAATCGTTTCTATTAGTTTCGTTAAATGGTATGAGATTTACATACCCTTTAGTCCCCTTAATTAGTTCTATTAATTGCTCGGCATCCTCTTTTCTATCGTTGATACCTTCTAAAAGAAGGTACTCATAGGTTACTCTACGTCCCGCAATTTCTTCGTATTCTTTAACTGCGGGCATTAATACTTCGAGAGGATATGCCCTATTTATCTTCATAAGTTTGTTTCTAATTTCATTATTTGGAGCATGAAGTGAGATAGCTAAATTAGTTTGTAGCCCTTCTCTAGCGTATTTTCTAATTCCTTCAACAAGACCACATGTAGAAACTGTGATGTGGCGTGCTCCAATAGCTAAAGCTTTTGGATGGTTGATAATTCTGATGAAATCCATCACATTATCATAGTTGTCAAAAGGTTCACCTGTACCCATAACCACTACATGGGTAATCTTTTGGCCTTTGTTTTCTTCTCTTAAAACATTGTTTAAAACTAAGATTTCTCCAACCATTTCTCCAGCATCAAGATTTCTTTGTTTGCCTAATAAGGCACTTGAGCAGAAAGAGCAACCCATATTACAACCAACTTGGCTAGATACGCATGCTACACATCCGTAGTTGTAGCGCATAATAACGCACTCAACTTTAGCTTTATCTTCAAATTCCACTAAAAGTTTAACAGTACCATCACTAGAAACTTGTTTAGTATAAATACTAGGTAGTTTTAAACAATATTTTTCTTTTAAGACTTCTCTAAATTTTAGAGAAATATCAGTCATTTCATCAAAGTTTTCCGCTCTCTTTTCATAAATCCATGTGAAAAGTTGAGTGGCTCTAAATGGTTTTTGGCCGAGTTCCACCATTTGGTTGACTAATTTATTCATTTCTTGTCCGTATAAATTAATCATTAGTTTCTGCCTTTCTTAAGACTGCATAATATCCAGTGGAATCATATTCAGAGAATGGGAAAATTCTTTTCTCATTCACTAAAGAGAATTCTGGATGAGTTGCTAAAAATTTCTCCACTATTCCATGAGATTCTTTTTCGCTTATTGTGCCTACATAGTAAGCTAAATAACCACCATCTTCCACGAATTTTGAGCCTTCTTCAAGAGCGATTGCTTGGTCTTTTAAAAGACCATCAAGAGAATTTTGTTCAAAATGAATGAAATAATCTGGTGTATTTCTAAGTAAGAAGAATTTAGATGAATCTGGGAATACGAAGAATGTATGAACTTTCTTTGAAAAACATGTAATTCCACTTTCAGGACCGCCTTCATAAAGATGGATGTTTTTCAAGTTGAAAAGTGTTTTTTCTTCTTTGGTTTCAAAATAAGCTTGTTGTTTTCCAATTAGGAAATCCATTTCAACATAGCTTGTTAAGTTTGCTGCTAAGGCAGAAGCTAGTCCATTTGGTGTGGCAGCATATGCTCCGATACCTCTAAAAGTATCAGTGTCAGCTTCTTTAATCATTTCATCAAAAACAATTGGGTAAACATAGATTTCTTGTCTAGAATATTGAAAAGATTTTTTTATCTTACTTTTATCGTTATATAAATAGAATTTATCGAACTGAGTTTTACTGAATAAACCATTATTCTTTTCAAACTCTTCTTCAGAAATAATTTCAGTATTAATTCTTGCGTAGTTATTAAAATGTTTGGAGTTTGCTATTAAGATTTTTCTCATATCTTTATAGCCATAATGTTTTCTCCACATTCTAACTATCCATAAAGGAGTGTTGTATCTAAAAGATAAGAACTCTAAACAGTTAGGATCTAAATCTTTAGAAATTAATGGTTCTCCGGCTTCAAATTTATTGATAGCATCCACTACTTTATCTAATACTTCTTTATCTTCAATATTCTCTTTTAAGAAAGTAAAACTTTCTTCTTTAGAGATTTTTCTAGCAAATAAAATGTTAGAGCACGCTACAATTGCGTGATATAAATAGTCTTTATTACCTCCACATAGTGGAGTAAAACGATTTTCTAAAATCAAATAATGTCTTAAAGCACAGCCAACTAAAGTTGTGATATCTTTTTTATCTTCAACGTTACTAACGCTACCTTTGCAAGCAGCTTTAACTCCATTAGAAAATGATTCTTTGTTATCAATAATTCTCTTAAGTGCTTTAGATGATGTAAATAAATTGTTCATAAAATGTCCTTATTAGTCGTGATGATGGTGATGATGGCATTCACATTCTGGATCATCGCAACAATCATCTTCTTCAGATTTTTCTTCAATATCTTCAAAGATATCCCCAGTGTAAATGTCGTCTTCTCCTTCGCCTTCTTCTTTGTCCATCCAGTCTTCTTCTTCAGTGTCGACTAGATTGTCTTCAGTAAGATAACGAGGATATTGTTCGTTAAGTTCTTCATAGCGGTTGTCTTGTGAAACATAATAGAATTCAATAGTTTTATGAATTGCTAATTCTCCAATGCTCTTGAAAATAAATTGTTTGACTAAGTCTTGTAAAACACTTACTTTCATTGGAGCGTGAACATGGATAATAATGTTCCAACTTGTTTGTTCAACACCATTATGGAAAACCATATTATTAGGAGCGACAAAGTTAATGTCTTCCTCTTTCATTTCATATAATTTTGCAAGCCCTGGAGTCATTTCTCTTGATAAGCGGCCTACAACGAATTGATCTAAGCCATAAATAAAAATAGTAACCATATATTAATACCTCACAAAAAGTATAATACAAAAGTTACTAATTTTTAACTAAAAATTGTAAGAGTCTATATTAATAGAGATTTCAATGTTGCTTTTGAATTTAAAAGTATTAAATAATT
>CAMJAG010000019.1 GCA_946403545.1 uncultured Caryophanales bacterium | reverse complement strand
GTATCCATGGAGTCGTTACCACCATTGATGAATACGTAACCAATGTTGTGTTTTTTGATGTTTTCGATAATTTGCATGAAGACAGGATCATGTCTATCTTTAGGAAGTTTTCTTCTTGTTGTACCTAAGATACTTCCTGGTGTTTGAAGTAATAATTCAATTTGTTCTGGGTCTTCTTTACCGATATCAATGATTTTGTCATCGATTAAACCTTCGATACCATTTAAAGAACCGTAGATCTTTCCAATTTCGTTTGGATGTTTTTGAGCTTCCTTAATAGCACCATAGAAAGATGTGTTAATAACGGAAGTTGGTCCACCTGATTGGATATAAACCATATTTTTCATAATAAAAATCTCCTAGCGAAAATTCGCTGTTATCATTATACTGAATTATATTTATAATATAAAGGAAAATCGACTATATATCTTTATTGTAATAAAGGGTATAAAAAATTATTTTATATTTTTATTGTAAATAAATAGGAATATAT
Organism: uncultured Caryophanales bacterium; assembly: GCA_946403545.1. Taxonomy (GTDB): domain Bacteria; phylum Bacillota_I; class Bacilli_A; order RFN20; family CAG-826; genus CAMJAG01. The sequence goes on along the minus strand of CAMJAG010000019.1, from coordinate 13,038 downwards.
CGTAAAATAGATACGCAAAGATAAAGAGTCTAGCTTACAAGAATTATTATTAATTTTTGTTGACCTATAAATACAATTTTGAGAATATATTGTAATACTCTTTTTAAGGAGGAATTATTCCATGTCATTTAAAGTAGTTTTTAACAACACTGAAAAAGAATACGATAAGCCTGTAAAGGTTTTGGATATAGTAGGCGATGATAGAGAAATCGTATGCGTCTACGTTAATAATCGTGTACGTGAACTCACATACATGATTGAAAAAGACGCTAAAGTTGTCGCATTAACATGTAAGGATAGAGATGCTAAACCAACTTATGAATCATCTTTAAGATTCTTAGTTGCTATGGCTATGCATAACTTATATCCAAACATTGACATCCGCTTCTCGTATAACGTTTCAAGAAGTATCTTCATGCAAATTCTTACTCCACACACTACTTCCAGTGGTCAAATGGTTAAAGAATTAGAAAAAGAAATGAAACGTTTAGTGGCACTTGATTTACCACTAACAAGAAAGATTGTTTCTAAAGAAGAAGCAGCAAAAGTATTTACAAAAGAAGGTTTCTTAGACAAAGTTGAAATCTTAAAATACCGTCCAGAAAAAACCGCTCACTTATACTATTGTGGTGATTATATCAACTATATGTATAACAGAATGGTCCCATCTACTGGTTATATCTCAAGATGGAAAGTCAAATTCTATCATCCAGGTATTATCATTCAATATCCTAGATTTGATGTTAATGGAGAAATCCCACCATTTGAGGATGCTCCAACATTCGGTAGAACATTAAAACAAGCTCATCAATGGGCTAAAGCAACAAAGGCTGATTCTATTGTTGGTATTAACCAATTAATTGAGGAAACTGGACCAGTTGATTTCATTACACTTTGTGAGCAAAGACATAACCGTCAACTTTGTGAATTAGGTGAAATCATTGAAAATGATATCGAAAACATTAGATTGATCTGTATCGCAGGTCCTTCTTCCAGTGGTAAAACCACTTTCGCTAACAGATTAAGAATTGAATTATTATCTCGTGGTATCTCCCCTATTCGTATTTCTCTCGATGACTATTATTTAACTAGAGAAGAAATACCTCTAGACGAAGATGGCAAACCAGACTTTGAAGACATCAGAGCGTTAGATATTGGATTATTTAACCAAAATATGATTGATTTAATTTCTGGCTTAGAAGTTCAACTTCCTAAGTTTGATTTCAAACTTGGTCATAGAGTACCAGGTAGAGTGTTAAAGATTGATGAAGGCCAACCAATTATTATTGAAGGTATTCACGCTCTCAATGATTTAATGACTACATCTATTCCAAATCACCAAAAATTCAAGATTTTCATCGCTCCACAAGCACAAGTCAATATTGATAATCATAACCCATTAACATTAACTGATTTAAGACTTTTAAGAAGAATCGTTAGAGACTTCAAATTCAGAAACGCTGATGCAATTGACACACTCAATATGTGGCCAAGTGTTAGAAAAGGTGAATTTAAGTGGATTTACAAGACTCAAGAAGGTGCAAACTATGTTTTCAATAGCTTTCTTCCATATGAACTTCCAGTTATGAGGAAGTACGCAATGCCACTTCTTGAAAAGATTGATCCTGAAAGCGAACACTATCCTGTCGCTGAAAGATTAATAAGAATGCTAAAGTTCTTTAAAGATTTGCCAGATGAATGGGTTCCTAGCAACTCTCTTATGAGAGAATTCATCGGTGGATCTTGTTACGCTGACGTATAATCGATACGTTAACAAGAACTTCAACATAAAAGGAGGCAAAATCGTTGCCTCCTTTTCCTTTGCTTTCTTTATCCTACAAACTATTTATTATTCAATGCTTTAAAGTTTGCAGATTCTTTATTATAAATCGCAATTAATTGTGCGAAGTAAATATCTCTAATGGATTTATATCTAGTCATGATATCTTCACTGACTCTTTGAGCAAATAAGCTAACAAACACATTTTCTAAATGGAAGAAAGATTCATACACTGATAACAAAGTTATGTAGTAGAAATAATCTTTATTTGAATAGATCAATAATGGCGTACTGTGGATAATTTCGCTAGAAAGTTCATAGCGTTTTGAGTATTGGCTAAGTCCTGCAATCTTTTCAAGACCATCTCTAAAGTTGAGCTTGAAAGTTTCATCTTCCTTAACTCCTGGAATAGCATAGAGCCAACCATATTCGATATATTTCTTAATATCTTTGCTCTTTAAATCATATTGTTTCATTTCGTCTTTCATTGAATAGAAAACGCGATCTTGTTCAGTTTTATCTTTAATAGAATCTTTGAAAGCAAGACCAAAGTTCATATGTTTTAAATACGCACTGATAGCGGTTTGGCCATATCTATCTAAAAGAATTAAAGTACATTCACATTCATGGAGTGTTCTCCAAGAAGAGAATGCTTCTGTTTCATATCCATTAATCAAATTGATTAAAATACAACGTGAAATGGAAAGAGATTTCACTAATAAGTCTCTAATAATTGTGGTTTCTGGATCATTTTTCTCATATCCAGTTAAGATATTCATCATGAAATTTAAATAAATATCTAAGCTACTTGCAGGAGGCAAGAATCTATTTGTGAGTTGCTTACCTACGTTGTTATATTGGCTGAGAGTTAAATATTTATCTGCTGCAACAGATGCCATTGATTCTTCAATCTCTTCATCAGCGTAGAACTTTTTAAGTTGTTCTTCGTTTTTGCCCACTACTGAATAAACGAGTTCGCCTAGGCAATAATAAATGAGTTCAACATGGCTAATATTAGATTTTAAAATCGTTGAGTTTGTGGAGTTTAAATATCTAATTGATTCATCTGCATCTTTATAGACATTGTAAAGGTAGTCTAAATCCACTTCTTTTGGAAGCTTATTAATAGACAAAACAGAATCAAATTCTTCTCTTGTAAAAATAGGATTAAGTTCTTTCAATTTCCTTCACCTCACCTGTAATCGCAGATATCAAATAAAGCTTTAAGCTTTTTTCTGTAATTAGTTTTACATAATCTGCATAAATGTTCAATTGCTTAACGTATTTTTCATCAGAAATGTTCTTTAATTTGAAGTCAATTATTCTGACTTCATCAGGTAAGACCACTAAACAGTCGATAATACCATTAGTGTTATGTTCCTCATCAAAGAAGCTATATTCGTGCAATACTTGTTCATTTGTGACTCCATCAAATAACCCACAATTTAATACATTATCAACATATTTCTTGAGTTGTTTTTCTTTTATGTATGATGTGTCTTTAGTTTCGTAATTGCTGACTTCCAGTAAATAGTGAAGTCTTGTACCAAACTCAAGTAATGAGTCATCAACATCTTCCACTATTTCTTTACTTGCTCGTTTAACTAAACCAATCAGTTCAGGTTCATAGCTAACTGATTTCATTTCTATTTCAATCTTTTCGTCTTTTTCTTTAGAAACTCTTGCACGTGATGGATCAAGTTCTGGCCTATTTTCGTCACAAGCAATATCAAGTTCCAAGAATCTAATAATGTCTCCAAAACACTTACAATCTAAGAAATCTTGGACAGGTTTTTCGTTTTCTTTATGAGTCAAAATGATTGTGATAGATTCTCTTGCTCTAGTTAAGCCAACATAGAATAATCTAATTTTCTCCTCAAAATCTTGTCTAACTTCCTCTTCTTTAAATAGCGAATTAAACAAACTTGCTTGGCTAGAATCTCCTGATATTGGGAGAATAATTCCAAATTTTGAGTTTACTAAGAATGAAGATTTTACATCATCGTTATAGTATTGTTTGTTAAATCCTGGGAAGTAGCAGAATGGATATTCTAATCCTTTGGATTTATGGATTGTAATAAGAGTTACTGCATCAGCATTTCCATCTTCATCTGCAAACGCGATATCAATATCAAATTGAGATAAGTCTTTAAAATAAGTAACAAAGTCCTCCACACCACAAGAGAGTTTATCTAAGTTTTTAGCAAGTTCTAAGAATAACTCCGCTTTATGGATGTTACTTGAGACATTACCAATGCGTATAACTTTGTTATATAAATCGAATTGAGTGTATAAAACATTTAGAATTTTAAATAATGATGAGAATTTTTCTTCTCTAACAACATTAACAATCTTTCTAACAATTTCGGTATCTAAAAATATTTTGTTATTAATAACATCATAGATTTCTTGGTCATTAACTTTATCAATTAAGAAGCTTCTGGCAAGAGACATATAAGCGTGTTTTGCGTCATTATCAAACTCATTAGTCTCACCGTTATTCTTTAAGAAATTGAATAACACTAATAAGTTTTTTGTAACATAAGAAATATCACTATCTCTAAATGGTTCGTCAGAAATAATCTTTAATGGAATTCCAAAGTCATTAAAGACTTTCTTATACACCATGAAATCTGTACTTCTATCTATTAAGATAGCGTAGTCTTTAAATTGGGACTTTCTCATTCCCTTAATTTCTGGATCAAAAGCTTTTTGTCTACCTACTTTATTTAATATATCAATAGCAATTATTGCCGCTTCTTCTTCAGCGTTTGTTTTAGTTTTTAATCTATTGATAACCCTTAAGTTATAGTTAGCGTTTTTATCAAATTCATCATCATATGGTTTAAATCCATATTCAAAAGTATGACCAACTGAGTAATCAATTACGTTATATTCTGGCTTCATGATGCTAGAGAAAATATTGTTAACAATATCAACAATTTCTTTTCTAGAACGATAAGAAGCGTTTAAGTCTATCTCTTCTCCACCTTCATGGTTCTTGTAAGCGACATATTTATCTTGGAAGATAGAACAATTTGCGTTTCTAAATCTATAAATAGATTGTTTGATATCTCCAACCATGTAGACATTATTTCTACTGATCAAAGAAACAACTTCTTCTTGGACATCAGATGTATCTTGATATTCATCGACCATAATGTAATCAAAAGAATCTCTCATTTCCTTTTGAATTTCAGGTTTTCTAAGTGCTTTTAAAGCAAATCTAGCGATATCTGAGAAGGAATATGAACCGCTTTCTTTCTTAAATTCATCAAGTCTAGATTCGAGTTCAAGAGTGATTTTAAGGAGTTTCTCCACCATTTTTTGGTTGTCCATATATGCAGCAATGATTTCTTTACGTGTACCAAAGTCTCTTGCTTCCGTTGGAACAATGGAATTAAACACACCTTTTATATAGTTTCTAAATTCAATATCACTTGCCTTACCTTTCTTTTTAGGGAAAGAATATAGGTCTTTATTTTTAAGTTTGAAATATAACTCATCGTAGTCTTTAGATGAAAGCAAGTTATCAATTAAGTCTTGGATAATACTAGCGTCATCAGCGTCCTCTAAGTTATATGTGAGTTTTCTTGCTCTATTTAAGACTTTAATGTCGTCGTTAAACTTTTTATCAACTAGACTTGAGAGCCAGTTTTCGTTGAAATATGTATTAACAAATTCTTTAAAGAATTTATCTTTATCAATTTGCAAGTCACTTTCCTTAGAAATTTTTAAAACAATTTCTTTTATTACACCATCATCTTTATCGCAATATCTTGTAATTAAATCTTTGAATTCTTCATCTTTACTTTCATATAGTTCAGTGAAAATATCGTTTAATAAAGTATGCTTTTTAATCTCTAATAGTGAGTTATCAATTGGAGAAATATCTCTAGTAACGCCAATATCAAAACAATACTTTTTGACAAGGAATAAACAGAAAGCATCAAAAGTCTCAATACTTGAGTTTTCAATTTCTACTGCTAGATGAGCAAGTTCAGGATCGCTAAGTAAACGTTTTCTAATTCTAGTTTTCATGCTAGCGGCTGCTGCATTTGTGAAAGTTAAAACTAAGAATCTAGAAATAGATGCTCCAGATTTTACTAATGTAAATATTCTTTCGGTTAAAACTGCAGTTTTGCCACTACCAGCGCCTGCGGAAATGAGGTAGTTTTTACCATCAGCTTCAATAGCGGCTTTTTGGTTATCAGACCATTCAAACTTCTTAGCCATTAGTCTACCTCCTCTTCCTCTTCAAGTTTTATAACTCTTCTATCTTTAACGGAGACATAGCAAATGTCTCTATAAGGACAGTATTTACAAGCGTTTTTATCGTCACTAATGTAACTTGGAGAAATATCAAACTTATTTTCTCTAATCTCCTTATTTTTAGTTTCGTATATTTCTTTAACTATACTTTCATAGTTATCAAATTCTGCTTTTGAAGCAATCTTTGCTTTCTTAGAAAATCCACCAGAAGCAACTAGATTAACTCCTTGAATGAATTTACTATCGCCATCCGCAAAAGTCTTATCGATTAATTTGACTGTACTAACATCATCGATGGTTAAACCATTAAGTTTTAAATATGATGGAATAATTTCATCCTCTCCGATTGAGGCCTTCATTGCAGAGTTTGTAATTGAATTAATATATAGACCTGCAATTGTGTATTGGCAAAATTGTAAGGAATTGTGGAGCAAGAAAGAATATGTTGGAAGTTGCATTGAGTAGCCTTCTTTTAGATACTTAGGATCAAAAGATTCACTTCCAGTTTTATAATCTACTACTATGATATTATTATCCTTAAGGATAATACATTTATCTATAAATCCATCTAAAATAGTATTATCATCAATCTTAACTTCAATATATTGTTCTCTAAGAGGTTTGCACTCTTTTTCCATGTAACTATTGAAATGTTTTAACGATGCATCAACCGCTAACTTAAGTTGTCCTTTAAATCTTTCTAAAAACATTTCTTCTTTAGCGTCCCAAGTTTCAGATGCTTTTGCGTTTTGATAACTTGTTTCAAAATCAAAATCATCATTAAAAGACTCTTCAAGGACTTTATGACCAAGTCTACCTTTCTTAAGAGCAAACGTTTGTTCAGTTGGATCAAGTTCTAAAACATTTGCAAGATAATAGCTAAATGGGCACATGCAATATTGTTTTATTCTTGAGTATGAATGCTTAAGTTTGCACGTGAAATTATACTTACCAACACCAGTATATTTATTATCAAAATTTCTATATATATCCTTATTATAATAAGGAAGTAGAGATAAATACTCTAAAGATTCCTCATCATAAAAGTACTTTAAATCCATTGATTTTCCAAACATATAAGTAGCCATATCATCAGAATAGATAACACTGCTTAGTTTATATGGAACTATTTTTAGTCCTAGTTTTTCAATCCAAGGAGATTCATAGAATACATCCTTAAATGAATGGTTGGAAAATGAATAATAGAAAATGTTATCGCTATAAAAGAATGAGAGCATTTCTTCTTCGAAGATTTCACATCTTCTAATTGAAGTATTTAGATGAATCTTTTCAATTAGTTCATCTGAGAGATATTCGTTATCTTTATAAATAGATGGATAAATGCCTTGAACAAAGTTAGGAACGAATATATGCGCATTACTCGTGTAAATAGGTTTGCTAATTACATTAATGCCATTTTTATACTTGGGAGGCATAACTACCTGTGATTTGAAGATATTTTTCAAATAATCAAGTTGTTGTTCAAAACTAAAATCTTCAAAAATATTTTCTTTAATAAGTTCAACTAAAGAATCTGAGATAGGAGATCCACTATTTTCTACTAGTTCAATTGCTTTATTTATATCTTTTGTTTCTTTGTAACATTTAATGAAATCTGAAACTAAACCAGTGGAGAATAAGTCTTCCCCATCTAAAAAGTTAATAAATAATCCAAATGAACGAGCGTGCTTTTGAATGTAATAAAGTACTAGTTCATCATTAGTTAAGATATAAATATCTTGAGGTTTGATTTCTTCATCGATAAGTTTTGCTATTTTATTTAGCATTTCAAAGATTTCATCATCGAGAGTCAAAAACTTATCGATTGTGTTATACATCTCGATTGGAGCATTCAAATTATAGGAATGTCCTTTGCCTTCGATACAGTTTTTAAGTTCTTGATCAAATTTTGAATATCCATATACATGAACTTCTTTATTATCAAAAAGATTAGCGTAATAAGGATTATCCACTAATAGATTTTGTGCTTTAAGTTCATTTCTTAATTCATATAATTCGTGAAGCTTTTTATCTTCAAGATCTTCAGTTACAAAACGAGCAAATTTAAGTACTGTTCTTGCTTGTTCATAAGTGTAATTTTTATTAACCATTAAATAGGCAATTGCCTTTTTAGAATAATGACCATATTTGTCGTTTAATAACTCTTCTTTTGACACCGCTTTTACATGTGAAAAAGCATCTTTCCGATGTTCAGAAAGAAGCTTATTTTTAAAGTTATGTGGACAAATTAATAACGGTGTTTTCACACTATTATTGTATATCGGAAATGTGTATTTTGTCAAATATGAATACTATTCATATTTGTCATATATCGCTAAATTTACTTAAATTGAAGCGTTGCGTTGACCGCTTTTTTCCATCCTTCATAGTACTTATTTACTTCTTCTTCACTCATTGAAGGATTGTATTCTGCTTGATAAGAATGGACCGCTTTAATCTCGTTGATATTTTTATAGAATCCACTTGCTAAACCAGCTAAATAAGCAACACCCAAAGCTGTAGTCTCTAAGCATTGTGGAAGCATGATTTTTGAGAAGAGAATATCGCTTTGGAATTGCATCAAAAGTGAGTTTGCAGTAGCTCCACCATCAACTCTCAAACATTTGATATCTAAACCTGTTTCTTGTTCCATAACTGTGAAGACATCTTTGCATTGATAAGCAATGGAATCTAAACATGCTCTCACAAATCTTGCTTTTGTAGTGTTTCTTGTTAATCCAAATACTGCACCACGAGCGTCATCATCCCAATAAGGTGTGCCAAGGCCTGTAAACGCAGGTACGACATATACGCCATGAGAAGATTCACAACTTCTAGCAACTTTTTCACTATCTTTAGATGTTTCAATCATTTGAAGACCATCTCTAAGCCATTGGACAACAGCGCCACCGATAAAGACACTACCTTCTAAAGCATATGTGACTTGATCGCCTATTTGCCAAGCAACTGTGGTTAATAAACCATTTTTACTTAAAGTAATGTTCTTTCCAATATTCATTAACATAAAACAACCAGTGCCATATGTGTTTTTGCATTCGCCTTGTTCAAAACATGTTTGTCCAAATAATGCTGCTTGTTGGTCTCCAGCAACGCCCATAATATGAACATCACCTTGATAATAACTTGCTTTTCCATAGTCAAAACTCGATGGATTGACTTTAGGAAGCATGTTCATAGGGATATTGAATAACTTACAAAGTTCTTCATCCCATTTCATTGTGTTGATGTTAAATAGTAAAGTTCTAGATGCATTTGAAACATCTGTTGCGTGTACTTTTCTATTAGTTAATTTATAAATTAACCAAGAATCGACAGTGCCAAACATAAGTTCACCATTTTCTGCTCTTTGTTGAGCGCCTGGAACTTTATCTAAGATCCATCTAATCTTACTAGCGGAGAAATATGGGTTTATTAATAAACCTGTTTTTTGATGAATGAAATCTTTCTTATCTACTAAGGCATCACAAATATCTGCAGATTGTCTAGATTGCCAAACAATCGCGTTATAAATAGGCATACCAGTAGCTTTATCCCAAATGATTGAAGTTTCTCTTTGGTTTGTAATACCAATGGAGTCAATATCATCAAAAGTAACATTACATTTAATTGTTAATTCTGAGATAGCATCAACAACACTTATCCAAATAGACAAAGCATCTTGTTCAACCCAACCTGATCTAGGGAATAAACATTCTAATTCTTTTTGAGCAATGCCTATTACTTTTCCTTCGTGGTTAAATAATATCGCCCTTGTTGAAGTGGTTCCTTGATCGATAGAAAGGATGTATTTCATATTAGAATCCCCTTGTTTTAAAGATTTGTTCAATATCTTCGATTTCTTTTCTTACACCAGCGGAGAGAACTTCGTTTCCACCATTACGGATTAAAACATCGTCTTCAATTCTCACACCGATTCCATAGTTTGCAAAATATAAACCTGGTTCAACTGTGATGACGTTACCTTCTTGTAAAGGACGTTCTCTAACACTTGTATCATGTGTATCTAAGCCTAAGTGATGGGAGACATTATGGTAATAATATTTTCTAATGTCGTCATCTTTAGACATGAGTTTATTTTTAATACATTCTGCTTTTAAAAATTCTGTTGCGTAGTCTTGCAAATCTTGAATTGTTAATCCAGGTTTTGCGTATCTAATAACAGCTTTATTGCAGTTTAAAACTGCACTGTAAATTGCTTTTTGAATTTCGTTAAATCTACCATTGACTGGGTATGTTCTAGAAATATCTGCACAATAAACGTCGTTTCTAAAGCCTAAGTCAAATAAGACCATATCGCCTTCTTTGATTGTGTCAGTTTGAGTTGGATAATGTAAACATGTAGCGTTTTTACCACTAGCGATAATTGTGTTAAAGGCAAGTGGATGTCTACCATTTACTTTGCCATAATATTCAAACATATCTGCTAATTCGTATTCCTTCATACCAACACGGATGTTTTTAATGAGGTTTCCAATACCTGAATTAGTAGCGTTAATAGCCTTAACCATTTGTTCTATTTCATAGCTAGATTTAATCATTCTTAAATCTCTAACTAATGGGTAAACGTTTTCAATTTTGATGTTTGGATATTTTTCTTGGAGTTTATTAGCGTAGTCAGTTGTGTAAAGACCATCACCAATTTTGAGTTCTTTAGATAAATCTAAGTAGACGTTTTCAATCTTACCGAATTGTCCACCATCTTTATCTAAGATAAGACCTAAGATATTTTCAAAGTTATTCAAAGAATAAACGTTTTGGATGGAAGAAGTTTTATTAGCTTGTTCATTAGTAATTCTCTTACCGGTCCATTTTTCTTTAAGTTCGTTATATTCTTGGATGAAAAGATATGCCCTTTTTTCTGCAATACCTTTAACTAAAACTAAAACTGACTCTTCTTGTTCAATGTTTGTGAAGTAATAGAAATTTCTATTAACTACAAATGGAAGTCCTTCATCTTCACTAGCGATTTTACTAACACCAGCGAAAAGAATAGCAACGCTATTTTCTTTCATTTGTTCAAGAAGGTTCATTCTTCTATTTACAAGTTCTAACATACTAATTACCTCTAAAGACGACTAACAGCATCTTTGATTTCTTCTATTTCAACTTCTTCTATCTTTCCATCATCCATTTTCTTTGTGTTTTCACTATTAAGTGGAAGTCTAGCTAAGATATCAAAGTTAAGTTTCTTTGCGTATTCTTCTAAATGAGATTCTCCAAATAAAGGAATCTTTTCATCACATTTAGGGCATTTTAAATAGCTCATGTTTTCAATAACGCCTAAAACATGAATATTCATTGCTTCTGCCATCTTGATTGCTTTAGCAACGATTAAGCTAACCAAATCTTGAGGAGCGGTAACGATGATTAAATCATCGATATGGATGGATTGGAAAACTGTTAAAGCAACATCTCCGGTTCCTGGAGGCATATCAATTAATAAATAATCTAAATCTTCCCATAAAACATTTTCATAGAATTGTTTTACAAGATTAGCAAGCATTGGACCTCTCCAGATGATTGGATCTTCTGGATTTTCAATCAGTAAGTTAGCGGACATGATATCAATGCCTGTCTTACTTTTAAGTGGGTAGATAATATTATCTTCGCCATAAACTGTTCCTTTAACTCCAAATGCTTTTGGAATACTTGGACCAGTAATATCAGCGTCTAAAACACCGACTTTTTTACCTAATCTATTTAAATAAACCGCTAAAGTTGATGTAACAAAACTCTTTCCTACACCACCTTTACCAGATAAAACTGCCACAACTTTTTTGACACTACTTCTAGCGTCTAATTTAGCTTTTATGATCTCACAGCTTCCTTTGGAAGCACATGTTTCACAATTGTGATCACAACTTGCCATAAGTCTCCTCCTATAATTCAATTAATTCTGCTGTATTAAGTGCTGCATTTGCAGCGGCAACATAAGTTCTAAGAAGTTTAGATGCACCAAGTTTTACTCCACCAAAATAGCGGACTACCACTAATGCAATGTTGTCTAAATTTCTCTTGTTGATGAGTTCAAGCATTGGTCTACCAGCGGTACCCTTAGGCTCTTGGTCATCACAAGATTTACTTGCATTGCCTACTTTGTAGGCATAGACAACATGTTTAGCTTTCTTATGTTGCTTTTTTATATCCATTAGAATTGGTTTAAATTCATCTGGATTCTTAAGAGGGATGGCATAAGCAAGAAACTTGCTTTTCATCTCCTCCGTTAAACTAGTATATGATTTTTCTATTGAAAATGACATAAATATAATTCTGAATTTTACTAATGGATAATCGACTTCAATCTAGAGAAATAACTAAAAGTTATCTCTACTTTTTTTGTCATTTTTAGTGTATATTTTTTTTAGCGGGATTAAAAGGAAATGTTATTCAAATATAAAAATTGTGAAAAATGTGGATATACTTATGATCCAGTTATGAGTGAATGTCCTCATTGTAAAGAACACAATGTAGATATAGAAAAATTAGGAATACCTCAAAATATTTTCTGGTTACAACTACCACTTCAAATACTTCTTTTTGTGCTTTGTTTCTATTATGGTGGCATGCTTTTGTTTGCAAGTATTTTTTATGGAGTGTTTGGAAACATCGCTAATGAAGTCACAAGAAACCTAGCTGCTACCAGTTCCGCATATTTAGTTGCATTTATTTTAGGATTAAGTCTTGTCTTACTAAACTTTAAAGAATTAAAGAAGTTCTTCTTGGATTGGAGAAGTTACGCTTTTGCTCTAGGTTTTGTTGTTATATTGTTCGTAGGTGGTCTCCTACTTAATGCAATAACAAAACAATTCACTAGTGAAACAAGCGATAATCAAAAGCAAGTAATTGAGTTTTTAAAAAGCTATCCTGCAGTTGGATTGTTGATCATGGGATTTGTAGGTCCAATAGTCGAAGAAATGGCTTATAGAATTGGACTATTTAGTTTCTTAAGAAGGTTAAATCGTATC
>CAMJAG010000018.1 GCA_946403545.1 uncultured Caryophanales bacterium | reverse complement strand
CAACTCCCTAACTTCCCATTCCACTATGACACTCCAGGGGACGTCATAGAATACGTTAATAACTCTTTAGAAGCTAGAGTTTTAATTCCTCATAAGACAGGAACATATGTTTCTGCCAACGCTTCTTATTCAAATGATAGACAAATCGAATCATTTAGAGTGGATAATCAATTATTTGGTCACTCTAGATGTGTTGTTTTCGACACTATTGGAGCAGGAGTTGCTATGTCTTCTCACTTATTTAATGTTCCATTTGTATGTGTCAAAGTTGTTTCTAAGAAATTTAAAACAACTCAATCCGCAAAAGCGTATGAAACAGTTCTTAAGAACTATGCATCCGTTGGTAAAGCCATTGTCTCTACAATCGGTGACATTGGAAGAAACGATATTATTAGGGGGTAATTTATGGCAAGAAGTAAATCAATGAAAAAGACCTTCATAATGTCATTTGTCTATCCTATAGTTATTTTTACTGCGGTTGTTTTAATCTCTATTGGGTTATTAGTTACATATTTAGCCACTAAACAAATAGCGGTTTTAATCGTTATGCTTATTAACGCTATTTTAGGTTTACTAGCGTTTGGTTTAGTTTTCGCAACTCTAGTTCAACATCAATATAGTATTTACTATAAAGGTGTTTATGGAGTTACTAAGAGAAACCTTAAAAGCTTATATGATAGTAGTGTGGATTTAGAAAAATATCCGGAATACCCTGAAATTGACGAGATTAACGAACTTAATGAAGAAATCTCTAAACTTAAAATTGCATTTGATAATTCTACTTTAGTAGCACCAAAATGCGATTACTCCGCGATTGAATTTGATTATGTTCCTGGTTTAGACCATGTTATTACTGCTAAATCATTAACGGAACAACTTAATAACATTATTTTCTTCTCTAATACTTATAGAAATGCTTTAATTGAGATTTTCTATGATTTAGATATCGATACATTAACTGATGAAGAAATTAAAAACATTTTCTCATTATTAGAAAATTATCTTAAAGACTATGATGATAAGCTTTTCGCATTAAATGAAAATAAGAAATCAGTTTATGTATATATTCCTAGAATCGATACTTTCTCTACTATTAGAGAAAGATTAATCATGTTAATGCAAAATATTTCAGTCTGTAAGGACACTAAAGATGGTTTAACTACAATTAATGCAAGAGCAGTTTTAGTAGCATATCCATATAGTGACACTACTGAAATGATGCATGATATTAACTACGCTAAACAAGAAGGTAAAGTCATTAACATTTACCTCCCTGATAGAGCATTTAACACAAGCTATGAAAATAACATCGTTTCTGAGTCTGTTAACTTAAATATTGTCTCTAGAATTTTAGAGAGCTTAGGTGATCTTAAAGTTGATGGTAGTGATGCTGAAACATATAAGAAGCGTGCTGAAGATTGTATTCGTAACTTCCATAAATTCTTTGGAGTGGACGAAGCAGGCGTTATTCTTATGGATCTTAATACATTCGATTTCTATTCAGATATAAATGTCACTAAGTTTTCTAACCCATTACTAAAAGCAGGTACTTTAATCGATAAAGACTTTATTAACATGATGGCGGATGATAAAGACTTTGATAATTCTTATTATTTCTCTGATAGAAGCCATGTTAACAATACTTTAGGTAGATACTTAGATAAGTATAGAATTCACTCTGGATTCTACTATGTCATTTCTGATAGAAATAACGAGCCTATTGGTATTATCTATTTCTTTAATAGAAATAAAGACTTTGTCATTAACTCTTATTTAAGAGAAGGCTTAGTCTTGTTCGCTAATAGAATTGCAAGTTACATCGTAGATGTTAAAGAAAATAAAGAAAACAATGAAACATTTACAATGATTGATAATATTCTTTTGCTAAGTCACTATGGTACTTATACAATTGATAAATATTCTCATGAAATCGTTAAATTCACAAATAACTTAAAGAGCTATTTCCCTAATATTGAACGTGGAAAAGAATGCTTCAGAGCACTTTATGGATACGATAGAATTTGTCCAAAATGTCCTTTAAATACATCTAAAAAGATGCTTGAAAAATATAGAGAATATGAAATTGAAACTTCTCTAAATTTAGGTTTAGATAACACATCAAGATACGTTGATATGTTAACTAGACAAATTGCTTCCTTAGAAGAGGGCTTCCAAGAAAGATATAACACCGATTACTTAGTAAATTCTTATCCTTCATTAGTTGAAGACATCCAAAATTGTTATTCCTCAAAAGGAAAAGGTCACTTACTCATTTTAAGAGTGGATAATTTTGATGAATTAATGGCTCAATATGGCTCAGAAGTTACTACTCTTGCTATTAGAACATTCTTAACCAATATTAAGAAGAAATTCGGTGGTGTAAATAATATTTATTATTTCAACTCACAATCTTTTGGTATTTTATGCCAAGACTTAGGTCAAATTGACATAGTCAATAGATGTGAAGCTATCTATGAGATTTCTAAACAAGCATATTTTGATGAGTCTAGTGAAGATTCACAAAAATTAAAGATTACTTATCTGCCGATGGTTTACCCTTCATCTTATCCTACAGCGTATGACTTCTTAAAGAACGCTCAAAGATTCTTTGATAGTGGTAAATATGAAATTAACAATGACCTTATCTACTTTGAAGAAAATGGCTATGTTAGAAGCGCTAGTAAGACACTCTTCATGTTATCTGTTATCGATGATAAGTTTGGTAACTCCACATTCACAGCGTTACTCCAACCATATCTAAGAGCAAAAGACAGATCAATGTTTGGTGTTGAAATGCTCTTACGTTTGACCGATGACTATAGAAAGATTACATTTAACGCTGACGAATTAATTAAGATTGCTGCAAAAAACGGCAAGATGCAGGTTATTTCTGACTCATTAATCAACTTCGCTGGTAACTTATATCAAAAACAAGGTAGTTCTATCTTTAAAGTCTTTGGACTTAAACGATTCTCAATTAACATTGACTATTCTTACTTCCAAGACGAAGCTAGTATCACTAACTTAATCGAACTCATGCATTCATACAGATTCCCTAAAGAATTCATCGCTTTTGAAATTCCTGAATGGGATGTTAAAGACCATGCAAATGACTACAAGAAGGTTGTTGAAAGACTTAAGAAAGAAGACGTTGTCTTCGTATGTGACCAATACTCTGAAAAGCATATGTCTTTAGAAAAACTACACGATATTGGCTTTACAGAAATCAAGATTGGTAGGGCACTTGGTGGATTCGTTGATAGTGATCCTCAAAAGGCTGCTGCTCTTAAGAGCATTATGGAACGCGCTAAAGAATTCGGTATGCAAACATCTGTTGTTGGTCTTGAAAATCATAACCAATACGAATTCGTTAAAGACATCGATGATCAAGCATTTGTACAAGGATTCTACTTCTTCAAACCACTTGATAAGAACGCTCTCATCAATGCTTTAAGAACAATGAATACTTCTAACTAATATTCAAATTAAAGGGCATCAAAAACGATGCTCTTTTCTTTTAATTAAAATAAAATATATAAATATATTTGCTGTTGTGATAGAATACAAAGGCAATGAAAAAGATTAACAGAAAAATTTTATTACTTATAACTCTTTCCGCTGGAATGCTTATAGCATGTGAACGCAGTGGAGATGTTTCTTCTTATATTGATTCATCAGGAAGTCCAATTAGTCAAAACGAATCAAAGGATAATCCTTCAATCGGTTTTTCTAATACTATCTCTGAAAGCATTGTTTATAACGATAGCAGCAAACAACAATCTAATAGTAGTGGCACTCCTGTCACTAGTAGCGCTACTCCAAGTTCTTCATCTACACAAACATCTACAAGTTCTACTCCAAAAACGTATGAAGGATGGGACATAGATACAACTTTAAGAGGATCTGCTTTTAGAAACAAATTAGCTACTTTAATTAATAAGAAACAATCAAATACAACATCTTATGATAACTGCTTATATGTTGGCGCTAGAGCGGCAGCTGTCGGTAATGATGGAAGATTTGTTCCTTTCTATCACACAACTGATACATTAACCAAAGTTGGTTCTTGTAATAGAGAACATACATGGCCTAATAGTAGAGGTTCTGGTAAATCTGGACCTGGTGCGGATCCATTTATGATTAGACCTACATTAAGTAGTGAAAATAACGATAGAAGTAATTACTTCTATGGGCTTAATGGAAAAAGCAATAAAGAGTGGGATCCTGCTAGCTGTGGATTTACTGGTGCTAGAGGAGAATCTGCTAGAGTAATCTTCTATACCGCTACAAAATATGGAAGTTCTTATGGCTTCTCATTAACAAACAATCCTGAAGATTCTACAAGTAAAAAGACTATGGGTAGATTAGATAGAATGATTGAGTGGAATAAGATGTATCCTGTCACTGACATGGAAAGACAAATTAATGATTATCTAGAATCACAAGGTTATGGAAGAAATCCATTCGTTGATTATCCTGAACTTGTTGATTATATTTGGGATAAAAATGGCATATTAACTAACAATTCTAACTATTATTCTGTTAGTGGCATCTCTTATGAGATGGTTATGTCTAAATGTGTTTATATTGAAGGAAATTCAAAATTATATTAATTATGAAAATATTGCTATTAGTAATTATTACAATTTCGTTCTTCTTTCTTCCTACATTAGTAAGAAAATGGAGAAATATACCTGTATTAATTGCTGTTACAATTGCTGCTGCAGTTAATACTAACTACTATTTAAGTTTCGATTATCCTGTCGAAATGGGTATTTTCATTTTAGGTATGGATGCATTAGTAGGATTTATCTATATTTATTCTTTAATTCTAATGGCATTTGAATCTTCTCCTAAACACGCATATGAATTAGCGATATCTTCAGTTGCTGCAATTGTGTTAGCAGGAATTATTGAAACATGTGCTAAAACCGCTGCTAATGGTGGACTTACCTATGAAACTGGTTATCCTTTCTTATTTAATTTAGTGAGTGCAGTAGCCTGTTTAATAGGTGGATTCCTTGCAATTTATTTAGCAGATAAAATTAGAAACACAGGATTTAATGTCTATTTAGCAATTGCTTTCTCTTGTCTAGTAGGTGGAATTGTTCACTATATTTTGTTTTCTTTAGGCTTAATGATCTCTAAACCAGACATCCTTCAAGAAGCTGCAAAATATAATTCGTGTGTCTATGGTGGACTACTTGAAACTGTAATTTTAATCCCATTGGGTCTATTAAATTATTTTTTCTCAAAAAAAGTGCTCAAAATAAAAAATCCAACTGAATAATAGTGACTAAAAGCCATAAAATTTATGAAATAAAGGGGTTGAAAAAGACCCCTTTTTCTATAGATTGTAAGTTAAATAATTGTCTAAAAAACTTATAAAAATAATCTTCGCCCAATCAAATAATTATCATTTTTCAATATTCTAAAAGTAGTAAAATAAAACCAGTAATAACGGAAATCGGAATACCTGGTTTCTAACGTTTATTGTAGTTTCAAATCGACAGATCATTACTTTGATTAGACACACTTAAACGGGAATTTTAGCATCTATATTAGTAGAAAACATTATGAATCCTTTAAGAGGTTTTTTAAAAGCACCTCGGCAATAAGGTTTCATTTTCTAAAACTCTGAAAAAATCTTATAAAAAGATATATTTAAAAACAATTTCGGAGTTCTTGCTAAAATTAAAAGAATAAGTTGATTTACACTAATTAAATTCAAAACTGTTTTGGAACAAAATTGTAATTTAAGGAGGGGATTTTATGTTCTTAACAACATCACAGATTAGTGAAAGATGGGGTATTAGCACAAGACGTGTTAGATACCTAGCAGAAAGCGGCCGTATTGAAGGTGCCATTTACAAAAACAAGAAATGGTATTTTAGTGAGGACGCCAAAAAACCAACTAGTGATTCTTCTGAAGAAAACTTTGTTAAAAGGAAATATCCTGTATTTAAGTTTTCAAAGGATGGTTACTACGAAGAATTTGGTGGGATGTATATGCCAGCAACTATGGAAATATATTTCAGGCCATATCAAAAACCTTTCGAAGACATGATTAAATGTTCTTCTTTTGAAACAGAAATGAGGAAGGTGTTAAAAGATACTCCTCTTTATGTTGCAGAAAATTTTAGTAACGCATTAGGAGGAAAAGTAAAGATTATTGTTAAGCGAGAAGACTTGAATACATCAGGAACTTTATACGCAAATCAAGCTTTTCCATTAGTGCTACTAAATAAGGTTCTTAAAAGGGAGAAAATCTTGTTTGCTGCAGGAAACGCAAACTTTGTAAAAGCTTTTGTTGATGCTTGCAAATACTATCAAATGGATTACAAAGTCTACCTTTCCTACAAAGATTATTTAAAACAAAGGAAAGCATTTGATGAGTTAAAAGAGAAAGAAAATCTCAGTCACTTATTTATTTGTGAGGAAGATGCAAGCTTATATGATGCTGTTAATTATGCATTCAGGCAATATCTTTATAATGATGCAGTGGATATGTATGTCTTAACTGATGCGATTGGTCCTCATCCTCTTCCTCAAATAGTGGAATTTTGTCAATCAACAGTAGGGCATAGAGCACAGATCCAATTAAAAGAAATGGGAATCAATAGGGTTAACGCGATTTTTGCACCTGCTAATGTAGGTAGTAATGCATTAGGTATTTTTACTGGAGCTAAATCTAATACTGATTTAATTCTAGTGGAATCTTCTACTTCAAACTCAGTTATTGAAAAAGGACATACTGGTGGAGTTGTAGGTATGACAACTAGAACTCTTTCCACTAAAGGATATTGCGATAGTCATCAAAAGACTTTATGTCCTGCAATGAGTTTCCCTGCTTTATCACCTAAACTTGCTTATGGATTAAAGAAAGGCAAGTACAAGGGAATGGGTGTTACTGATAAAGAAGCCATGGAAGCTTGTATGGAATTCTATAAGTTAGAAGGTATATTCCCTTCTTTTGAAGATGGTTATTCTTTAGCGGCTATTAAAAAGAGAGCAAAAAGAATGCAAAATGGTACGATTCTGATGTGCTTTACTGGTAAAGGAGATAAGGATTTTGACTTTGTTTCTGAAACATTAAAAAACGATGAATTTTAGTGTTTATTTATTTACCCGAATTATTTATAATAATTTCAGGTAATAATTATGAAACAAGACAATTACAAAATTTTAGTATTAGTTTTGAGAATTCTCGTAGGTGTTCTTGGTATCGTTTGTTTTATCAATATGTTCCAAGTTCAAGTTGGATTCTCTAATGATGGGCTAGGTTACACAACATTTGAACTAGTAGCCCCAGAAGCCTCTTTAGGTAATACTTCAGTAGTCTTCCCACTAATAGGCTATGTCTTGTTTATTCTTGCTACTGTTGGAAGTATCGCGATGATCTTCGTTAAAGACATGTTAGGTGGTTCAAGAATAAATAAGATTATTGACTTTGCTTTAGCAGGAATGTTTGTCGTTGGCGCTGTTTTAGTAGTTTTATCTCAAGTATGGTTTGCTTTATTTAATAACGGAAATGATACTGTTTTAGCTGTCGCTCCTATTGTAGCTTGCAGCTGTGCAGGAGTCGCAGCAGTTTTAACAATTATCGTTTCTACTTATGAAGCTAAACTATAAAGGGGAATTTACTATGTACACACTTTTTACTGACACAGATACTGATATTACTCCAGAGATTGCGAAAAGATATGGTTATAAATTAATTTCTATGCCATATACAATCGAAGGAAAAGAAGTCTATCCTTACGTAGATTTTGATAAATTCGATTATCATGCATTTTATGATCGCTTAAGAAAGGGAGTAATTCCTACAACAAGCGCTTTATCACCTGTTAACTATATTGATTACTTTGAACCTGAATTCAAAAAGGGTTTAGATATTCTTTATGTTCACTTCTCCGCTGCTATGTCTGGAACATTTAATGCTCTTAGATTAGCGTTAGAAGAACTCAAAGAAAAATATCCAGAAAGAACAGTTCATTGTATTGATACCAAAGGTATTACACTTGGTTCTTACAATATTTGCTTAAGTATTGGTGAACTTTACAAAGCTGGTAAATCCATTGAAGAGATTAAACAATGGGCAGAAGAAGAAGTTGATAAATACGCAGTTTACTTCTACGCTGATGACTTAAAATTCTTTGGAAAATCTGGCAGAGTTAGTGGATTCGCTGCTTTCATGGGCAACATTATTGGTTTAAAACCAATTATCTTCATGGACAGTGATGGTGTGATGAAGACAAAAGCTAAATGCCGTGGTCGTGCACAAAGCTTGAACAAACTATTAGACTATGTCGATGAACTCCAAGAAGACATGAGAGACCATAGAGTTATTATTGCTCATGCGGATTGTGAAGACATCGCAAATGAACTTGCAGATTTATTTAGAAAGAGATTTGGAGATGATATCAAACTTGAATTTGATGTCGTTAACCCAACAGCTGGAAGCCATTGTGGACCAAACACAATTGGCATTTCCTTCCACGCTAAACATAGATAAATCTAAGGCACTAATTAAAGTGCCTTTTAAATTAATAAATTATGAACAAATTGATTATTATCTCAGGAGATCTAGCAGCAGGTAAATCCACTTTAGCGAAACGCTTAGGGGATTATCTTTCTTTTGTCGTTTTAAATAAAGACGAATTAAAAGAAATTGAATGTGATGTATTTGATTATCAAACTCGTGAAGATAATAAGAAATTATCTCTAGCTGCGATGAGCAATATGATTCATTTCTTTACTCGCTTAGCTAAGGTTGGAACTGACTTAATCTTAGAGGCAAATTTTAGAAGTGAAGAAGTATGTGATATTGCAGATATCGCTAGTGAATACAACTACAACGTAATTTCAATTATTCTTAGAGGAAATCAAAATGTTTTATATGAAAGATTTCTTTCAAGAATGGCAAATAGACATAAAGCGCATATCTCAATTGGCCTACAAAATGACTATAAAAAATTCGTTGAATATAATGAATATTTGAGAAACCAAGATTTGGTCTATGAGCCACATATAATTGATGTTGCAGGTATCTCTGAAGATAGGGTTTTTGAAAAGACTGTGAAAATCTTATCTGAAGAAAAATTCATTTAATTAATCGTATTTAAATACTTTTTTAGTATTTTGGTATATGATATTAGACGTAACTAACTTTTAGGAAGGAGAAATTTAAATTATGTATAGAAAAAATGCATGGGAAAAATACGTTGATACAAAATTAGTATTTGATTTTGCAGAAGGTTATAAAAACTTCATCAGCGTTGCTAAAACTGAAAGATTAGCAGTTAGAGAATCAATCAAATTATTAGAAAAAGCAGGCTTTAAAGATGCTGGTAAACTTAAATCCGTCAAACCAGGAGATAAAGTTTATTTCATCAATAAGAACAAAAACGTCTGCGCTTTTATCATTGGTAAAAAACCGCTTATCGATGGATTAAGAATCTTAGGAGCACACATTGACTCTCCAAGATTAGATTTAAAGGAACATCCAGTTTATGAAAATGGTGGATTTGCTTTAGGTGACACTCACTACTATGGTGGTGTTAAAAAATATCAATGGACAACAATTCCACTAGCATTACATGGTGTTATTTGTAAAAAAGATGGCACAACAGTGGAAGTTAACATTGGTGAATCAGAAGATGATCCAGTCGTTGGTATTACTGACTTATTAATTCACTTATCTGCTGATCAAATGTCTAAGACATTATCTCAAGCTATTACAGGTGAAAACCTTGATATCTCTTTAGGTAGTATTCCTCTAGCAAAAGAAAAGAAAGATCCTGTTAAAGCTAATGTCTTAAAAATATTAAAAGGCAAATATAACATTGAAGAAGAAGATTTAGTTTCTGCTGAAATTGAAATTGTACCTGCTGGTAAAGCACGTGACTATGGTCTAGATAGAAGCATGGTTGCTGGTTATGGACATGACGATAGAAGTTGTGCTTATACTTCTTTACTCGCGTTATTAGATACTGATGAAGTCGAATATACAGCTTGCTGTATCTTAGTTGATAAAGAAGAAATCGGTAGTGTTGGTGCTACTGGTGCTCATTCTTTATTCTTTGAAAACACAATTGCTCGTTTAGCAGTTCTTACAGGCGAAGGTCATCCAATTTACACAGCAAGAATTGCATTAGAAAACTCTAAGATGCTTTCTAGTGACGTTTCTGCTGGATATGATCCTTTATACGCTAGTGTAAGTGACCCTAAAAACGTTGCCTACTTTGGTGAAGGCTTAGTCTTCAATAAATACACAGGTTCCCGTGGTAAATCTGGTAGTAACGATTCTAACCCAGAATATTACGCATGGATCCGTAAGACTATGGATGATGCTAAAGTCAGCTGGCAAAATGCTGAACTTGGCAAAGTTGACCAAGGTGGTGGAGGCACAATCGCTTACATCTTAGGTAACTACAATATGAATGTTATCGATGCTGGTATTGCAGTCTTAAATATGCACGCTCCAATGGAAATCGTTTCCAAAGTGGATTTATACGAAGCATACCTTGGTTATAGAGCATTCTTAACAGCTAAATAATTATTAATTATTAGTACACAAATAGCACCATGATTAAAAAATGGTGCTTTTTTGTTAATATTCTTTGACAAACCATGCGTGTTAACTTATTATAATTAGGCAAGTTGGCGGGTATGGTGAACCAGTTAACACGCCTGGCTGTGAACCAGGTACGAGCAGGTGCGACTCCTGTTACCCGCCCCAATCAAATTTGCTAGTCTTCGATTTATATCGGAGGCTTTTTATTTTATCTAGGCACCTGCCCGTATACTTAATTTAGTAATCTTTTTAATAAAATTAGTAAACAAATTAGACAAGAAATTAAAAATATCGTAAGATAAATTGCTGACAAAATTGTTAGAAAGGAAGGTAGGTTTTATGAAAAAAAGTTTAACTCTCATTCTTGCAACTTTACTTTTATGTTCTTGTAGTAATAATCCTAGTAAACAAACTAGTGAAATTTTAAGTGAAAATACTCCAAACAGTAGTGAAGTTATTAGTACATCAAATCCAGAAGTTAGTGTTAGTGAAAATCAATCTTCTACCTATGTAGAAAAAGAATTTAGTAACGCTAGAATGGATGATGTAACTGTTACTTATGATGGTAAACCTCATACAATAACTCCTACTGGAATTCCTGAAGGAACAGAAGTTACTTATGGCAGTGCTTCTAGTTTTACTGATGCAGGTGTTCATACTGTTTCAGTTTTATTAAGAAAAGATGGATATCAAAATAAGTTTTTAAGCGCAACTTTAACTATTAATGTTGCTTCTATGAGTAATGTTACATTTGAAAGTGAAACAGTGATGTATGATGGTAAACCTCATTCAATCTCTGTTAAAAACGCTCCAAGTGGAAGCACAATTACATATAAAAGAGAAGGTGGAAGTGGCACAAATCAATTTACTGAAAAAGGTAAATATGAAATTACCGCTACAGTTAGTAATAAAAACTATAATTTAGTTACATTAAAAGCTACTTTAAACATTATTGGTTATGATGACCTTTATGGCGTAGATACTTCTAAACAAGCATATCAATTCTCTAACGATTTAGTATGGAATGAAGTTTTCCCTGAAATGTTAAAAGGCAACTACACACTTTTAATTTATAGTGGAATTCGTGTTAATGACACTGATGATTATTCTTTAAAAGAAGGCGAAGCTTACACAAAAATAGTGTGTGATGGTCAAGAATGTTACCACGAATACTACTCAAAAATATATAATGGTTATGAATATGATTTGTATATGATTCATGGTGATGATGTAATTGATTACTATGTAGATTTTACGGTTTCAAGTGATGTAAGTTATACAAAAATGCCAAAAGAAGCAATGGGAGAGACTGTTTTAAAATACTATCCTGCTAGAGCATTTAATGGTTTGCAAGAAGTTAATGGAAAAGTTGCTCCTGGAGTAGATCTTGATGATTATTATTCAAGTGTAGGAACTTATGAAATTAAAGATAACCATTTAATTATTAAACTAGAACATGGTGTAAGTGGTGATGGATTATCATATGAGATCTATGATTTCTACAATGTAGGTAATAGTAAATTAGATTTACCTCGTTCATTACTTCCATCTGATGAAGAAATAAAAGATTTAGGCATTGTTAGTGGATTTTATATTGGTGGAGTTCAATATCGTTACGCTTTAGTTTCTACTTGGAATAGTCCAACTGAATATATGGCACATACATATATGTATCATTGGCAACAATTGATTGTTGAACCAGGTACTCACTTAGTAAGAGCGGCTATTTATGATAGACCTGTTGAAAGAGTTGTTTACAGTTTCTATTCCGAAGTAAATATCTATAACTTTAACATGTCAGGTTATGAATTAAATCTCTGCTTTGATGAAAATGGTGATTATCAAGGTGAGTACGCGAAGTTTGGAAGCGTGACTGATAGAACAAGTGGCTTTGTTAATCATGGTGGTGTTGTCCATTACTATAACGAGTGGGCACATTAATAAATTAAATATAAAAAATGAGCACATTCTTTGAAAAATGTGCTTTTTTCTTATAATTTTTACTATTTTTAAAAATAAAACTTGATTTGTTATTTAATAACAAGTAGTCTTGTAAACAAAATAGGATGGTAAAAATTATGAAGAAATCAATGAAATCCTTACTACTTAGCGTGTTAGCTGTAGGTATGCTAGCGGGTTGTGATAATAGCACAAGCAAAGCAGATACATCTAACCCTTTATCAAATTCTGAACCAGAAGTCAGTTCTTTTATCTCTAGTGAACCTAGTGTTAGTAAAGATGTTTCTAGTAACTCACCTAGTTCATCTTCTAATTCTTCTAGCGCTGTTAAAACTGATATTATTTTAAGCGCGACTAAGACAAATGCTGATTTAAACGAAAGAGTGCTTATTTCCGCGAATATTCAAGGAGTAACATTTTCTACTACTGCAGGTGCAACAGTGGAAAATGGTGTCTTTGTGGGCACAAAAGAAGGTACTTATGTAGTTACTGGTCATAAAGATGGTGACTATAATGATGGCACAATTATCATTAGAGTTACTTTCCAAAGAACTGCAACTAAAGTTAAAAACATATTAAAATCACTTAAAACTGGTGAAAACTATACATTAAATTTCAAAAACTTATTGGGTGATAACAAGTTATATAGAACACAAAGCTATGCTTTCTATCAACAACAAGGTGAAGGACAAGCAATTCTTTCTGATAATACTGCTCACTTTATTAAACTAAACAATAATAAGTTAGTTATTGGTAGCCAAGTTGTTTATACAGACACTTCTAGTGGTGCTAAAGAAGTAGCAACTAACTTAGAGGAAATTGATGCTTTCTATGATGTTGATGTTGATAAATTAAATATTCAAGAAGCTGATGGCAAATTCTATTGTGCTGATAGAGAAATCAAATATTCAGTAGCAAGAATGCTTGATTCTATTTCAGTTATGTTTGGAGATGAATTAGAATTCGATTTTGATGATAACTACAATTTCACAATTAGAATCATGTTTTATGATCCTGATACACATGAAATAGTGGAAGAAGGCGTAGATAATTATGGATATTTAACATTCACTAATATCGGAACAACAACTGCTCCAGTAGTGGATGATGCTTTAAAGAATGTCGCTATTAGTGACACAGCAATGCCTGATACAGTTGCTTCTTCATTTATGTCTACAGAAGGACATTTAAGAACTTCTATTAAATTCGTGGCAGGTAATAAATATGCTGATTTAGGTAGTAGTGAATATCACTTTAACGAAAAATATCTTAAAGAAGATGTCGATTCTAATAGTGAAGTAATTCACAATTTCTACGAAAAAATCGGAGATGATGCATATCAAGTAGGTATTAACTACGATAATACAGTAACTAAAATTGATTCTATGTATTGGAGTGATTTCACATTCCCATACGCAACATTTGATATTAGCGATTTTAAAAAGACAGGCACAAATACATATTCATATTTAGGCGATAACTGTGGTGATCTCGCTAATGACTTAGCTTGGGCTAGTGTAGGCGATGAAAAGATTGCTTACATGACTGCAACTGAATCTAATGGAAAAATCACTTCAATTTATTGCGAAACACGCAACAAACTATATGACATTGGTACAACTAGCAAAGCTGAATATGTTTATGGCAAATATGTTTATGAAATTGAAGTAGTTCCATATACTGCTTTAGTTGCACCTGCACCTTACGAAGCAGATCAAAATACTTCTAAGATTGCTGGTTATTTCAATGAATTTAGTAAAGAAAACGCTAATTACACACTTCTGTTAACTGATGGTGCTGCAACAGGAAGCTATAAGAAAGTCAAAGTTACTGCGGACACAATCTTGATTGAACAATATCTTAACAGTACTCAAGTAACTTCATATCGTGGTTACCATAGATTACCAGATGGAGTTATCCAATTCTCAATTGTTGGATCTGGCGATAACGCTAGACTTAAACTTGATAAAGACATTGACCTTAAAGGTCAACCATTAGCATCATTATTAGGATT
>CAMJAG010000017.1 GCA_946403545.1 uncultured Caryophanales bacterium | reverse complement strand
ATCTTAATACCTGCTGGTAAACCATCAATAGTTAAACCAATAGCTTTAGCATGACTTTCGCCAAAAATTGTAATCTTTAATAGGTTTCCAAAACTTGAGGACATACTAGTTAACCATTCCTTTCAAATCATCTATTTTTGTTGGAATTATTTCAGCTTTTCCAATCTCATTTACAACGATTAAATCAACGACAGTTTTATCTGCCTTTTTATCGTTTTTAATTCTATTTATTAAGTCTTCTTCATTAAATGAAGAAACAATAGGGCAATTCATTCTAGAAAGAATATCTAATAAATCTGCGTAGTAGTCTTTATTCTTACTGACAACAAGCATTCCATTACCAACGGCTTCGCCATGTAAAAGTGAATAGTTAGAAGCACTTTCAAAAGCGTGGCCAAATGTATGACCAAAATTAAGAATTTTTCTTAATCCCTTTTCATCCTCATCTTGTTCTACAACATTTTTCTTCGCTATTAAGGAGCGGTAAATTACTTCTTTTAGATATGTTCTTTCTTGAGCATCTTTAAAGATGTCATATAAGTCTTTATCTAAAGATAACCCCATCTTTAAGGATTCAAATAATCCATTATTGAAGTTTCTTTGATCTAATGTTTCTAAGACATCTAAACCCACTAAAACTTTGAGTGGTGGATTAATAGTGCCTACTGCATTTTTAACTCCATCAACATTAAGACCATTTTTGCCTCCTATTGATGCATCTACCATTCCTAAAGTAGTGGTAGGAATAGAAATAAAATCAATTCCTCTCTTATATGTAGCGGAAACATATCCAACTAAATCAAGAATTGAACCTCCACCAAAAGCAATAAGCATATCTTTTTTAGAGAAATTGTTCTCTAATAGAACACTAGTGATTTTAGCGTACACATCAAAAGCTTTAGCGGTTTCTCCACCTTGTAAAGCGTAGATCATTGAGTTTGGACTTAAATCTTTGATAAATTTTGGATATTTGCTTGGTAGTTTATCATCTAAAACAACGAAATATCTGATATCTCCATCAAGATCAGATTTCATTATTTCTAAGAGGTTATCTCCCAGTATAACTGGGTAATCTCTTCTTTTAGAATGAATTTTAATCTCTTCCATAGTATAATTATTTTATCAAAATTATTTAAAATTTTGAATTTCTAATTATTTAGAGGAACTATTTTATGGAGAAATTACAAGAATATCGCGAAGAAATTGAAAGAATTGATGAAGAATTAGCAAAGCTAATTTGTAAGAGAATGGATATCTCCTTAAAAATTGGACAATTAAAGAAAGAAAATAACCTTTCCATCTATGATCCAAAAAGAGAAGAAGCTCTTAGAGAAAAAAATCTCTCCAGAATTGAAGAGAAATATCGCAAAGGTTATAACGAAGTCTTTAGTGCAATTCTAAAAGTTAGCAAAGACCTTCAATTATAAAGGTCTATCGTTAAAGTGTCCTCTTGTAAATTCGAAATCGTCGAATTTTGTTTTATTTGAGTAGCGGTTTAAAATGTCCGCTACTTTTTCTTTATCTTCATCTGTAAAAATGAAGTAGTGGGATTTAATTCCTAACTCATTCAATTCGTCTTGCTTGTCTAAAAGATAAAGTGGAAGATTGTTCAAAATTCTGACATTACATTCAGAGTCTCCAATTAATCTATAGTGTTCACTTGTTCTATCAATTAATTCGTAATTATGGATGTGGCATTTGTTACAATGAATAGCTTTATTTTTGTAGAAACTACCTACTGGACATGACCTCATAATCATCATATCAATTTTACCATACATTACGATACCAAGATTAGGTTCAGAATTATGCCTATTTTTGTAGTCTAAAATAAGAGATTTAATTGATTCTTTATCTAATTCAAATGAAAGAATGCATTGATCGAAACCATGTTCATAATAACAATCTAAAGCATAAGAATTTGTAATATTACAATATGGCGATGCAATTAACATGTTGTCATTATTTTCCTTATCAATAAAGAAATGAACAACAGTGTCTTGAAGGCCAAAGTTTTCGTTCTTAGTCACTCTATTTTCAAGCTTGTTTTGGCCTTTAGAATTTGCAAATACACGAGAAACATAGTTTTCTTTAATTGATTCTTTTTGGGCAACATTTTCTACAAAATAACCGTTAAAACTCGACTGTGTTCTAAAAACATCAAGGTTTTCATATGGTTTTGGAAGATCCTTATTTTCTACGTAGAAGCTTTCTTGTAGTTTTGTTAATGCTTCTTTCTTAAGCTTATTGATTTCACTGATTGGGATAAAGCATTTGTCCATATCAACATCGATATCTTCAAAAGCATAAGGGAATTCGCCAGTCTTATTCAACTGCTCAATGACTCTTAGTTTTGTAGTCCCTTCACCAGTAGCTTCTAAAGGCGTAGCACCTTCAACTTTTTCTGCATGTCCATTGAAAGAAACTTCTAGAGTAATAGGTTTATTCATTTTAGCGATAAATTTACCAATGATATTAACCTTCAACTGCTCTTTCAATTCATCTTCAATTCTCTTATTTAATAGGTAGTCTTTGCTTCTAATTACTTCAGCGTTATTAAGAACTTCTGCTTTCTCAATTCCTGCTAATTCAATGACTTGACCTTTATATGCTTCTTCAACTGGATTTTTATTAACAAACATCTTTTCGATAGTTAATCCAAATTGACCTTTGTTATTAAATCTAATGCCATCAAGTCTATGAACAGTTTTACTTAATTGAATAGACACTCTATTCTTACCTGCTTTAATAACTTTACCTATAGGTTCCCCAATATGAGATGAGGAATCCATATTTAAAAGATTAAATGGGGTTTCATCAAAGATGTAACCCTTAGTAAATTGTCTATTAAATATCTTTTTAAGTTCTTCTTTATCTATATCTATTAAATTATTCTTCTTATGTTCAATAACTGCATCAATTGCGTGTCTATAAGCTTTGCTTACTGAATAAATATATTCATTAGATTTAAGTCTTCCCTCAATCTTAAGAGAATCCACTCCAGCGTTAATAAGTTCTGGAATGTTATCTATAGTCATTAAATCTTTAGTGGATATTGCAAACTTATCTTGAATTAAAGTCTTACCATCTTCTAATAAGTCATATCTCATTCTACATGGTTGAGCGCATCTTCCACGGTTACCACTTCTACCTCCAATAAAAGAAGATAATAAACAATTACCAGAATAAGATACACATAAAGCACCATGACCAAAGACTTCAACTTCCACCCCTAATGCTTTAACTCTTTTAACAAACTCAATATTACTTTCTCTCGCTAAAACAATTCTCTTAAATCCCATACTTACTAATGCTTCAGCTTGTTTAATGTTATGAACATTCATTTGAGTGGAAGCGTTAAGTGGTAATCCAGGGATTGTTTTATGTAAATAATTTGCTAATCCAAGATCTTGAATAATAAGACCATCAATATTTATAGAATATAGATAATTAGCAAAGCTAACTGCTTCCATAAATTCATCTTGGAATAGCAAAGTATTTAAGGTTACATATACCTTTTTTCCTATTGAATGAGCGTAAAATACTATCTCTTTTATTTCTTCATCAGAAAAATTAGCCGCACTTGCTCTAGCAGAGAATCTTTTGCCACCTATATAGATAGCATCTGCTCCTCCTTTGAATGCAGAGTATGCAGCAATTATGTTACCAGCGGGACATAGTAATTCCATATGCTAATATTGTATAATAAATATTAGATTTATGAACTATTTAATAAGTACGATTGAAACATTAACTGAAAAGGATATTGAATATATTAAAGTTAATTATCCTGCTAGATATGAAAAAGCCTCTCATTTACCTAAAGAGGAACAATTTAAAACATGCATCTTAGCATATGTTTTACTCATTAGATTAATAGGGGAGTTTAATGAAGTTAATGTTTACTATAACGAGAATAAAAAACCTTATATAAAAGGTAAACCATATTTTAATATCTCTCATAGTGGTAACTTTGTAGCAGTAGTGGTTGATAACAAAGAAGTTGGAATTGATATTCAAAAGATTAATGAAGATAACTTAAAATTAATGAAATTCTTTAATGAAAAAGAC
Organism: uncultured Caryophanales bacterium; assembly: GCA_946403545.1. Taxonomy (GTDB): domain Bacteria; phylum Bacillota_I; class Bacilli_A; order RFN20; family CAG-826; genus CAMJAG01. The sequence continues at coordinate 11,098 of CAMJAG010000017.1, read as the reverse complement.
CAAGAATATATTAAAGAAACCGATAGTGTTAATCGTTTCTTTGAAATATGGAGTAAAAAAGAAGCTGCTATTAAATTACTCGGAACAGGATTAACAACACCTTTAAAAGATGTTGAAATCCTCGACGAAACTACCATAAAAGTTGGCGATAAGGTAATAAAAAACAGATACAAGTTGTTAGCGGATGGCTATTCACTATGCATCTGTTATCAAGAATAATTTATTTACTCAATTTATCATATTCTTCAATGGAGATTTTGCCTTCTGCTAATAGTTTATGCAAAGTTTCTATTTTTTCATTTTGATTATTGTTTTCTTTCTTTGCAGCCAATTTATTTCTTTCTATATTTGAGAGCTTAAACAAATATAAATTGATAAACAAGAAGAATAAACCGATAGCAATTAATACGATTCCAATAAGCAATAAAGCTGCTTGAACATCTGTATTTTCTACATAGTTAGCACCAAGACAAAAACCAAGTCCGCACATAGCGATTACTCCGCTACTTGCGATACCTACAATACTCTTCCATTTTGGTATTGGTCTAAATTTAGTCATGTTTAATATTATCTTGTAATAATCTTCTAGATCTATCAAGAACTTCTTCTATAACATATTCTCTATCGAAATCTGGCTCTCCAATAAGAGCATCATTTTCGCATAGTTTGTTGCTCATTTTTTGATCATCATGATGAATATAAAGGTCTAAATCTAATTCATATTCATTACCGTGCACATCAGTAACGGTTAAACATCTTGGATTATCAAAAGAGAATTCAAATTGTTCCGCTGATCTATATAGATTTGCTCTTTTAAGAGCGAATATACCTAAATCCACTAAATTTCTAGCGTATTGTTCGTGTGGAGTGTTGACGTTAACAACATCAATACCTTTTAAAACATTCGCTAAGTTAACAGGAGAAACTTCTCCATCAGGAAGGTCATTTAATCTGGACATTTTCTTTGCCGCTACTATTGCAAGGATATTTACTGCAAGTACCATAAAAGAAACGATACAAATGAGAATACCAAAGGTATTAGTCCATGAATATTCTTTCCATTTTGTGTTGCCTAAAATAATCATTACAACACCACATATTAGGCAAAACAATGATGCAACTGCCTTAATGATTCTGTCGGATATTTTATTATTCATATACTATTTTAATCTAGCTAATTTAATACCATAGATAACTTCTACAGTGCCCGCTGCTATAAAGATAGAACCTACTATAAAGTAGACTATTTGAAGAATGATTGCTTTGTTTTGTAAGCATAAACAAGTAACACCTAATGTAATACCTAATGCCGCTAATACAAAACCCAAAATAATATAGCTATTTCTACCATGATATTTTATTAAAACAACAGATTTAATTAATTCACAAATTCCAAACGCTAATGCGCTAACAGCGACAAAATAAAGAATTACTTGTCCAATAAATTGATGTTGAATACATAAAACAACACCTAACGCTATCATAAGGGAAGCATAACCCATACTAGATGTGAAATACCCAATAGAATTTTCCATCAAACATACTAAGAAGATAAAAATACCAAAGGTAAATAACACAACCGCAATAATAATAGATAAGACAGTAGTTAGTGTTCCTACATTAATAAAATCAATAATAATAGTGACTATACCGGCAACTAAAAGTAAACAACCTAGGAATATTTGCATCCATTTATATTTCTTAAATAATTTTCCCATCTTTTACTCCTCCAATATTATAGATATAATATAGCACAAAGAAATATTTATAGTTAGGAGAGAACATATATGGACTTAGAAAGACTAAGAAAATACGCTAAATTAATCGCTAATGTCGGTATAGCAGTTAAACCAAAAGATGAAGTTTGGATTAATGCTGAATTAGATCAACCAGAATTCGTAAGAATGGTCGTTGAAGAATGCTATAACGCAGGAGCGTCAGAAGTTAAAGTATTCTGGAGTGATGATAAAACTACAAGACTTAAATTAAAGAATGAAAAGATATCTACATTAGGTAAACTTAAATCATTTGAATTAGATAAATATAAATATATGGCTAAGAAAATGCCATCTATCTTACATATCATCTCTGAAGATCCAGATGCATTTAAAGGACTTAACCAAAAGAAAATTGCTAAATCTAGAGCAAAAATCTATCCAAAGATTAGAAAATATAGAGACCAAATTGATGGTAAATACAAATGGTGTATCGCAGCAGTCCCAGGAAAAGATTGGGCTAAAAAAGTATTCCCTAAATTAGATGAAGATACCGCTGTTGAAAAGTTATGGGAAGCAATCTTAACTACATCAAGAGTAGATGAAAACGACGCTATCGAAAACTGGAATAAACATAACGCTACATTAATCTCAAATAGAGAAAAACTTGAAAAACTCAGATTAGTTTCTTTGGAATATAAATCCAAAAATGGTACAGACTTCAAAGTAGGACTAAATCCTAATATGAAGTGGGGCGCAGGCATTGAAGAAACACCTGCTAAAGGAGCATTTAATCCAAATATCCCTACAGAAGAAGTATTCTCTACTCCAATCGCAGGTAAAGCAGAAGGTACTTTAGTGGCATCCTTACCACTTAGCTATCAAGGTGAACTTATTACAGACTTTACAATTACATTTGAAAACGGAAAAGTAAGTAAAGTCACCGCGAAAAAGAACCAAAAACTATTGGAAACAATGGTTAAAATGGATGAAGGTGCTTCAATGTTAGGTGAAGTTGCACTTGTTCCATTCTCATCTCCAATTAATAAAACAGGTATTCTTTTCTATAACACATTATTTGATGAAAATGCTGTATGTCACTGTGCATTAGGTATTGGATTCCCAGAATTATTACCTGGTGGATTAGAAATGAGTCCAGAAGAAATTAAAAAAGCTGGCGTTAACCACTCAATGATCCACGTAGACTTCATGATTGGTACAGCAGACTTATCAATTGTGGGTGTCTCTGAAGATGGTAGAAGAACTCAAATCTTCAAAGATGGCGAATGGGCTATCTAATATATATAAGGAAAAAGACAAAATTAAAAGATTCGCATTGATTTGCGAATCTTTTTAATATTTTTAAACTTTTTAAATTTCGTTAGAAATTATTCTGCGTCTGCAGGTTTATCTTCTGCAGGTGCTTCTTCATTAGCAGGTTCCTCTGCTGGAGCTTCATCTGCTGGAGCTTCTTCAGGAGCTGGCTCTTCTGTTGGTTCTTCAGCTGGAGCTTCTTCTTCCTTTGGTTCTTCTGCAGGTGCTTCTTCTTTAGCAGGTTCTTCTGCTGGAGCAGGAGCAGGTTCTTCATCTTTCTTATCATCTTTACTTGCTAAGACGCCACCAGCGATAGCAGCTGCCCAAACAACGAATCCTAAGATAATGAAACCAACAAGTGCTAAGACATAGAATGTGTTCTTGCCAGCGAATCTACCAATATAGTAAGCGTAGTTGCCAGACATTGCGATGTAGTCTAATACAGCGAAACCGCCAAGGACTAATGCTGCTAAAGCAACAAACATAATTGGTTTTCTCTTGAAGATGCCTTCGATTAACATTAAGAAACCGAAGCCAATTGTGAACCAAGCGACTAACCAACCAGCAGCTTTCCAGAGAATTGTGAACTTATCATCAAAGTAATGTAAATCACCGAAAACGCCACCGATAGCTTGGAAGTGATCTTGGAATCCTTTTCCTAAGTCTAAAGATTTTTGGAATACGATGTATCTGAGGCAGAAGAATACGAGCCAAAGTACGAATAATCCTAAAGCACTAAAGACTAAAATTTTACCCAATTTTTTCATAAGATTTTTCCTCCGAATAATCTAAAAGTTAATTTATTTTAGCACTCTAATGTATAAAATTAAATGTTTTCTATATCAATTAGTTCAAATAAGTAAATTATTTGCCTATCTTCACAAATGAGTTTTCTTTCGTTTATATCTATTCTTTTTATACTAGTATTTATTTTATAAATACGTTCATCGCGATAGTAGGATATTTGAACCGGTTGTCCATGGTAATGGACTAAGATAGAATTTATTTTCTCTTCTTCGTCACTTGATAGCTCTGGTTTCTCTATTTTCTCACTTTTTGATTGAAGGCCTGCAATAGTTTCAGTGTGTTCAACAAGAGATCTATATGCGTTCCATTTTTTCATACCTCTGTCACTCATTTTCTATGTCCTCCAATCTGTCCATGTCTCATCTTCACGGTGCTCTCATCTAGAAGTGCGCTTGCTCGAGTTATAATATCCTTTCCATAACGGTTATGTAGTTTATCAACCGCTAATTGTAGATTATGATTTTTAACTTGTTTTTCTGTGTCTTCAAATATATTCAACTGTTGTGATCTTCTACTGGTTAATTTTCCAAAACTAATGTATAGCTGTCTAATTGGAATATCTTGAATATGCTTGTTATAAATTTCCATGATTGCTTCAAGTAGTTTCTCACTTTCATCAGTAGCGCCTAAAAGTGTCATTTGTCTTGAAAATCCACCTTGTAATTTTGCGTAAGCAACACCCAAAGAAACCACTGATGTTAATTTCTCTTCATTTCTTAATCGGAGTGATAAATCATCAACCATTTCTCTAAGAAGTAGTGGAACTTCATCTTTTGTATAATCTCTAATCAATGTTTGTCCAAGAGAGAAACTTGTTTCTTTTGGAACATAATTTTCGTGAATATCTGACTCGTCTATACCATTAGCGTGGTCAATTAATTGTTCCCCGATAATTCCAAGTTTTGCTTTAATAAAATCTCTATTAGAGAACGCTAAATCTTGAACTGTAAAAATAGAATAAGAATTTAGTCTTCTTTCAAGTCTAGAACCAATACCCCAAATCTTTGATAGTGGTGTAATTGGCCATAGTTTTGTAGGCACATCTTCTTTATGCATTGTTGCTATTCCAGTCTTTTCGTGTTTAGCGTAGATATCTAGTGCAACTTTAGCTAAAAAGAAGTTATCTCCAATACCTGCAGTAGCCATTAAACCAGTTTCATCTTTAATAGCATCAATAATCATTTGTACTAATTCTACAGGGGTTTTGTCGTAGTATTTGAGATAACTTGTCATGTCTATGAAAGATTCATCGATTGAATAGACATGGATATCTTCTTTAGCGAAATATCGCATGAATAACGCTACTATTTGAGCGCTTTTCTCTACGTATCTAGTCATTCTTGGAGTAGCGAATATATAGTTAAATTTCTTTGGTAATTCTTTAACTCTTAAAACTGATGGAATACCAAAACTTTTAAGATATGGAGTTACTGACATAACAATAGTGTTAGGCCCTCTTTCTTTATCCGCGACAATTAAAGGTGTAGTAAAAGGATCTAATCCTCTATCAACACATTCAACATAGGAATAAAAAGACTTTAAATCAATAACTGCAATAACACGTTCTGCCATAATTCTATTTTATAGAAAATTCTTTTAGATTTGAATTATAAAGCAATAAAAAAAGAGCAAGACTTCTAAGCCTTGCTCTATTAATTAAGATTTCAATTATGCAACTACTGGAACAATAGTGATTGTAATCTTAATGTCTTGAGTAACTTTTGTAATTCTCCAACAGTTTTCGATTGCTGTTTCTTCTGGATCTTTAATGTTCTTATATGGAGCTGGATCTGTTGCATCTGGGTTTGTTAAACCAACAACTGTAACTCTGTCAACTTCATAACCATTAGCTGGAACGATCTTGAAGCAGAATTGTGAATCGTTACCATCGTTACAATATGGATATGGATCTGATTTACCATTTCTTGTTTGGTAATGTTCATCTGTATCAACGATTGTGTAACCTTGGTCTTTATAGACTGTAACTGTAGCGTTTTGAACAGGATCAATTGTAACGTTGAAACCTACTGTTTCGTTACTAGATACGATATTAACGATAATGTTTTCGTTAATTTTTGTAATTCTGTAAGCATCATCTATTTTTGTGTCACCAGGAGTTTTAACACCACAACCAGTACCTGTTGTGTTGATAGCGCCTGCATGCCATCCTTCAGCAAATGTTACTTTGAAGTAGAATTGAGAATCTGCTTCTTTAGAAATGGAAGTACCATCTGCTTTAGATCTTGATTTGTAGAAATCTGCTGCTGGAAGCTCAGTTGTATAGTCCTTATCAGCGTAAGCTTTGAAAGAAGCAACGTGTTCATCGCAAACGACTGCGATTGAGTATGCGTCATCATAATTTGGTAAAACGATTTCTGCGCTTGTATCGCCTTCACCAGAGACTGGTTGGCTAATTTCAGGTTGAGAAACTGGTGCTTCACCGGATTTTGCTTCACCACATGCTGCCAATGTTAAAGTAGCTAACATAGCGGTAAATAAAAATTTGAATTTTTTCATAAAGATAATTTATCTCCCTTTACCTATATAACAATTCTACTACCAAAATTGTTGTAAAACGTAATAATTTTTTATTTGAAACTATAAAAAAGGCAACATTCCGAAGAATATTGCCATATTTAATTTGGTTATATGTGCCTATGCGTTAGGTACGTATACATCTAAGTAGTCGAAGTTAGTAGCGCTGCCAGTTGATGTAACAACGATTGTGTTACTACCTTGTTTTAACTTAGACCAAGCAACGTCTACAGTAGTCCAACAATGGTAGTCACTTCCAGTACCTGCTGGAATAGTGACATCTTCAGTAGTTAAGACCTCATCATTAACAGTGATAGTAAACATTTGATCGAATGTTCTAGCTCCACCTGTTCTAGCGGATAATCCTGCCACAATGAAGACTTGATCTGATTTAGCGGTTCTATTAAATGTCCAAGTCATTGTCGCGCCATTATTGCCATCAAGACCACCGACATATTTATTACCAGAGATACCTTCGTTAGCTCTTTCTTTCTTAGAAACTGATTCACCTGTAGGATTTCCATCAGCAATTTCAGAATCTTCTGCTTCTAATCTAAATGGAGTAGCGTTTGCTTTAAATGTATTGATGTCTGGTGTGACTGGTGGGACTTCTCCTCCTCCGCCTCCACCTTGACCATTAATGTAGAAACCATTTAACCATGTAACACGATTATTGAACCATGTTTTTAAATAGCTAACACATTGAGAATGAGTAGAGAATCTCTTAATTTCATCAACAACTTCAAAGTTAGTTTCAGGGTTATTGCCCATTGTTCTTGGCCATTTTTGGAAATTCTTTGTATATCCTGCTGAATATGTTGCTGCGTAGTCATCAATCATATCTGTAACAGCTTGGAATACGTTGTTATCATATAATTCTTTATATTTAGCCTTAATCTTTTCTTGGAAGAATGGTGCTTTAGAGATAATTGAGAACCACATATTAGAAGATTTAGAAGCATATTCACCTTCACCTTTCTTAATATTTGTAGTTTCAGTAGATGCTCTACCACCCATTTCATCTCCACCTTTTCTTGTTCCTAAAGCAGAGTCAAAATCCCAAGGGTTATTTAATGTTAATAAGTGATTACCTTCTGCAGACATATCGAGTGAGAGATAGAAGGATGAATATCCAATATCTGGGTCAACGACGATGTCGTGGAGTAAGTACATACCAACGAATGAATCGATATCAATTGTTTTTGCTAAACATTCTTCCAAAGTGGAGGAATTGTCTGCTACTAATTGTTCATTTTCAATTCTTTGGAATTTGTTATTCATAACCGCGTCATAAATGACTTGGTATGCCATTTCAACACGTTTTTGAAGATATGGGAGTTGAATATTTCTATTTGTGATGTCACTAGAAACTGTGTAACCTTGTTGAATTCTTGTGAAGTTTTCAAAGTTATGGTGCCAGTTAATAGCAGCTGGTTTATAAGTAACTGTGAAAGTTGGATCGCCATCTTCACCTTTAGCAGCTTCTTCTGAATAGTAGTTATCTAATTCAAAGAAGTAACCAACATCAGTTCTATCTGAACCAGATGGAACTTTAGCGATATCCACTCTACCTTCACCAACTTCTTTTTGTTCAGTTAATGTGTACATACCCCAATATGTATCATTAAGGTATAAATGTACAGGAGTGTAATCTGGTACGAATACAGTACTTGGCATTAAATGCTTTGCTAAGTAGAATGTAGCAGCGTTTCTTAACATTGCTGTATCTTTAACATCAGCGAGAAGAACCCATTTCTTATATTTCTTGTTTCCATTTAATCCTAAGATATTTCTCTTAGTATCAAATTTGATTCTAAACGGTTTCTTTTGATAGTTAGATGTATAGTTACCTCTAACTTTCATGCCTGCAGGTTCATTTTCTAATCCAGCAGCACCGTCAATACCACTAGTAGTGATCCAACCTGGAACTTCTGGTTTTGTAGAATCTTTACCTGGAGTTGTTGCCCATTGCATATCAGCACCTGCATTAGTTACAAACTTAATTTCAGGGACTGTGTTGAATATCTTATAAGGTTTATCTTTCTTAGTAACTCCTTGTGTAGTTGGAACACTCATTGAAGATGGTGTAGCACTAGTAGCTGGAGTAGCGCTTGATTGACCTTTAGATACTGGAGCATCTTTTGATTGATTTACCTCAGAGCTTTTTGGTGTTTGTTTACTTTCTGGATTTCCTTGGCTAGCATTTGACTTAGCATCACCACATCCAACAAGCAATAAACAAGCAGCGCCGAGAGTAAGTAAGGTTTTTACTTTTTTCATATAATTTCTCCTACTTATAAAAACCGAATAAATAAATTTTTCCTATCAAATTTATCGTCTAGTTTTAAATCGCTATCACTATTTTAACAATAATTATCATCTTTTTACTTATAAAAAATAAATTTTTTCTCTTTTTAGTAAATCTTTAGTCTTTTTCCTAAGGAAAAGGTAAAAATTCAATAATTGTAATAAACGTAGAAATATTGCTAAAATATGTGTAATGCAACCAAAAGTTGCGTAATTGAAAACTAGACTTGGTAGAGCAACCGATTAGATTTTCGTAATAATAGAGACAGCAAACGCAAAGGAGAACGACATTATGAACTTAGAAATCGCAAACAGATTAGTCGAATACCGCAAAAGAGCGGGTTACTCACAAGAAGAACTCGCAGATAAATTAGGCATCTCTAGACAGGCAGTAAGTAAATGGGAACGCGTAGAAGCAAGCCCAGATACAGATAACCTAATCGCTCTCGCTAATTTATATGGAGTCTCATTAGACGAACTAATCAATGGTAAGAAAGATCCTGACCCAAAAGTCAATGATCAACCAAAATCAGAAACAGTAGAGCCAGAACAAGAAGTCGCTAAAGATGAAATTCACATCGGTGGTGGCAAAGGTGTTCAAATTAATAGTGAAGATGGATCATACGTACACATAGATAACGATGGTATCCACACATGTAGTAAGAATGGTGAAAAACATCATTTCACTGAAAAAGATTTAGAAAATAAACTTAAAGATCACTGCAGACCTCCAGTAGCTATTGCTTACTCAATCTGCTCAGTAATCTCAGTAGTCTTATTCATCGTCTTTGGTTTATTAAATTTAAGAATGCCAACATTTAACTTTACAGATGGCTTTTATTTAACCGCACCAATGACAGGATTTAGATGGAGTTGGATTTTCTTTGTAGCAATTCCAATCATTCCAAGCTTTATCCACGCTATATTAAAAGGAAAAATTACAGTATTTAACTTCGCAGTCTTTGTAACAACAATCTTCTTATATTGTGGTATGACCGCTAATACATGGCATCCAATGTGGGTAGTCTTCTTATTAGTACCAGTATTCTATACATGCTTTGGTCCTATTGATCACTATTCAACAAGAAGAAAAGCAGAAAAACTTGGTGTTGATCCAAGAGAGTTAGATAAAGATTATGATCCATCTGATTATGGTGGAAAAGATGAAGATGATGATTAATCATCTAAAATAAATATAGAGAATAAATATGTTTAATATTGGATTTGTTGGCTCAAAAGGTATCGCTATCACAGTAGCGAAAGAATTAAAGAATAATAAGGACATTAATATTGTCGCTGTTTATTCACGCAGTTTTGAACATTGCCAAGAATTCGCAAAACAGTTTGGTGCTACACCTTATAAAACATATGAGGATATGCTTGAGGATAAAAGAATCAACGCTATTTATGTAGCAACTCCTCATAGATTCCATTATTCATATTCTAAAAAAGCTTTAGAAAAACATATCCCTGTAATTTGTGAGAAAACATTAACATTAAACCTTAAATCCGCTGAAGAATTATTTGAAATCGCTAAAAAGAATAACACATATTTTGTTGAAGCCATGTGGACCTGGTTTAACCCAACAGCATATAAAGTTAAAGAATGGATTGATAATAATAAAATAGGTAAAGTTAAAACCTTTAAAGCGGATTTCTCCCTCCCGAGTATATACGCTGCCAAGAAGTTTAGACTCACCGATCTAAACTCTGGTGGAGGTAGTTTATATGATTTAGGTATCTATCCAGTTACTTATGCATATCGATTATTCGGTTATCCTAAATCAATTAAAGCTACCGCTAAAATGAAAAGAGATATAGATTTCCAATTAAAAGTAATATTTGAATATGAAAATGGAATCAAAGCATATCTAACAAGTGCTATCGATAGATTTGGTTCTATTGCAGCGAAAGTAGAAGGAACAGAAGGAAAAATTAAATTACCTATGATGTTCCACGCTGCTAGAAAAGCAAAACTTAAATCTAAACAAGGTAATCAAATCTATAAAGATAAAGAAAACATATTGCTATATGAAAGAGAATTTGTAATAGCAAGTCAAGAAATCCAAGAAGGACTAATAGAATCTAGGTTCGTATCAAAAAAATCCACTCTAGATGTTATGAAGATATTAGAAGAGATTAAATCTCAAATAAATCTCAAATATCCAGATGATAGATAAATAGATGTTTAGTTCTTCAATGGACTAAACAAAAGAAAGAGTAGTAAAACTACTCTTTTTCTTTCTTCACATATTTTATATATTCCACTGTAGAGTACTTCTTTGCTCTAGCAGACATTGTTTCAAAACATTGATTTCTTAAATCTTCAACTGCTTTTTCAAATGGAAGATTTTGATTTGGATACAAAGGTCCATCTACATAGATTACTTTCTTTGGCTTTTTACCAGGTTTTCCTGGAA
>CAMJAG010000016.1 GCA_946403545.1 uncultured Caryophanales bacterium | reverse complement strand
ACTTCTAATTTGTAATCGAGGAAGTCGCTCCATTTTGGATTATTTTCCACTACCTTTTCTAATGATTCGTTATATAAAGCTGCTTCAACGCCTCTTCTATTCTTGTTTGTTTTCTTATAGGCTTTGTTGACTTTATCAATTGTTCTTGCGGCTTCTGAACGAGATCTATCAATTAATCCACACACAAGTAAGTATGTTCTAATGGAAGGCATAGAATCATCTTGAGATATCTCTCTAATAACTTTTAAATCAACTTCTTCATCATAATATTTTCTTGCTTCTTCTAAGTCTTTAGAGAATAAGTGAAGGAAGATTTTTTGCGCTAAAGCGCGTAAATATGTACGTCTAGATAATTCTTCTTTTCCAGTTAAGATGATATCAATTAATTGTTCAGCTTCTTCGAATTGACGTTTATCTAATAATGCATAAACTTTGTTTAAGTTTAAATCAGCGGTGAAGTTGGTAATACTTTCAAATGTTTTGATTTCAACATCAGAATTACCTTGAGCAATCTCGTATTCAACGCGTAATAATTCATTAAACGCTTCTTTATTTTTAGGGTTTGTCACCATGGTTAAACGATAGCCATCGGTAATAGAATCTAATCTAAATGGAAGGATGTTATAAAGAAGAATAATTCCACCTACAACCGCGACAGTTAAGAAGAAATAGACAGTGTTAGAAACGGCAACACCATAGGTTTTGTAATCAGAGAACAGGGAGAATAACACAACTAAAATTGAGGCTTCAATCATAAAGAATAATGAGCCAAATAATAAATATGGACGTGGGTTTGGTGTTTTTTTAGCGTTTTCTTTAGGTAGAATTTTTGTTTCACCAGTTAATCCGTCATAACCAGCAAATTTAATTCTCATTTTGCCTTCGTTTTTATAAAAAGTAAGGCCTAATATAGAAACAGAAATTACTTCATATCCGCCCGCTTTCGCACCTAAGATATGTGCAAGCTCAAATATAACCGCATTTAAAACAATGCCTGTAGCAATCGCTCCAACAACATAGAGCCAATATAGCATTCCAGATAAATCACTATTTGCGCTATGTTCTCTTAAAACGGTAAAACAAAAGACTAATGCTATACCTACAATAAGTAGATAAACAATAATCCCACTAACATCTTCTTTTTTCATAGTGTTCCTCCCTCTTTTTTTGTGATGATCATCACACGTGTATCATCTAAATAGTTTGGATCACTACTTAAGCTGATACTTATTTTATCAATTAAACAATTATTTTCAATATAATTGATTATTCACTAGCTTTACTTTGCGCTAAATCATTTACTGCATTCTTTAAAAAATCATCACCTAAGAACGCAAGAGCAAGTTTAAGTCCTTCATAATTCTTACTTTTAGAATTAGCGAGGTAAAATACGATTGCGGATGAATATCCAGCAGTATAAAATCTTACGATCGCCTTTTTTTCATTTAATGATATCCTTTTTGACTCTTGAGAAGCATTAACTATTCTCAAGAAAGATTGATAACAGTTGTTATAAACAAACTCCTCAAATAAGTCTCTTCCCGCTGAGTTAATAGTAGCGTCCACAAACTTATTATTTTTTTGATAATAATCGTATATTTTTCCTAACACTTCTTTAGGTGTTTTGGCGCTTTGAATACCATCGACTTTTTCATTTAAGAAAACAAGGGTTAATAAATCATAAATATCATGGAAATGATAATAAAATGTTTTTCTACTAACCTCACATCTATCGCTTAATGCGGTTACAGATATGGAATCCAAAGGCATTTTAGCAAGCATTTCTTTTAATGCTTGGGCAAGTCTATGTTCAGTTTTCATAATTTAGCGTATTCCTTTGCTATTTTTGCGCCTAATCTAGCGTTATTAAGCACTAATTGAATATTGCTTTCTAAAGAATCTCCACCTGTAAGCTCCACAACAGTTTTAAGAAGGAATGGCGTACTTTCTTTTCCTTTAATGCCCGCTTCTTCTTCTCTTCTTAAAGCTTCATTAATTGCATCATCGATAACTTTTTGATCCATAGCGTATTCTTCTGGAATTGGATTAGCAATTAAAATACCACCATCGAGTTTATTTTCGCGTTTTTCTTTGATAATCATGGCGATTTCAAGTGGTGTATCAACGCGTGTATCTACTTTTTGACCAGAATGTCTTGTATAGAAATCTGGGAATTCTTCTGTTTGATAGCCTAAAACTGGCACACCCATTGTTTCTAAATATTCTAAAGTAAGAGGGATATCTAAAATTGCTTTTGCACCAGCACTAACAACGGTGACGTTTGTTTTTGCTAATTCTTGTAAATCAGCGGAAATATCCATGGTTTTTTCAGCGCCTCTATGAACACCGCCAATACCACCAGTAACAAATACTTCAATCCCTGCCTGATTAGCTAAAATCATTGTAGCAGCAACAGTTGTTGCGCCCCATAGTTTCTTTGAATAAATAATAGGCAAATCGCGTCTTGATGCTTTAACAATGCCTTTGGCTTTGCCAAATTGTTCTATTTCATCTGGTGTCATGCCAATAACCGCTACACCGTCAATAATGCCAATTGTCGCTGGAGTTGCTCCGTTTGCTCTAATTTCTTCTTCTACTCTTAAGGCAGTTTCAACATTTCTTGGATAAGGCATACCATGTGAAATAATAGTGCTTTCTAAAGCAACAACAGGACGATGCTCATCTAATGCTTTTTTGACTTCTGGATTAATTCTGATTTTCATTTTCTTTAATTCTCCCTCTAATAAACGCAACAACTTTATTTGTAAATAGATATATCGCTGATGTTACAACTACAATCATCGCGGTAAATATCCATTGGTAAGGCGTAATATAATTAAACGCTGCTTGCATGAAATTGTTTTCTCCTTTAGAAAGAAGAGAAATTAAAACTTCTCCGCCAAACAATAAAATAAACAGCACAATTGAAACAGCAAAGGCAATTCTTCTATAGAAATTGTTTGCGTGCAATATGCGGAATAAAATCGCAATTGAAAGACAAGTGAATGTAACAACTTCCATTGCCGCCAATTGAAGTTGACCAATTGCTAAACCTGTATCTTTATACTCAACTAAGCTGATATCTAGATATATATTTCCACTCTTTCTCATGAAATATAAAACCATGTACATTGCAGCAAATATTAATTGAATAATAAATGCGGGCATAACCATGCTTAAAACCCACTTTTTGATATGATATCTCAATCCTTTTTGTATTGAGAGGAATATTGATGGAACGATTATTCCAGCGATTTCCCATACATAAAATTGTTGGATATTGAACGGATAAGTAACTTGCTTATCAAACAATGATGTGATGATGTACATTATCATTGTTGAAATAACAAATAGTGTTTTAACAATGTAAAGTGATGCAATCTTTTGAATATTGGATAATACGCTCGTACCTTCATCAACTATTTCAGGTAGTTTTACTAGTCCAGATTCTTCAAGAACAATATTTGCAATTTCTTTTGCTTCTTCACAACCGCTTTCAATACTAATTGAGCAATTAGCTTGTTTTAAAGCTAAGACGTCATTGATTCCATCGCCGACCATGGTGACAGTTTTGCCGTCTTTTTTCAAAGATTCGATTATTAAAGCCTTTTGTTCAGCAGTAGCTCTTCCAAATACAGAGTATTTCTTAGCTAAAGATTTAACTTCTTTATCACTTTTTCCTTCTAAGGAAACACATTTGCTAGCATTTGGCACACCTAAAGATTTCGCTAATTCACCTACGGTTTTCGCGTTATCTCCAGAAATTATTTTTATTTCTTTACCCAATTCTTTAAGTTGTTTGAAAGTATCAATTAGTTCAAGTCTAATACTGTCTTCGATAACTATTAACGCAATTGGTTCTAACGAACTCTTGAAATTACTTCCAGTAATTGGTGTCATAGATCTTCCAAGCATTAAAACACGGTAACCTTTACTAATGAATTCATCGGCACGATATATAAAGCCAGATTTATTTGAAAGATTCAAATGCTCGATAGCGCCCATTATAAATGTGCCTTTAGTACCAAAAGACGCTCCTGAATATTTATTTTCACTAGTGAAAGGTAACGAAGCAGTAGCGTTTAATGTTGGTTCATATTTGATATATTTCTTAATAGCTTCTGCGGTTGCGTTACTATCTTTAGTGGCGTTTATCAAATTAGATAAAACTTGTGATATTTGATCTAAACTCATCGAACCTAAAGGTTCAACGTTTTTCACTCTCAGCGAAGCATCAGTTATTGTTCCAGTTTTATCCAAACAAATAATATCTGATTTACTAATCATTTCGATTGTTCTAATATCTTGAACCTTAATGTTTTTCTTCTTAAGTCTAATCGATGAGAATAAAGCATTTAATAAAGCAAAAGACATTAGTCCAACCGGAGTAATAAAGGCAAATTTATTGGTCATATCATCAAGGAATGTTAAAAGGACATCGTTAGTGGTCAACTTATTGATAAAAATATTAATAATGAGTAAACAAAGTGAAATAAGCAAGGCAAAAAGAATACTTACGCTAAATATGTTTTCTACAGTAGAAATGATGTAGGGGGTCGGTCTTTTTGCTTTATTTATATCATTTTTTATAGTTTCTCTTCTTGTATCTTCTTTGACACTGACAACTTGTATTTTGGCGTATCCACTAGTAATCGTGGATCCAGAATATATGTTATCTTCGACACCTTTTTGAATGTTTTCACTAATTCCTGTGATAAGAGATTCACTGACACTTACTGTTCCAAAGACCACTATCGCATCAACATTAATTTTTGAACCAGGTTTTACAACAATAATATCGTCAGGAACTAGTTCATTTTCTGATATTTCTTGCTCTATACCATCTCTAAGGACAATAACTCTTTCTTCTTTTTTAAAATCCTTTTTAACATTTATTCTTGTTTTGATATCAGAATAAAAGCCAACACAAGACGCTGGTAAAATCATTAAAACAAATAAAAGATATTTCCAGCCGCCCGCAACGATAAGTGCGGCAACAACGACGTAGCAGACAATGAAAAAAGGTGATAAAAGATTATCTAAAATAATCTTAAATATAGATTTTCCATACACAGGTCTAGTTTTATGAACCTGTTCTTTGTTCTTTCTTTCTTCTACTTCATTAGTGGCTAAGCCAACATTTACATCTGGATTATATCTTATGATATCAGTATCATTTTTCTTCATACGCATGTATATGATAGAAAAAAACTTGGTAAATTCCAAGTTTTTCCATTCTATTTGTCGTTTTTGATTCTCTTATTTTTAAAATAATCTTTGATTATTGAAGAACATTCTTCTTCTAATACTCCAGCAGTTATTGCAGGATGATGATTAATGTTTTTCGCTTCTAATATATTAATTGACGATCCAAAGGCTCCACCTTTTAAATCTTTAGCGCCATATACGATTCTATCAATCCTTGATTGAATAAGCGCTCCCGCACACATTAGACATGGTTCAATAGTGACATATATCGTACAACCATCAAGTCTCCAAGCATCTAATTTCTTATTTGCTTTTCTAATTGCATTTATTTCTGCATGACCAAGAGAATCTTTTTTACTCTCTCTCGTATTATATGAAGAAGTAATAATCTTATCGTCTTTAACAATAACTGCGCCAACAGGTACTTCGTCGATAAGCATAGCTTTTTTAGCTAAGTTAAGCGCTTTTTTCATATAATATTCATCGTTTTTCATAAAAAATTAAAACCACCGCACACGACCAATACACTTAAGGCTGCTACGTTCCCGTCCTGACCTGGTTCGCGGTTAATCATCGCGATGGCGAAGTAATTATAACATGATTTTAGACAATGTCTTGTTTTTTCTATGAAAAACTTAATCATTCATATCTCATATCAAAAGAAAACACCAGCGGTTAAACTGATGTTTTTTCATACACATATCGCGTATTTTTTATTTTTTGATAGGTTTTAAAACTTTAATTCCGCCCATAAATGGTTGAAGCACTTCAGGAACTAAAACTGATCCGTCTTCTTGTTGGAATTGTTCCAAGATAGCTGGGAAAATTCTAGAAGTAGCAAGTCCAGAAGCATTTAATGTGTGGACAAACTTAGTTTTTCCGGTTTCTTTGTCTCTATAACGAACCATTCCTCTTCTTGCTTGATAGTCTCTAGCGTTAGAAGCGGAAGATACTTCTTTATATATACCAATACTTGGTAAATATACTTCAATATCATATGTTCTCGCCATTGAGTGGGAGATATCGCCAGCGGCTAATTTGGATACTTGATAATGTAAACCAAGTTTTTTAACAAGATTTTCAGCTTTAAAGACTAATTCTTCAAAAGCAGCGTCGCTTTGATCTGGTTTGGTGTATTGAACCATTTCGACTTTGTCGAATTGATAACCACGAATCATGCCTCTTTCTTCGGTTCTATAGCTTCCAGCTTCTCTTCTATAGCAAGGAGTGTAAGCGAAATATTTTCTTGGTAAATCTTCTTCGGTTAAAATTTCATTTCTATGAAGATTGACTAACGCTGTTTCAGCGGTTGGAAGAAGGAATCTTTTTGGTTCAAGACCATCGAGCCAGAAAACATCTTCTCTAAATTTTGGGAATTGTCCTGCGACATAACCAGATTCTTCATTTAATAAATGTGGTGGTAGGATAAATTCATATCCGTCTGCTAAATGCTCAGCAATGAAATAATTAAGTAGTGCCCATTCAAGCCTTGCACCTAAATTTGTATAGACCCAACTACCACGACCAGCAATTTTGCTACCTCTTTCATAATCAACTAAACCAAGACTTGTTGCTAATTCAACATGATCTTTCATCTTGAAGGCAAATTCTGGTTTTTTACCGACTTGACGAATGACTTTATTATTCTCTTTTCCACCACCGACTAAATCATCATCTGGAATGTTTGGAAGTTCAGCAATGAAGTCATGAATTTTTTTATCTAATTCAGCAAGTTCTTGCTCTGTTTGTTTAATTTCAGCGGCGATTTGCTTTACTTTTGCAAAAATTACAGTTACATCTTCGCCATTCTTTTTTGCCTGTGGAACACTTGCTGAAAGAGCGTTTTGTTCAGCTTTACCAGCTTCAACAATTCTTAATTTTTCTTTTCTTTCGGCGTCCCATTTTAAAAGCTCTGTAAAATCGGTTTCCCAAAGCTTTTTAGCTAAGGCTTCTTTAACTTTTTGAGGGTTTTCACGAATAAGATTAATATCAATCATAATTAATCACTCCTTTTTTAAAACTTTCTCATATATTTCTTTTAATTTTTCACCTGCAACATCAAGTCCTTGACTTGCAGCGTATTTAAAAGCGTTTTCTTTAGTAGGATAAATTTTATCATTTAGATAGTCACAGGCAATCGCTGTTAATGTTTCAGAAAATTGACCAATGTGACATGTTTTTTCATTAACTAATATGTCCGAAAATAGTGGTTGATTGCGGATTACAATTTCCGTTTTTGCGGCCATCGCTTCTAAGATTGAAACAATACCTGCGCAGTCATAACCGTTATACATAAACAAAGTGGAATTAACTAACGCACTTCTATAAATATCATCATTAGGGATATTCACAAAGTGACAATTTTTAGGTGATTTTCTTGTTAATAGCTTATATTTTAAGTTCGTTTTAGAGTTGTGTTGTGCGAAGTAATAAAATGAGCATCCTGGATTTAATTTGGCGCTTTTAATAAATGCACTAACACCATCAAGATTGTCATAACTTCCAATAGATATTACCAATTTCTTATTTTTATCTTCGCGGTAATATCTATAAAACACTTCTTTTTCATCTTCTCTTAAATAAGAGAAACGTGAAATATTTACACTAGTTGGTAATACTTCAATTGGAGTGTTTACTCCAGATTCGATTAAGAATTCCTTGGCTTGTTCGCTAGGAACTAAAACAAGATTGACTTTATTTAATACACGTAGTGCTTTTTGTGTTAAAACAATACTTCTTTTCTCTTTTTTGGTTACATATTCGAGATATGACGCTTCAATATCTGATTCGCAGTATAGTGCACTAAGCACAACTGGAATACCACTTTCTATACAAGCATTAATCTTAGACTCGCTATTAGGAGAAATAAAATGGGCAATATCATAATGATCCACATCATTTGGTGTGTAATCGATATTGTTAATCTCAAGGGCGCCCTTGATAGACTTTCTTAGTCTTGCGCCCTCGAAATTATCAAATTTTTCCTTTGGTTTGAAATAGATTAAAACTCGCATAAACGATATGTATCTCAACTATTCTTCGGAATTTTCGTCGTTATTTACTTCTTCGGTTGCTTCGTTTCCTTCTTCTAAAGGATCGGCGATATCTTCGATGTCTTCTTCAGATTCGTCTTCATGAGCAACAACAGCGATAGAAGAAACTTTTTGTCTTCCTTCAAGATTAATAATCTTGACGCCTTGAGTATTACGTCCAGCAATACGGACTTGTTCAAGTGGTGTACGGATGACGATACCGTTTTGTGTAATAACCATTAAGTCTTCATCACCATTTACTGCACGGACAGTAACGAGATCTCCAACTTTATCGTTAGCTTTAAGTGTAGCAACACCTTTAGCACCACGTTTGGTCTTACGATAATCTTCTGCATCGGTCATCTTTCCATAACCTTTAGTAGTGATAACTAAGATGTAACGACCTTCGAGTTGTGTTGTAGCACCAACAGCGTGTTGTCCTTCTGATAATTCAATACCTTTGACACCAGATGCGGTTCTGCCCATAGCTCTGACTTCGTCAGACTTGAAGTTAACCATCTTACCATCACTTGATGCGATACCAACATATAAGTCGTCGGTGACAACTTTAACATCAAGAAGTTCATCACCTTCTCTTAATGTGATAGCGATCTTACCGTTTTGACGAATTGATTCGTATTCAGTAATTGGTGTTTTCTTAACAATACCACCGGTAGTGAAGAACATGAGGTAGTTTTCTTCTTTATATTCATCACAAGCAACGATGGACATAACTTTTTCACCTTTTTCAACGTTGATTAAGTTGATAACAGGGATACCTTTACCAATTCTGCTTGATTCAGGAATTTGGTGTCCACGGATACGATAAACTTTTCCGTAGTTTGTGAAGAATAATAAGTCGGTATGTGTTTTGGTATAAAGCATGAAATCAACGATGTCATTTTCATTTGTGGACATACCTTTAACACCACGACCGCCTCTATTTTGTGTTCTGAATGAATCAGATGTAACACGTTTGATATATCCGCCTCTTGTTAAAGCGACGACGATATCTTCTTGTGGAATTAAATCTTCATCATCGATAGAGGAAATTTCATTTGAAATTTCGGTCTTTCTTTCATCTCCAAATTTTTCTTTGATTTCGAGTAATTCTTTGATGACGACTTCGATTTCGTTTTCTCTTGATTCAAGAATATGTTTATATCCTCTAATATTTTCTTCGAGTTGCGCGCGTTCTGCTTCTAATTTGTGAACTTCAATACCAGTTAATCTACGTAATGTCATAGCTAAAATGGCTTGATTTTGTGGTTCATCAAATCCGAATTTCTCGGTTAATGTAGCAGCAGCTTCTTCTGGAGTATCACTATTTCTAATGATATGGATAACTTCATCGATGTTTTCGCGGCATTTTAATAAGCCAACAACGATGTGATCACGAGCTTCATCTTTAGCAAGTAAGAACATAGTTCTTCTAGCGATAACTTCAACTTGGAAGTCTAAGTAAGCTTGTAAAATTGTTTTTAATGAAGCAACTTTTGGTGCGCCATCAATTAAGCAAAGATTGATGATGCCATATGATGTTTGTAGTTGAGTTAATTTATAGAAGTGATTGAGTAATACTTCTGGGATAGCGTCACGTTTAACATCTAAAACAACGCGGATACCATCTTTATTTGATTCATCACGAATATCAGAAATACCTTCAATGACTTTATCACGGCAAAGGTTTGCCATGCTTTCAATCATGTGAGCTTTGTTAACTTGATAAGGGATTTCAGTAATAACAATTCTCTTTAATCCGTGTTCACCACGATCTTCAATGTGGGCTTTAGAACGAATAACGATAGTACCAGTACCTGTTTCATAAGCTTCACGGATACCGCTTCTACCTAAAATCATTGCACCAGTAGGGAAGTCTGGTCCTTTGATATATTCCATAAGTCCTAAAGTATCAATTTCAGGATTGCGTGCTAAAGCAATAACACCATCAATAACTTCACCTAAATTGTGAGGTGGAATATTAGTGGCCATACCAACAGCAATACCAGATGAACCATTAACAAGTAAGTTAGGGAATCTGGATGGAAGAACCGTTGGTTCTTGCTCAGTACCATCATAGTTATCGACAAAATCAACGACATTGCAGTTGATGTCTCTAACCATTTCGAGTGAAAGTTTATTCATTCTAGCTTCGGTATAACGATAAGCGGCGGCTTCATCACCATCGATACTACCAAAGTTACCATGACCTTGTACGAGAACATATCTCATTGAGAACCACTGTGCTAAACGGACAAGGGTTTGATAAATTGCGGAGTCACCATGTGGGTGATATTTACCCATAACGTCACCAACGATACGGGCGCATTTTTTAAATGGTTTATCAGGAGTGGTACCTGTTTCGTTCATGCTGTAGATAATTCTACGGTGAACTGGTTTAAAACCATCTCTAACATCTGGAATCGCACGAGAGACGATAACAGACATCGCGTAATCTAAGAAGGAACTTTTAACTGTGTTAACAAGTGGAATATCAGTAAGTCCAGCAACAATGCCTTCTTCTACTTCAGCTGTTTCAACTTCGGAGTCTTCGCCACTATCTTCAGCAGCAGTATCTTCAGATTCTTCGGTTTCATCAACTTTTAATTCATCATCTTCAAATAACATGATTTCATTCCTCCTTTATTAGATATCAAGATTCTTCACAAACTTAGCATTGTTGTGAATGAATTCTTTTCTTGGTTCTACGTTATCTCCCATTAAGTCGGTGAATACTTGTTCAGCTTGGATAGCGTCATCTAAGGAGACACGTAACATTTTTCTTCTATCTGGATCCATTGTGGTTTCCCAAAGTTGAGAAGGATCCATTTCACCAAGACCTTTATAACGTTGGAATGGATATCCAGCTTTAAGGTTGAGGTGTTTTTTAATTGTTTCTAATTGATCATCAGAATAGGCGTAATATTGTTTACCATGGTATTCCACTTTATAAAGTGGTGGTTGAGCAATATAGATATATCCTTGTTCGATGAGTGGTCTCATAAAGCGATAGAAGAATGTTAAAAGTAAGATACGGATGTGTGAACCATCAACATCAGCATCGGTCATGATAACAATCTTGTGATAACGAATCTTGCTAACATCGAATTCTGGATCAATGCCACCACCGATAGCGGTAATCATATTTCCAATTTCAGCATTAGCGAAAATACGTTTTGCTTGAGCTTTTTCAACATTTAAGATTTTACCACGAAGTGGTAGGATAGCTTGAGTTTCACGGTTACGTCCTTCTTTAGCGGAACCGCCAGCGGAGTTACCTTCTACGATATATAATTCGCAGACTTCTGGATTCTTAGAAGAGCAATCAGCAAGTTTACCTGGAAGGGTGGTAAGTTCAAGTGTTCCTTTTCTACGAACTTCTTCTCTAGCTTTTCTAGCAGCTAAACGTGCGTTAGCGGCCATTAAGATTTTCTCAACGATTTGTTTGGCAAGTTTTGGATTCTCCATTAAGAATCTATCAAGTTGTGTACCAACGATTTGAGAAAGGGTTTTACGAACTTCGAAGTTACCTAATTTGGTTTTGGTTTGTCCTTCGAATTGTGGGTTTGGGTGTTTAACGGAGATAATTGCGGTTAAACCTTCGGTGACGTCGGAATAAGTAAGATTATCTTCGTTATCTTTTAACATCTTTGTTTGTCTAGCGTAGGCGTTAATTACACGAGTAATAGCCATACGGAATCCTTCTTCGTGTGTTCCACCTTCATGGGTGTGAACGTTATTACAGAAGGAGAAGATGTTAGCGCTGTATTCGTCGTTATATTGCATAGCAACTTCAGCGTAAATGTGGGCTTCTGTTCCACTTGCAAGGGTAATAGGTTCTTTACCTTCACAATATATAACTTCTTCGAATAGTGGCTCTTTGTTTTTATTAATACTTTCAACGTATTCTTTAATACCACCTTCGAAACAGAAGTGATTCTCAGCAGCTTTGCCTTCTCTCTTATCGTAAACATTAATCTTAATGCCACGATTGAGGTAAGCTACTTGTTTTAATCTGTCTCTAATGATTTCGTAGTCATAAACAGTGTTTTCTACGAATATAGTTGGATCTGGTTTAAAGGTAACAATTGTACCTGTGTCAGTACATGTTCCAACTTTCTTTAATCTATCGACTGCATGGCCACCGTTTTCGAAGCGGATGTAATAGATTCCACCATCTTTATGGACATAGACATCTAACCATTCACTTAATGCGTTAACAACGGATGCACCAACACCATGTAGACCACCGGATACTTTGTATCCACCACCTTCACCAAACTTACCACCAGCGTGGAGGATGGTGTAAACAGTTTCAACACCAGAAAGTCCTGTCTTAGCAACGGTATCGATAGGAATACCACGACCATTATCACTAACTGTGATTGTGTCGCCTTCATTAATTGTTACTGTAACTTCTGTACAATAACCAGCTAGCGCTTCGTCGATAGCGTTATCAACGATTTCCCACACGAGGTGGTGAAGACCTGCGCTTGAGGTAGTACCAATGTACATACCAGGTCTTTTTCTAACAGCTTCAAGTCCTTCCAAAACTTGAATGTTAGTAGCAGTGTACTCAGCATCTGCTTTTTCGAGTTCCACTTCTTCTCTGTTCATTTCTGAAGCCTCATGAGCAGCTGTGTTTTCAGTGGATTCTTCTACTTGTGGAGTAACTACTTCTTTGTTTTCTTCTTCCATTTAGAAAACCTCCCTTATTTTTCTTTTAGCACATATTGAGCGGCATCTTTTACTTCGAGCCTTGTCGCTGTAATAAATACCTGCTCAAATTTACTTAACAATTTAATAAGCCTCATTCTGTGTGTCTGATCAAGTTCTGACATAACATCATCAAGCACTACTATTGGTCTTTTATCCTTATCTTGAATTAAGAAGTAAGGACTTAACTTGAGAGCTAAGGAGACGAGGCGATTCTCTCCTTGCGAACCAAATTCGCCAATATCTTTGTCTTTTAGGGTTACTACGAAGTCTTCTCGATGAACCCCAATAGATGTTGCCTTTCTTTTCAAATCTCCCTCTAAAGAGCGTTTAAATGCCTCTTCTGCGTTTGTTTGGAAATTGTCATCCACTTTAACAAATGGTTCATACAACATCTTCACAGGTTTACTCACGCCTGTGAGCGCGCGCGTTATTTTAATAAGGATATCGTTGATATCCTTGACATATGCCTCTCTAAATTGAATGATTGGCTTAGATAATTCCACCAATAATTTGGTTGTAGTATCTAGTAATAATAGATCGACATTATCCGCTTTTAATATATCGTTTCTTTGCTTTAACACCTTTTCATATCTAGATATATAATCTAGGTAGGCCGGTATTTTTTTAGATATATTAATATCTAAGAAGTTTCTTCTATTCTTCGGAGATCCTCTAAATAGAAGGACATCTTTTGGTTCAAACAGAACTACATTAACGCATCTTGATAGTTCTGATAGTTTGCGAACCGGTTTGTTGTTGATAAATACTTGTCTTCCTTGGTCAGTGAAGAGAAATCTGATTTTTCGATTAATTTCCCCCTCTAGAACCACGGAATCGATTTCAGCAATATCTTTACCTTCTTTTATTAAATCTTTGTCCTCTTGGGTTCTAAATGACCTTGCAAGGGATAAATAATAAATTGCTTCAACAATATTTGTTTTTCCAACACCATTATTTCCGGTAAAGATATTAATTCCTGGTTTGAATTCGTAATACAAGTACGAGTGATTTCTGAAGTTCTTTAGTTTGAGACTTTTAACTAGCATCTTCTATTAGATACAAAGTTTTCTCAACTTCAACGACATCGCCAGGATATAATTTTCGACCTCGTCTATTATCTGGTTCGCCATTGACCAAAACTGGGTTATCAGCAAGGTAGGCTTTTGCCATGCCTCCCGTTTGAATAATCCCTTCAATTTTTAGCAATACACCAAGGGTGATGTATTCTTCATTTGGTCTAATTTGAACCTTTACTTTATGCACAAAAAAACTCCGTAAAGACATTATACAACATATAAAATAAAAAGGGAATATAATTATTCCCTTAAAAATTATAGTGTCTTAAATGGGCTAAAAAGCGCCTTTAAATCGATTAGTAAGTTCTAACTGGTGTTACAACTTGGACAATTGAATCATCAGAGGAATTTTTCACCACAAATGGTTTCATTTCTCCGACAAAACAGAACGTGACATCTTCACTTGATAAAGCGCGGATAGCTGCAACAACAAATTCAGAGTTGAATGAGACGGTTAAAGGAGCGCCTTCATATCTAAACATTTCAATTCTTTCAACAGCAGAACCAACTTGTGAAGATTTAGCACTGATTTCAATACCATCTTCTGACATGGATAAATCAACAATATTTTCTCTATCAATCGAAAGAATATTAGCGCGATCAATTGCTTTAATTAAGTCTTGGGAGTTAACTTCTAAGACATGGTTTGTAACGCGTGGAACAATATTAGATGTATTTGGATAATCACCCGCGATTAATCTCGTAGCAACGAGTGTTCTACCAAATGAGAATAAAGCTTTCTTTTGACTAACAGCGATTTCCACTGCTTGACTTCCTTCTAAGAGGTGCGCAACTTCAGTCATCATCTTGGCAGGAATATTCACATTGAAATTAATGTCTTCTGGGACAGTAACAATCTTTTTAGCCATTCTTGCTGAGTCAGTAGTGGTTGCGACAAGCAATCCTTCTCTAGCTTCTAAGTTGATAGCTGTTAAGACTGGTCTTTGTTCTTTAGTTGAAGCTGCAAAAGCAGTTTGATCCACCATTAAATCAAATTCAGCGGTGGTCATAGTTAATGTTGTACCTTCGCTTTCAAGATCTAAATCCGGATATTCTTCAGGCCTAATACAATTTAATTTATATTCAGAGCGTTTATCACCAATAGTAGCGATTGTTGAATCAATAATTTCCACTGTTAATTCTTCAGCTTCCATCTTTCTTGCGATTTCAACAAGGATTTTAGCGTTTAATAAAGTTGAACCTTCTTTATAATTTCTAATGATTTCATTATCTCCGATTTTATGAGGAATTAACGTCTTGATAGTCAAATCATAGTTTGATCCAGTAATTGTTAATCCTTC
>CAMJAG010000015.1 GCA_946403545.1 uncultured Caryophanales bacterium | reverse complement strand
AAACGACATACATTTGCTTTCCAGCGTAAAGACCTGCTCTGATACAGACTCTGAGTGCTGCATTCATTCCTGGTGCGTCGCCGCCGCTTGTTAGTACTGCAATTTTTCTAATCATACGCAAATTACCTCGTTTAATAGTATATTACTATTATTGCAAATATCAATGTTAAAAACAAATTAGATGTCTTTATAAAAGTGGATTATCCACAAATATCAATGTGGAAAAACCCCATATTTTTGCACATTTTCTATCTCTATTTACAAAGTAAATATGTGATATATCATATGTGGAGAAATTAACCACAATTTTTTGCCCATTCTTTTCTTGTAGAAAAAGAGTTTTTTTAATGCAATAATGCTCTCACCGAGAAAGATTATGACTATATTAGAAAAACGTGATTTTGCTGAAGTTACACTTAAAAGTTTGATAGCAGACTATGACTATGAAACTATGGTGAACTTATATCAACCGATTGTCGGATTTACCGCTACATCGTTATATTTCACCTTGGTAGCAGAAGGCAAAAATCAAAGGGTCTATTCTTTGGTCAAACACGAAGAAATTCTCATGAAGATGCAAATATCTTCAGGAGCATTCGTAGATGCTAGAAAGCATCTTGAAGCAGTGGGATTACTTAAGACCTATCTTCTTAAGTCAAATGGAGAAGCAATATATCACTATGATATTTACTCTCCAAGAACACCTGCTAATTTCTTCGATAATGCACTTCTTTATGGAATGTTAATCAAGTGTGTAGGGGAAACATCAGCGAAAAAGATTAAAGATCTCTATCCTGCAAGTACCCAAAAAGATTATGGAAATGATATATCAGCGAAATTCACTGATATCTTCAATCCAAAATATGATGATCCAGCATTCGTAAAGGCACTTAGCTCGGATGGAGAAAGTATTGGAAGGAACGCTAGTAAAATACAAGGAAACTTCTCATACGAAAATTTCTTTAAGGCTCTAAGTGAAATATCTCAAATATCTTCTGAAGCATTTGTAAAAGAAGAAATGGATGAATTATATCGTCTCGTTACTCTATATGGAATTAACGAAGAAACCGCTGCTAATTATGTAGCGCAAACTTATAATCCATCCGAAAGAAAAGGCAAACGTATCGATTTTGAAGCAATAACTAAGTTATTCCAAACAGAAATTAGTTATACAGTTAGAAGAAAAAGATACGGAAGCAAAAACGAGAATTTCAATACTGGTGAAACCGCTCTTGCATCAAAAATCAATTTAATGGAATCTGTTTCACCAAAGAAATTCCTAGCGTTATTACAAAATGGTAGTCAACCTGCATTAGCGGATCTTAAATTAATTGATTCCTTAAGCAAAAACTTCAATTTACCAAATCCAGTTATTAATGCAGTAATTGATTACACATTAACCAATTGTAAGAATGTCCTCTCAAGAGCATACGCTGAAAAGATAGCAGCATCTCTAGCAAGAGAAGGAATAGAAACTACAATTGACGCAATGAACTACTTGAACAACTTCAAGAAGTCCAAAAAATCTTCAAGTCCTAAAAATAATAAGGATAAAAAAGAAGAAAAAGAAAATCCTAGAGAAGAAACTAACAAACAAGACGATGGTCCAAGCTGGGATGATATCCTAGATGACATCGACCAAGGAGGTAGTGATGGAAAAGCTTAAATTTAATTTTACATTAGGAGATGACACAGAGCTTCTTAAGAAAATGAAAGAAGCATATCTAGCATGTCCTGCAGCAGTTAAATATTGTAAAGAACTTGGCATTCCAGATGAAAAAATTGATAAGTACATAACCAAAATCTTTGATTTTGTCAGTGATATCAATTATTGCAAAAAATGTCCAGGTATTAAAAACTGCACTAAAGAAAATGCTTATTTAATTTCTAAAGTTGATTACCATGGCACAATTGTGGAAACCACAATGACTCCTTGTAAAGAAATCATCAAAAGAGTAGCGTTTGAAAGACAATTCCAAGTTAGAGACTTTAATGATGAATTACTTGATGCATCAATTAGAGATATTGATAAAACTGCTCCAAGAAAAGCAGCTTTACAACTCTATGCAGATTTCGTCAAAGGTAATTCAAATCCATGGATTTATCTAACTGGTGGAGCAGGCAGTGGCAGAAGCTATTTTGCTGCTGTTATGTGTGTTGACGCTGCTAGCAGATCAATGGGACCAATATGTTTCTTAAATTCTGCAAAGAGAGTAAGAGAATTAGCAGAACTCGCCAATAAAAAAGGCGAAGCATTCCAAAAGGAATTAGACAAATATTGTAATGCTAGAATCTTAGTTTTAGATGACTTTGGAAATGAATTTGTTAACGATTTCATCAGAGACACAATCATCTATCCAATAATCTCAACAAGACATAATAAAAATTTGATGACTATCTTCACTTCTGATTTCACAATTGATGAAATCGAAACT
This sequence comes from uncultured Caryophanales bacterium, assembly GCA_946403545.1. Lineage (GTDB taxonomy): Bacteria > Bacillota_I > Bacilli_A > RFN20 > CAG-826 > CAMJAG01. Next base: position 13,095 of record CAMJAG010000015.1, on the reverse strand, counting down.
CTCTATAGCACATCAAAAGCAGGTCAATTAAGAGCTAAACAAATCTGTAAGATTATTAGCACAAGTGCAAAGAAGGAAATAAATCTAGGTACTCTTGCAATTTACTAATAATTTGATCAATTTCAGATTTTAAACTAGCAAGGTCGCTGTTATTGTTAACAATAATATCGGCCTTGTTTTTATTTTTATCAAATGAATTATTACGAGCAATCATTTTTAATGATTTGCTTGTTTCTTTATTTCTATTTTGGAGTCTATCTAATTGGACATCTTTAGGAGCATCTACGCCAATAATGTAGTCAAACAAGTTTTCAGATTTTGACTCAAAAAGTAGTGGAATTTCACATACAACAATGTCGTTATTTTTATGCGCTTTGAAGAATTCTTCGATTCTTTCTTTTACAAGTGGATGAACGATTCTATTGATTACAGGGATGTCTTTTGGGTGCGCTACAAGATAATCTCTTAAAACAGTTTTATCAACTTCGTTATTGAATGGGAGATTAAATCTTTTTGCAATGATAGCGGTAACTGCTTTTTCTTTATATAAAGAAGATACAATTTCATCACTAGAAATAGTTGGATAACCGACTTTTGCAAAGTATTTCAAAACTTCGCTTTTACCTGAAGCGATTTTACCAAAGATTGCAACTCTAACAGGAGCGCCTTTTTTCTTTTGACATTTTGGACAATAAGTTGTACCTCTTCCATTTATTTTAATAAATTGAAGAATATCACAACATCTTGGACATTTTTCGCCAGCTTTTCCATAAGCCTTTAACTTACTTTGGAACTTGCCATCTAAGTCCTTACCAGGGTGATAGCTCTTAATAGTGGAACCACCTTGTTTAATAGCTTTTTCTAAAATCTTCTTTGCAGATTCGACAATTTCAATCCAGTTTTCTCTAGTTATAAACTTGCCTGGAGTTAAAGGATGAATCTTGCATTCAAATAAAATCTCATCAGCGTAAATGTTTCCAATGCCAGAAATAAGAGATTGAGTTGTGATTAACTCTTTAATTGGATGAGTGCTATCTTTAACTTTGTTAAAAATGTCATCAATATCATTTATTTCACTTGGTTCAGGTCCAACATTAAGCATGAGTGGATCTTCCAAGTATTTTGTTTCTTTCGAAAGCTTTAAAATTCCAAAACATCTTGAGTCATCAAAGCAAAGTTTATGCCCATTATCTAAATGGAAAACGACTTTAGCGTATTGAGAATTTGGTTCATTTTCATTTAATTCATAGAATTTTCCTTCCATTCTTAAATGGGAAAGAATCACTAATCCTTTGGATAAGTGGAATATTAAATATTTACCTTTTCTGGAGATATTTTTGAATTTTGCATCTTTAAGACTTTCTTGGAAAATAGATGCGCTTCCAAGAATTGTTGCCGCTCTTAAAACATCCACTGAAGTAATAGTGGCACCAACAAGTGTCTTTTTAAGAATCTTTTTTACAGTTTCTACTTCTGGTAATTCTGGCATAACAATTATTTGGCTTCGTACCAATCCTTTCCAAATCCTCCATCCACTTTTAGTGGGACATTAAGATCTAAAGCATGTTCCATAGTGGATTTAATAACATCATAAACCTTTTCTTTCTCTTCTTCAGGAACTTTAAATATAAGTTCATCATGAATTTGACAAACCATCTTAGTTTTAAAGCCACCTTCTTTAAGAGCTTTATCGACTTTAATCATTGCGATTTTAATTAAATCTGCTGCCGAACCTTGAATAGGAGCATTCATTGCAGCACGTTTTGCAAACTCTCTAACTTGATAATTACTATCATGGAGTTCCACTAAATATCTACGTCTACCTGAAAGAGTGGAGACATATCCATCTTTAGATGCATCGTTAATAATCTTTTCAAAGAAGTCTCTAACTTCAGGGAATGAAGCATAGAAACTATCGATAATATCTCTAGCTTCTTTTACAGAAATTCCTAATTCGTTAGATAATCCAAAATCTGAGATGCCATAAACCACACCAAAGTTAACTGTTTTTGCTTTTCTTCTTTGTGCGGATGTAGGCTCGCCTTGTAGTTTAAATATTCTCTTTGCCGTAGCACTATGAATATCTTCATCAGATTCAAAGATAGATTTGAGTGCTTCACAATTAGAAAGATGTGCTAAAACTCTGAGTTCGATTTGAGAGTAGTCGAGTGATAGAATTGAAAGATTTTCATCTTCATATCTGAATGCTTTTCTGATGCACTTACTTTCTTCGTCTCTAACGCTAATATTTTGTAAGTTTGGCTCACTAGAAGATAGTCTTCCAGTAGTAGTCAACGCTTGGTTGAATTTAGCATAAATCTTTCCATCTTTGTGGATGTGGACTTTTAGTCCATCAATATAAGTAGAAACCAATTTGAAATATTTACGATATTCCAAAATCTTATCAACGATTGGGTGTTCATCTCTAATGTCGTTTAGTTCTTCAAAAGAAGTGCTAGCTTTCTTATTGGAACTTAAACCTAATTTGTTGAACAAGATTTCGCCTAATTGTTTTGGTGAAGCTATGTTGAATTTTTCACCTGCTAAAGCATAAATCTCTTCTGAGAGCTCATTGAGTTTTGCTTTAAATTCATTTCCATATTGATCAAGGATTTCTTTGTTTAATGGGAAACCTTCGATTTCCATATCAGCTAATGTATCTGATAGTGGAAGTTCGAGTTCATTGAAAACATTTAACGCTTCATGTTTTTCCAATTCACCAAACACTTTTTTACTTAGTTCTTTAGAAAAATATGCAATTTTGCCAGTTTTTGTAGGGTTTGATGCTGTAAATAATGATACTTCATCATCCTTATCTGCAAGGTCAACTCCATACATATTCATAGTGACTTCAACATTGTTTTTGATTGAAGAATCAAGTAGATATGAAGCTAAAAGTAAGTCAAAATAAACGCCATTTAATTCAATACCGTTTTTAGCTAATGCAACTTTATTTGCTTTGTAATCATAGAGGTACTTTTTGATAGATTTATCTCTCAAAGCGTTGAGTAAGTCGTTATCATTTTTAGCATCATCGAGTTCCAAATAATAGACATCGTTATTGGCGTAAACCGCTATGCCATAAACCTCGGAATCGGTATAGTTATCATCTGCTAAATCGATAGCAAAACCCATTTCATCTTTGATGACAAAAGGCAACTTTTTAACTTGTTTTACTTCTTTTGAAAATTCGTTAGATTCTGCCTTTTTCCATTTAGCTTGGATTTTGGACATAAATTGTTTTAATCCATACTTTTTGCAGAATTCTGCAATCTCGCTGAAGTTATAACCTTGATATTCTGTATCTTTTAAAGTGAATGGAAGTTCAATATCGGTTTTGATGATTGCTAAGTCTCTAGAAATCCTACCAATTTCTTGGTTTGCTTTGATGTTTTCACCAAGCTTACCTTTAATCTCATCAACGTGAGCAATAATTTCATCAAAAGATCCATAGTTTTGGATTAATTGAACAGCGGTTTTTTCACCAACACCTGGTATTCCAGGTAGGTTATCACTAGAGTCTCCTCTAAGTCCTTTATAATCAATGATTTGAATTGGCTCAAATCCATATGTTTCTTTAACTAATTCTGGTGTCATAGCGACAACATCAGAAAGACCCTTTCTGATAATATTAACAGTGACTTTGTCACTGACTAATTGTAAAAAGTCTCTATCAGAGGTATAAACTGTGACATCATAGCCTTCTTTTTCCGCTAACTTAGCGACTGTACCAGCAATGTCATCACCCTCAAATCCAACTTCTTCAAATTGGAAGATTCCTAAGTTCTTTAAGAATTCTCTAGCAATAGGGAATTGAACAACTAAATCTTCAGGAGCAGGTTTTCTATTTGCTTTATAAGTTTCTAAAGCATCGTGTCTAAAGTTATGCTTTCCAGCATCGAAAGCAACTAAAATACATTCGCCTTCCTTCAAGGAACCGATGATTTTATTAATCATATTAGAGAAAGCAAAGATAGCATTTGTAGGTATGCCTTCTTGATTTCTCATAATCTCTACTCCAGGATATGCAGTAGCGTAATAACTTCTAAATAGTAATGAGTTACCATCAATAATCGTTATTTTAGGCATATTATTCCTCCAAAAGTTCAATTGAATCCGCAATCATAGATTTATCTTCTGCATCAGATTCAATCTTTCCTTTAATTAATACAAACTTGTTTTTCTCTAAGTATTGGTAGCATTCTTGATATACTCTTGGGAACACTGTTACTTCAATTTCACCAGTTTCATCAAATATTTTGATGTACGCCATTGTTTCGCTCTTCTTAGTGGAGATTAATTTCTTAGTCTTAACCATACCAGCAATAGTAGCGTTACCGAATTCTTCTAATTCGATAATTGGAGATACATCTTTATCTGCTAACAAGTCCTTCTTATATCTAAGTGGATTATCACTTAACATGATTCCAATAGCTTCATATTCAGCATTAAGATTCTCAATTGGATCATCTTTTGCTTCAGTAATAGAAGGCTTTAAACTCTCCAAAATACCCAAAGAAGATTGACCATCTTCATTATGATTCAATTGTGCAAATTGCATTGCACCTTTTAAAGATAAAATCATAGATTTTCTAGATGGGTACAAAACATCTAATGCACCTGAATCAATAAGTGCTGTTAATTGAGATTCTGTAATTTTATATTCAAACATTCTACTTACGAAATCGTATAAATCTTTGAATGGACCTTTTTCTCTTTCTTTTAGAATGTTATTTACCATTTGGATATTTACTCCGTGAATTGATGATAGTGGGAACAAAAGTCCACCCTCTTTGATAGAGAACACCATTTGAGATTCATTAATATTTGGTGAGTAAATAGTGAAGTTTCTTTGCTTTAATTCAGTCACATATTCATTGAATTTACTATCAATTGCAGAACTTCCGATTTGGAGAATCGCACTATAGAATTCAAGTGGATAGTGTGCTTTTAGATACGCTAATCTACAAGCTATAACTGCATAAACAACTGAGTGAGATTTATTAAATCCATAGTTAGCGAATTTCAAAATGTGATTAAAGACACTAGTAGCTTCCTTTTCGCTATATCCATTTTTAATGGATCCTTTAATAAATCTGCCTTGTTCTTCTAAGATTTTTGCTTTAACTTTCTTGGATATAGCTCTTCTAAAGATATCAGCTTCGCCAGCTGTAAATCCTGCCATAATTTCTGCAATCTTAGAAATTTGTTCTTGGTAAATGATAATGCCATAAGTTGGTTTTAAAACACTTTCTAAGGCAGGAGAAATATAAGTAACTTTAGTTTTGCCTTCTTTTTTATTTGCGTAGTCTTGAATATTATCCATAGGACCAGGTCTAAATAATGCAAGAAGTGCAACGATATCATCAAAAGTACTAGGTTTTAAGATCTTGATAGCGCGTTTCATACCAGCAGATTCAAGTTGGAAAACACCCATTGTATGTCTATTTCTAATAATTTCGATTGCTTCAGGAGCATCATAAGGAAGTGTATCTCCCTTAAGCTTTGCTTCTGGATGATTCATATTAATTAATTTGACCGCTAAATCAATAATTGTAAGGTTTCTTAAAGACAAGAAATCCATCTTTAAAAAGCCTTCTTCTTCAAGGTAATTCATTTCATATTGAGTAGTGGAATTGCCTAGTAAATCAATAGTGATTGGTAGTGCATTTTCAAGAGGTTCGTCATTTATGACGATACCAGCAGCGTGCATACCAGCTTGTCTTGGAAGACCTTCAATCTTGCTAGCAAGAGAAACAATCTCTAAGAAGTACTTATCGCTATCGACGAGTTTTCTAAATGCTTCGCCTTTTTTATAAGCATCTCTAAGAGTAATTTCTTTTTTATCTTTATCTTCCTTAGGAAGAGATTTACAAATCTTATCAATATGGTTTGTTGGATATTTATAAACTCTTTGAATATCTCTAAGAGCTTGGCGTGCCATAATTCTTTGGAAAGTAACTATGTTGGCGACCTTATCTTGACCATATTTTCTTCTAACATATTCAACAACTTCATCTCTTCTTATATCCATAAAGTCAACGTCAATATCAGGCATTGTCTTTCTATTTGGATTTAAGAATCTTTCAAATGAAAGATTGAATTTTAATGGGTCTACTTCAGTGATATTTAATAAATATGACACTAAACTACCAGCAGCAGAACCTCTACCAGGACCCACTAAAATGCCTGCTTTTTTAGCGTGTTCAACATAGTCTTGAACAAGCAAGAAGTAGTTAGAATAACCCATCTTATCAATGACGGATAATTCATAATCTAATCTTTCAGTGTATTCAGGAGTTTGAAGCTTTAATTTTAAAAGTTGCTTATAACAAATTTCTGTAAGTTCTTCTCCAGGTTTGTTACTAAGTTTAAGCAATGTACCTCTTTTAATGTTTAAATCAAACTTACAGGAATTAATGATTTCTCTAGTTGCATCAATTTCAGTAGTGGAATAAATCTTTTGATAATCTGATTCCACCATAAAGTATTCTTGCCCAACTTTAGATTTAATATCTAATTGAATAGATTCATCTCTAATTGCGTTAAGAATATCAATAACAATAGCGTCATCTTTTTTAACATATTTAATTCTTGGGAACGCTACTGTTTTATATGTATGGCTCTTAGCGAATTTTCTAACTTTGTTAGCATATTCAACATCTGCTTTAGAAGTTACTTCGATACCGATATAGAAGTTATCTCCAAATTTATCAGATAATTTGAATAACCATCTTGAGAGTGGATGTTCATCTTTTTCATCAAATAATTGTTTGAATGTACCATATTTAGATTCAACAACTGCGATTAATCCATCAGCGTTATCTTCTAAAGCTTTTTGATCAAATTGTTCTCTTTGGATAGCGGTATTAATCTTTAAAAGATTTCTATATCCTTGTTCGTTTTTAACGAATAAAGAAATAAAGTCTTCTCCTAAAGAGACTTCCATACCTATACAACATGGTTTATTAATTTTTGCTAATTCATCAGTGAATTCATGGACACCATAAAGACAATTAAGGTCCGCTAAAGCGGCACCATAGTAATCATTTTTCTTCAAAGAAGAAACTATCTTATCAATAGTTAATCCACTTTGTAAGAAAGAATATCCAGACTTAATGTGTATAGGTGCGAATATAGCCATGTATTAAGTATAACTTAATTTATATCTTAGTTAAATAAAAAAGCAAGGTTTTAAATCCTTGCTTATCTGAATAATTTATCAAGTTCATCAATGAGTAGTGGAAGCTCTTCGATTTTCTTGATTTTAGCGCCACTAGCTTGAGCGTGGCCACCTCCATCAAATTTAGCTGCTACTTCATTAATTGGAGTGCGTTTACTTCTAATTGAAACTCTCCAGCATCTATCTTTTGGATCTTCAGTAACTGAACACCAAGCATTGATACCTTCGATGTTAGCAAATAAGTTAACGTTTTCCTTACCTCTTTCAGTTGTAATCTTCAATTCAGTTTGAATTTTAGCGTCTAAAACATAGTACGCAACGCCATGCTCAGATACGTGAAAGTGGTTTAAAACGTAACTTGTCACATATAAGTCATCTAATTGCTTTAAGTACATGTTTTGATAGATAGCTGCAATATCGATTCCAGTGCTTAACAAGTAGCTTGCAATTTGGAATGTATGTTCGCTTGTGGAACTGTATTGGAATCTACCAGAATCACCAACGATACCAATGTAGAAATACTTAGCTGCTTCAGCAGTCATTTTATAGTTACCTTTAAGGTTTAAAATGATGTTAACGATGTTTTCAGCAGCAGCACATCCTTTAGTGTTAACAATGGAGATTTTTCCATAGTGTTCGACATCAGGGTGATGATCAATTTTAATCTTGAATTTTGCTTTTTTCCATCTTGGATCTGCGATTCTTGAAGTATTACCGCAGTCAAGAACTAACGCTAAGAATGGTTCTTTGAACCAATCATTGTTTAAAGAGTCCATTTCTGGGAATAATCTTGGAGTAAATGTGACATGATTATCGCCTAATACTCTAACTTCTTTGTTAGGGAAGTTATCTTTAATCCAAGTAGCTAATCCCATTTGGCTACCTAAAGCATCATAGTCAGGAATAATGTGTCTAAAAATAGCAATTCTATCGTATCTTTTAATCGCTGCTAAAACACGGTTAACGTCTTTAGCGTAATCTTTACAAAAGTCTTTAAAAATTGGATTAACTTTGCTCATAAAATTATTTTCCTAAAATACACATATCGTATGCATCGCGAGCGATCATAACTTCTTCATCAGTAGGAATAACTGCGACTAAAATCTTGCTATCTTTAGTGGAAATTACCTTTTCAACTCCTCTAGCAGAATTGTTTGCTTCTTCATCAAGTTTAACTCCTAATGAAGGGTAAAGTTGATTGATAACTGCTTTTCTAGTTCTTGGTTCGTTTTCGCCAACGCCAGCGGAGAAGATAATCATATCGCAACCACCGAGTCTAACATAGTATTGACCAATATAGTCACAGATTCTTCTAACATATAAATCATGTGCTAAGATGCATCTTTCGTCACCTTTTTCTGCTGCAGCAAGGATATCTCTAGAATCAGAGCTACCACCTACACCAGCAAAGCCAGATTTTTTATTGAACATTTGATAAACTTCTTCAGCGGATTTACCTGTAACAGTAACAACATAGTTGAAGACAGATGGATCCATATCACCAGTACGTGTTCCCATCATGATTCCACCTAAAGGTGTAAGACCCATTGATGTTGCAACACATTTACCATCTTTAATAGCAGTGATACTAGCGCCAGAACCAATATGGCAAGAGATAACTCTTGGATGTTCTACGCCTTTAAGATATTCAAATGATCTTTGTGCTAAATATTTATGAGATGTACCATGAGCGCCATATCTTCTAATATCATATTTTTCTGTTAATTCATAAGGAATAGGGAAGACATAGTCTTGTGGTTCCATTGTTTGATGGAATGCTGTATCAAATACTGCAACATGTTTACAGTTTGGTAAAACTTGTTTGAAAGCTTTGAAACATGTTAAGTGAGCAGCATTATGTAAAGGTGCAAGCGGAATTAAAGATTCGATTTTTTTTTCTGTATCTTCATCAAAAAATGCTGATTTAGAGAAGTATTTACCGCCTTGGACAATTCTATGTCCTGCTGCTTCGATTTCATCAAAAGATTTAATAATTCCTTTTTCCACTAATGCATCAACAACTGTTTTAGCAGCGACTGCATGATTAGGGAAAACTGGGAAAGTTTGATCTTTCTTTCCATCATATTTAATAGTAAAAATGCCATCTGCTAAACCAATTCTTTCACAGTTTCCACTGCAAAGAACTTTTTCTTCAGGCATTTCGTAAAGTTTGAATTTTAAGGAAGAACTTCCTGAATTGATTGTCATTACTTTTGCCATAATTAATCCTCCAAGTAACCTTACATATTATTTCATATCTTATTAAGAGTTTCAATTTATTGAAAGATTTTCTTTATAAAATCCTCTTATTTACCTTTATTTAATAAAATAAAATCTTTATAATAATTAACATAGTTTAATAGAAAAATGAACGTATTTATTGAAAGGAAGTAGATTGATATGTTTGAAAATAAAGAAGTATTTAAAAAGGAATTCGCTAGAAGATTATTAGAAAGATTTGGCGTATCCGTGGAATATAGTCATGTATCAGAAAGATATGAAGTATTAGGAGAAATGGTCAGAGACTTCGCTAACGTCGACTGGGCTATTACTCATGACAAAACAATTAAACATAATGAGAAAGCTCTCATTTATTTCTCAATGGAATTCTTAATCGGTAGATTACTTGTTAACAACATGCAAAACATGGGAATCTATGAAGTCGCTAAAGAAGGACTTAAAGATTATGGAATTAACATTCATGAATTAGAAGAACAAGAATCTGATGCAGGTCTAGGCAATGGTGGTCTAGGTAGACTCGCTGCTTGCTTTTTAGATTCAATTGCATCTTTAGGTTATGTTGGACATGGAAACTGCATTAGATATCAATATGGTTTCTTCCGTCAAAAAATTGTTAATAACAAACAAAAAGAATTACCAGATCAATGGCTCACTAATGGTAATGTTTGGGAAATTAGAAAACCAAAATACGCTGTTGAAGTCAAGTTTTATGGTAATCCAGAAACTTATTTAAAACCAGATGGTTCTTATGGAATTAAAACTGTTAACGCAGTTTGCGTAAGAGCGGTTCCATATGATGTACCAGTTGTTGGATATAGAAATCATGTTACAAATACATTAAGACTTTGGAACGCTGAACCAAGTAGTCATCACCTTCCAAAAGATATTTCCTTTAATGATTATTTAAATGCATTAAATGAACTTTGCCATGGTCTTTATCCAGATGACTCCACTGAAAGTGGTCGTATCTTAAGACTTAGACAACAATATTTCTTAGTCTCCGCTGGTCTACAATCAACATTATCTTCTTACTATAAACACCATGGCACATTAGTGGGAATTCATAATGCTTATGTATTCCAACTTAATGATACTCATCCAATTTTAGCTATTCCTGAAATGATGAGAATCATGATGGATGAGTATGATATGGGTTGGGATGAAGCTTGGGCTGAAGTAACTCAATCCATGGCGTTTACTAACCATACAGTTATGCCTGAAGCATTAGAAAAATGGCCAGTTAACTATGTTAGTAACTTAATTCCTCGTTGCTACATGATTATTGAAGAAATCAATAGAAGATTTAATATCGAGATGGCAGAAAAGAATGTTCCAATGGATCAAAGATACACGATGAACATTATTAAAGATGGTCAAATTCATATGTGTAATTTGGCAATCTATGTTGCTTTCTCAGTTAATGGCGTTGCTGCTCTTCACACTGAAATCTTAAAAAATATTACATTTAAAGATTTCTATAATTTTATGCCTGAAAAGTTTAATAACAAAACTAATGGTGTTACCCATAGAAGATGGCTAGTTTACTCTAATCCAGAATTAACTAAATTAATTAATTCAAAGATAGGGGATTCTTGGATTACCGATATGGATAAAATCAAAGATTTTGAAAAATATGCTGATGACGCTAAAGTATTAGAAAAACTTGATGAAATCAAATTAGAAAACAAGAAGAAATTAGCGGAATATATTAAAGAACATAATGGAATTGAAGTTGATATTAATTCAATTTTTGATGTTCAAATTAAGAGACTTCACGCATATAAGAGACAACTCTTAAATATCTTCCATATCATTTACTTATATCAAAGAATGAAGGATGATCCTAATTTTAGAATCTATCCTCATACATATATTTTTGGTGCGAAAGCTGCTCCAAGTTATGACTATGCAAAGAAGATTATTGAATTAATCTTAGCGGTCGCAGATGTTGTTAACCAAGATCCAGAAACATCTCCATTCTTAAAGGTAGTATTTATTGAAAACTATGGAGTCTCATTAGCAGAAATGATTATTCCAGCAGCGGATATTTCAGAACAAATTTCAACAGCAGGAAAAGAAGCTAGTGGTACAAGTAACATGAAATTCATGATGAATGGTGCAGTTACTTTAGGCACAATGGATGGCGCTAACATTGAGATCGTCCAAAGAGCAGGTAAAGAAAACGCAATCATCTTTGGTATGAATGCTGATGAAGTTGAAGAACTCAACTGTAATATGACATATAATCCTTGGGATATTTATAACTCTGATATGAGAATTAAAAACATTCTTGATTCCTTGTTAGAAGGAGAATGGACTTTCTACAAGAAAGATAAGTTCAGAATGATCTTTGATGAACTCATGAATAAGAGAGATGAATACTACATCCTAAAAGACTTTGATAGCTACGTTAAAGCTCAAGAAAAAGCTCAAGAATTATATCAAGACAAAAAGAAATGGCAAAGAATGTGCCTTATGAATATCGCTAACTCTGGATTCTTCTCAAGTGATAGAACAATCCAAAGTTATGTCGATGATATTTGGCATCTTCCAAAGGTAAATTATTAATATGGCAAAAATTGATTTAACTGAATTATTTAAAAAACAAGCTGAATTAGATGAAACCATCGCTAAAAACCATAACATTAGCTATGCTACTACAAGAAATAAAAGAACTTTATCCTTGTTAGTGGAACTTGGTGAATTCGCTAATGCGACTAGATGTTTCAAATACTGGAGCAACAAACCAAGCGAATCCCAAGAAAGAGTGCTTGATGAATACGTCGACGGTCTTCATTTCTTCTTATCATTAGGTGTGGATATCAATACCGCTAAAAAGCAATATAACCGCACAAAACATATGGATAACTTAACAGACCAAATCCTTCTTACTTATAAACTTGTTAGTGAGTTTTATAAAAAACAAGATGACAAGAGTTATCAAAAAGCATTCCAAGCTTTCTTAAATATCGTTCCTTTATTAAATGTTAGATTTCAAACTATCATAAAAGCGTATTATAAAAAGCTTGAAGTTAACTATCATAGACAAGAAACAAATTATTAAAAAAACATGGCTTCGGCCATGTTTATTTTAACAATTCATCGATTTCGTTTTCGGTATAAACTTTAATACCTTTTTTCTTAAGAAGTTCAGCGGTAACGCCATCACCTTTTTTCTTTGTGTGGGTGAATGTTCCATCATAGATTTCATTAGAACCACAAGAAGGAGATAAAGCTTTTAATACTGCAATCTTAATACCTAGATACATGCAGATGTTATAAGCAAGATCCGCTCCCTTTTCAAAAGGTTTAGTAACATCTCTTCCATCTTCAGTTAAGACTTTGTCTTTCACTCTTTCGTTTGGAGTTCTAGGAGTAGGTAGACCACCTTCAACCTCAGGACAGAATGGGACTAATTCATATTTCTCTAAGAGTTCTTTAATCTTAGGATTATAGTTACTTTGTCCGTTATATTTTACTTTATCGCCTACAAGGCACGCTGATATAAGAATCTTTTCCATAATTTTGCCTTTATAATCTTATATTTAATATATAAGTTTTTCAAGTTAATAAGTTATAATATCAAGGATGAATTATCAATTTACTTACATTGTTGATGGAAAAGAATATGTGGTTAATGTCACTAAGAAAAGAGTGAGAAATATTAACTA
>CAMJAG010000014.1 GCA_946403545.1 uncultured Caryophanales bacterium | reverse complement strand
CTTTTTAGCTTGTCTAAGTCTTTCCCATGGATCTTCATTAAGGAATCTTAAACATGCATCGAAAGTAGCACCACCCCAAATTTCAATTGCGTGGTAGCCAACTTCATCAAGTTGTTTTAAGGAGGCAAGTACTTCTTGAGTGTTCATTCTTGTAGCAAACAAGGATTGATGACCATCTCTAAGTGCTGTCTCGACAATTTTTACTCCCATAGTTTCTCCTTAATAAAGATTAATTATTTTGTAGGACCAGCTTTAACTAAAGCTTTACCTGCTGGGTTTGTTTCATATTTTTCGAAGTTTTTAATGAATCTTCCTGCTAAATCTAATGCCTTAACTTCCCAATCTTTTGCATCAGCGTATGTATCTCTTGGATCTAAGATCTTTGGATCAACACCTGGTAAAGATGTAGGTACTTCTAAGTTGAAGTGAGGAATAACTTTAGTTTCTGCTTTATTAATTGAACCATCTAAGATTGCATCGATGATACCACGTGTATCTTTAATAGAAATACGTTTTCCTGTACCATTCCAACCTGTGTTAACTAAGTAAGCCTTAGCACCACTCTTTTGCATTTTCTTAACTAATTCTTCAGCGTATTTAGTTGGGTGTAATTCAAGGAATGCTTGACCGAAACATGCAGAGAATGTTGGTGTTGGTTCTGTAATACCTCTTTCAGTACCTGCTAATTTAGCAGTGAAACCACTTAAGAAGTAGTATTGTGTTTGTTCTGGAGTCAAGATTGAAACTGGAGGCAAGACTCCGAATGCATCAGCGGAAAGAAAGATAACATTCTTTGCTGCTGGAGCACTACTAATTGGTCTAACAATATTCTTAATGTGGTTAATTGGGTAACTAACACGTGTATTTTCTGTAACTGATTTATCAGCGAAATCAATCTTACCATTAGCATCAACAGTAACGTTTTCAAGTAAAGCATCACGTTTGATTGCGTTATAGATATCTGGTTCACTATCTTTATCTAAGTTAATGACTTTTGCATAGCAACCACCTTCGAAGTTGAAGACACCATTGTCATCCCAACCGTGTTCGTCATCACCAATGAGTAATCTCTTTGGATCTGTTGAAAGTGTTGTTTTACCTGTTCCGGATAAACCGAAGAAGATAGCAGTATTTTCACCATTCATATCTGTATTAGCAGAACAGTGCATGCTTGCCATACCTTGAAGTGGTAAGTAGTAGTTCATCATTGAGAACATACCTTTTTTCATTTCACCACCATACCAAGTATTGATGATGATTTGTTCTCTAGAAGTAATGTTGAACACTACTGCTGTTTCACTATTTAATCCTAATTCTTGGTAGTTAGTAACTTTTGCTTTAGAAGCATTGTAAACTACGAAGTTAGGTTCAAAGTTTTCTAATTCTTCATCAGTTGGTTTAATGAACATGTTTCTGATGAAGTGTGCTTGCCAAGCAACTTCCATAATGAATCTGACTGCCATTCTTGTGTCTTTGTTAGCACCACAGAATGCATCAACAACATATAATTTCTTGTTGCTTAATTCTTTAATTGCGATTTCCTTACAAGCTTTCCAAGCTTCTTGGCTAGCTGGATGGTTATCATTTTTATATTCAGGAGAAGTCCACCATACTGTGTCTTTGCTGTTTTCATCCATAACGATGAATTTGTCTTTAGGAGATCTACCTGTGTAGATACCTGTCATAACATTAACAGCACCTAATTCAGTTAGTTGGCCTTTCTCATAGCCTTCTAAGTCTTTCTTCATTTCTTCTTCGAACAATAATTCGTAAGAAGGGTTGTAAATCACTTCTGTTGTTCCAGTGATTCCATACTTTGTTAAATCGATTTTCTTCATTCTATATTTACCTCCAATTCGGTTTAAAAATATCACTAATTTTGGAAAATGGCCCAAAATCGGTTTTATCATATCATATTCTTATATAAATATGAATATGCTTACATTGATATTTTTAAACGATTTATTTGTTTTTTCTGACAAAACAAAAAGCGGCCCCGAAATGGGACCGCTCAGCAAAGTATAAAATGTAAAGATTATGCTTTATCTTTATTTACACTGTACGCTGCGTCATGAAGAACTGTAATGTTTCTCACTTCAATTTTAATAGGTGCTGCATATGATTTGCCGATTAAGAATTTGAAACCAGTATTAAGTGCTGGGGTGTAGTTAATTGAAACATGCTCATAGTTCAATTCATATCCATCTCCAAGAAGGATTCTGGTTGGATAATTTGAAAACTCATATGTCAAACTACCAGCCCACCATTGACCAGTTTGGAAAGCCACTCCTGCTGTGTTTCTGTTATTGTAAGAATCAACGTCAAAATAACGTACATCAAATTCAATTCCAAACATTTCTTGATTAAAGCGTATATCTGCGTAGCCTTCACTATGTGCATCAGGATCATTGTTATTAATGATAAATCCTTGATTATCTGCAGTTTTATGACCGAATATAAACCTATAATCAATTTTTAAATAATCTTCAACCATGCTACCTCTTCCACTGCATGTAGAATTAACGCATTGCATATTGCAAAGATTAACATTTGACTTAAACCCTACATTCTCGGAATAATTTGCAAATGAATGTGTTACTTTAAAATTGCCAACACCAATATGGATAGGATTTAATGGGTAATTACTTGATGATGTCGAGAATTCGACTTTGAATCCATATGTTGGTTGGTCAAAATCAACTGTTGTGTGTTCTGCGTTGCTATCATTTCTGCCCATTGGAGCAACTGCGCTTTCATTCCAAACTAAATGATTTCTGCTATTTTTTTGCAAAGCAAAAACTTTTAAAGTTGCGAGATCGCGTTTTTCGTAGTCTTCTGTGCTTAATGCACAATTGATAAATTCCAACTTAGAAATTTCCTTGTCGAAAATGAATCTTAAATCTGAAGTCCTTGAAAAATTCTCTTCTAAATTCATTTCAATAACCGCTCCACTAAAGTTTCTTGTAACATTGTGATGCAAGAATTGATAATGAAGATCTCCTTGTGTACCTTCCACATATGTAGGACTTGATTGATTTTCAAGGTTTGATGGTAACAAAAATCCCGGATATATGTATTGTGAAATTTTAATATCAGAACCATCTACTAGTGGTGAGTGATTGACGACCATATTGTCGATTGCAAGATGATAATCGCGTGAGTTTTTTCCATCTACACGAACTAAAGCAAGTTTGAATCCAATAACGTTTTGATTGAAGGTTTTATTGATGTGTAAGGTTTGTGTATCAAGGTAAGTTAATGAATAAGTTTGCTTGTCAGTCCAACTGCTCAAACCATTTTCTCCCTTGACTAATGACCATAATTGAAGCTCTGTTTTATCACCATAAATTAAATCCTCATAATTTGTTGCGTAATAGTCAAATTTAATAGAATTTAATGGTTTGTCTGTTAATACTTCTAAAACTGCATCTCTTTCTATTGAAGAATCTCTATATAATTGCATTGAATTTAGGACCGGGAGAATCTTGATACCTTTATGGCCATAATTAATATTCAAACCACCTACATGTCTAGATTCATATACCATCGTATTACTAATATTTTGTCCATAGTCAAATAAATCTGAGGCATTAATTTCGGTTTCTGAAAAGCAATGACCGCAAGGGCAAATTGTTGTTTGAGTAGTCAAATCATAATAGTTATTTGAATGATTATGAACTGAAATATCATAATCTAATGCCGCACCCATGTCGGAACTAAGCATTAATCTTTCCATGTAAAAAGTTTCCCAAGTGAGAATTTTGCAATCTCCGTCAACTGTTTTAACATATACATAGTCATCATCGTATGCGTATGCGATGGCGAAATTATCTCCGCCTTGAACTAAAACTGGTCTACCATTATTAATTGCATTTTTAATCTTAAATTTTGTAGTGAGTGTCGTTTTCATTTCGCCACCAAATGCAACATTTGGAGTATAAGTTACTTTGTTCTTTGAAAGAGCCGATCTGATTAGTGTATCAACATCGAATTTTGACAAGCCTTCTGTAATTGGATCAACATTGATATCGTTGTGGGGACCGGTACAAAGACTAATTAAAGCCTCAGTAAAAGCATCGTTTGTTCCAGGCGAATGGCTGAAATCTTCAGCAGTAGGTACGCTCTCACTATTTATAGCTTCTTCTGATACAATGTCAAACTGTTCTCTTACAACTTTATCATTAACAAATGTATCATAGTATCCAAGCAGCATCTGAGCAGCAATTAAACTCGCTGAATTACCATTAACTTGGCCAAACCTATTTCCCAATTTTTCAAAATAAAATGCTGAAGGAATCTTTGTTGGGTTGACGTTTTCAGGAATATCATAAAAAGTTCCAGGAAGTTTTAATTTTGGTCTAATTGGAAGATCAAAATCACCTTTACCATTCTTTTTTTCTTCGTCGAGCACGTTTTCCGCTTCAATTTGCTCTGTTTTGTTTATGTTCTTGTTAGAGATTGTCGCTTTAGCTCCGATGCTTATTGAAAGCGTAGCCAAAGCAACCAAACCCAATAATGTTTTTTTCATCTTTAAACCTCCGATAGAGAAAACATTTTTAAAGGGATATTAAAATATCCTCTAAAGAAAAGAATTTTTGTTTTGATCGGCCGATTTATAGAGATTCCATCATTCTTTATTTAGCAAAAAGTCCACAATTCATGAAAAACTCGAATTGCGTTTAATTGCCAGATTATGTCAAAGAATAATAAAACCCCACATAAACTATACTTTGCGGGGTTCTATAATTCAAATAAATTTTAAAAATTTTCAGCTAGAATGAGGATTTTAATGAACAAGTCCTGTTAAAAATGAGGTTATCTTTTGTAGAATCCTTATCAGTGCAATAATAGCCTTGTCTGATGAATTGATAATGGTCTCCAGGTTTAGTGTCTTGGAGAGATTCTTCAACAAATCCGTATACTTTGTTCCAAGAATTCTTATTTAATCTTTCGATGAAATCTAAACCTTTTGTTTCTTCAGTTTCATCCCATACTAATGGTTCAAATAGGTTAAATTGTGCTTTTTTCGCTGTTGTGGCCTCAACAAAATGAATTGTGCCATTTGGTTTTCTTCCTTCAAAGCCAGAACCTGATTTTGTAGCAGGATCATAAGTACAATGTAATTCAATTGGATTACCATTTTCATCCTTCACAATTGATTCACATTTTATAAAATAAGCATGCATTAATCTAACTTCTTCACCTAAGCATAAACGTTTCCATTTTCTGTTTGGTTTAACTTCAATGAAGTCATCTTGTTCAATGTATAAATATTTACCAAATGGAATCTTTCTTTTACCTAATTCAGGATTTTCCATATTGTTATCTGCATCGAGATATTCAATTTTTCCTTCTGGGTAGTTATCGATAACCACTTTTAAAGGATTTAAGATTGCCATTGGTCTAGTAGCTTTTAATTTTTGATCTTCTCTTAAGAAGTTATCTAAGTCATTAGCGTCTGTAGTAGAGTTAATTCTAGATAAACCAGTATAGATAATGAATTCTTTAATAGCTTCTGGAGTTAATCCTTTTCTTCTAAGTCCTACTAAAGTAGGCATACGAGGATCATCATATCCAGTAACATATCCACCTTCCACTAATTGACGGAGATATCTTTTAGACATAATTGTGTTTGTAATGTTTAATCTACCCCATTCATATTGATGTGGGACATGTTCCATTTCACATTTTTCAACAAACCAATCATAAAGAATTCTATGGTTATCATATTCAAGAGAACACATAGAATGTGTAATACCTTCAAAACTATCTTGTAATGGGTGAGCAAAGTCATACATTGGATAGATACACCATTTATTACCTTGTCTATGGTGTGGTACATGAAGAATTCTATACATGACAGGGTCTCTCATATTGATATTTGGATGAGCCATGTCAATTTTTGCTCTTAAAGTCTTTTCTCCGTTAGCGTATTTACCCGCTCTCATTTCTTCAAAAAGTTTTAAGTTTTCTTCAATGCTTCTATCTCTCCAAGGAGAATTCTTACCAGGTTCAGTAAGAGTTCCTCTATATTCAGTCATTTGTTCTGGAGTTAAATCATCAACATACGCTAATCCTTTTTTAATTAAAAGAATTGCTCTTTCATATGTCTTTTCAAAGTAATCAGAACCAAAGAAAACATTAGCAGGAGTATATCCAAGCCATTTTAAATCATCGATAATTGCATCAACATATTGAGCGCCTTCATTAACTGGGTTAGTATCATCAAATCTAAGATTTGTTGTACCACCAAAGCATTTAGCTAGTTCAAAGTCATTAACTATCGCTCTAGCATGACCAATATGTAAGTAAGCATTTGGTTCAGGTGGAAATCTTGTGCGGATATAATCCACACGACCTTCTTCGAGGTCTTTTTCCATAATTGTTTTAATAAAGTTGTTAATTTCTGTCATAATTCTTCACCACGGAAATATTTTACACTTTTTAAAGAAAATGTCATTAATTTGTAAACAAATAAATGATATTAAAGAAAAATGGGAGAATTCCTTCTTCCCATTTCTAATTCAATATCCCCGTTAAAACCCCACTATTTTAAGAATAACTTATCTAATTTTTCTTTATAATCATCATTTGCTTCTTCCAGTTCAGTTCCATGATACATATAAGCATTCCAAGGATAATTCTTCCAGTTGTTAACATGCAAACGATGCATCTCTTCTACGATTAATAACATCTTACCAACACACTTTATGTCAGGTTTAAAGTCATAATAATCTTCTCCAACATAAAAACTAATTATGTCACATTCATTTTCAATGAGTATTGTGTAATAAACTTCATATGAAAGATTAAATTCAAATGGTTCACCATGTTTAATTCCCTTAAAATGAATACCTTCATGATCAAAAGAAAGTGTGCCCTCACCACATGGGAGAGAAATCTTATTATTATCTTTAATTAATTTATATTTAGGAAGTTCGCCCATTTTGCAATGAACTTCAAATTTATAATTAGGGTCTTTTCGAATCTCATTAATAATTTGAATACGTTGCCATGCCATCCATGCAGATGGGGAAACTGGTAATTTTGAATCATCAGTTAATTTGTGAAAGTCATAATAGTCATCTAGAGAACCACCACTACCACATTCTGTGCAATATATTTTGTCTCCTTTAGCGACGATACTAAATTCTTTGCCACATTTTGGGCACTTGTAAATAAGATCATCTAATCTATTACATGCATTTTTCTTTGTTTTAAATTTAACTCTAGCAGTTTTATTCCATTCATAGTCATCATGCCACATGACTTCATTGATTTTGTCATCAATTTCTTTTGGAGTCATTTTCTTTAAATCTTCTGGGGAGAATAAAAGTCTAATTGAAGCATCAATTTTACCCACTCTATCATCGATACAAACTTTATGACTTGTTAAATATGCGCCTTCAAGATGCATAAAGTAAACTGGCACTCTAAAGAATTGCAAAAATCTACCTGTTCCAGGAACAATTGGTTGTTGGCAACCATAGACAGAACTACTTCCTTCTGGAGAAAAAGCAACACATCCACCTTGTTTGATAATTGTGGTCATCGCCCTTAAACCAGTTGGATCACTAACAAAGTTCCTTTTAGGAAGAACATGTGCTCTTTTAAATAACCAAGAGAATTTCTTTCGATAGAACTCTGAGTTACCAGCGACCATGTTAAACTTTTTAGGCGCTACTATATTTTTAAGGAATAAGTAATCTCTTCTTGATTGGTGATTCCAAATAATAAAACATGGTCCTTTACACTCATTTGGGTCGTCAATAATTTCTTCATGGACATGGTACTTTGGTCCAAAGAATGGAAGGCGCGCTAAAAAGGCATAAGCTTTCCATTCCAAAAATGATGGAATTGTGTATTTTCTTGCTTTAAGTTGTTCTGATATTGTCTTTTTCATACACCATTATTTTAGAAATCTATGGAAATAAAACAAAGAAAAAGAAAAATGTTAAAAATTTGAATTAACCTATTATTGAAACACTAAATTTTCATTTTATTCGCATTAATGGAAGTAATTCGGTATATTTTTAACATTTTTTCGGAAAACACATTAATTTCGATACTATTTTCTTAATTAAATTGTGTTGTGTAGTAAGTATTTTTTGCTAAAATAGGACTTGTTATGAATGTATTTTCGCAAGCTGGGATTATTGCAGAATCCCTACATTACAATTATTTTTTAGAATTAACTTCTCTTATCTTTTTAGTAGCAATTACCATCTGTTACTGGTCTAGAAAGAAATTCCCTACATCAGTATTTAGAATTTTTGGTGTTGCTTTATTTTTTGTCATATTAAATGTTGGATTCGGTGTGTTTTCATGTTATGCAATGAATCATCCGGGTTATTTCCCAGTTGGGTGGGCAGAAGTAATACTTGCAACTTATTATTTCATGCAAGTTGTTTGTTCTTATTTCTTATTTACTTATATTCTATATACAGTTGGAAGTTCTTTAAGGTATTCACCTTTATATAACCTTACAATGATTCCATCTATTGCATTAGGTTTTTTGATTTTCACTAATGCTGCACATCACACATTCTTTACTTTAGAAGATACAGGGCTTGGTTATTACGCAATTAACCATGGTTCTATGTTCTTCTTGCTATACCTTATTTGCGGTCTAAACGTGATAATTACTATCGTTTATGCTTTTGTATTTAGAAAAACTCTTTCTAAGAAAGTTTTCCCGGTTTTAACAACTGTTATCGTTTTAGTCATAATCGCCGAAATAATTCAAATTTTCCAACAACCATACTTTGTTATGGGTATTTCATATACTCTATCGATGATGTTTATTATTATCACTGTTAACGATCCAGATGAAAAGGTAGATAGAGTATCTGGAGCGTTTAATAATGATGCTTTTATTGATTATATCAATAGTCAACGTATTGAGAGACAATTTAAATATTATGTTGTTTTCGATATTGAAAGCTTTGGTATGTTAGATGAAACTTTCGGTCATTTATATTCCGTTGCATTACTTGAATCTATTAGAAAGTTCATCCATTCAATTAATAAAAAAGTTCTTGTCTTTAGGACTCAATCTTCAAGATTTGTCTGTATTTGTAAAACTATAGACGAACAACTTCAACTATTCCACGCTTTAAAAGCGAGATGTACAGTTCCATTCTTTATCAAAGATAGACCAATCAGTGTTACCATCCACTTATTCTGGTTCCATAATGATGGAGCATTTAGAAACTCTGATAGTTATAACGACTTCTTAAATAGAGCGCAAGGCGCTTTATCATTTAAGGATGATAACTTTATTGAATTAGATAAATCGTTTATCAATAGAGTCAATAGAGATAGAAGAATTAAAGAAATTCTTAAAGAATGTTTAGATAACGGAACAGGTTTATACATGGTTTATCAACCAATTTTTGATCTTAGATCAAAGAAATTTAACCATTTTGAATCTCTAATTAGATTATCAAATGATGAACTTGGATATATTGGTCCTGCAGAATTCATTCCTATCGCAGAAAGCTTTGGTTTAGCTAGCGAGATTGACTACTTCGTTTTGAACGAAACATGCCAATTCTTAAAGAGACATCCAGAAATTGAAAACTTAGAAATTAATGTTTCATGCGCTGAATTCTTCAATAACCCAAGCGAAAGATTCTTAAAAGTTATCAGGAAACACGAAATCGATCCAACAAGGATTTGCTTAGAAATTACAGAAACTGTTGCAGTTAAATATCCAACAAAAACTAAGGAATTCATGGATGATTTAGGTAAATATGGCGTTAAATTCGCAATGGATGACTTCGGAAGTGGATACTCAAATATCGCTAGATTCATTTCCTTACCATTTAGTATTGCTAAACTTGATAAATCTTTATTAGGAGAACAAGGTAACGTTAGAATCTTTTTGGACTCCGCTGTTCAATTATTTAAGAATTTAAATATTCCTGTCGTTATTGAAGGTGTTGAAACAGATGAACAACTTGCTTTAGCAAAGAAGAAAGATATCGATTTTGTTCAAGGTTACTACTTCTCTCGTCCTTTAAAAGAACAAGATTTAATAAGATTCTTAGAAAACCACAATAAATAAAATTCTTTCTGAATCGTAACATTTTTTAAACTTTTTATTTAAATAAAAATATGTATATAATATAAGCACTATGAAAATTAGTGTTTTTATTAAAAAAATTTTGAATAAAAACTTCTTATTTGACTTGGCTTTAGGTTTAGCTGCTTTTTTGCTACCTTTTATAGCGTTAATAGTTGTTTTTAGTATTAATAAATTTGCGCTCAATAATCATGATGGATACACCATCATAAGTTTTGATATGCAAAGTCAATATATTGCTATCTTGAAAAACTATAAGTATGTGATTACCCATAATGAGAGTTTAGTTTACTCCACTATGAGATTATTTGGTGGCGAATACCTATCAATTTTTGCATACTATGTATCTTCTCCATTCAACTTATTAACAATCTTCATCAAAGATGCAGATTTACCACTATTCTTTGTGTGGGGCAACATCATCAAGATGTCTTTTGCATCTTTAAATATGTATTTGTTATTAAGAATCACTACGAAAGAAAAGAATATTGGCTATCTAGCATTCTCGTTTGGATATGGTTTGATTTCATATTTCATGGCAGAAATGCACAATTTCATGTGGTTTGATTGCATTATGATCCTTCCACTAGTGGTTTTAGGTGTCAGATTACTCGAAGAAGGTAAACATCATTGGTTATATGCGGTAACTTTAGCGTATGCTCTTATGACTAGCTGGTATATTGGTGCTTTAATGTGCATGTTCTTAGTCATCTTCTTTGTATATAGAGTAATTGCACTTAATGGCAAAAAAGAAAGACTCGCATTTACATATAGATTCAGTGCTACTTCAGTAGTAGGTGGTTTCTTAGCAGGTGTATTCTGGGTAACAGCCTTCTTACATTTAGCAGGAACTAAGGCAAAAGGTGGTCTTCCTGAACTCCACTATTTCTCTCCATCAATGTATTTTGTTGGATTCTTAACAAATAACTTCCCATCAGTTGAAGTTATCATGAATAACAGTGGTTGGTGCACTATGTTTACTTCAGTTGTTACTTTAGTAATGGCTCAATTATTCGTTTTAAACCCACATTATTCCAAGAGAGAAAGATATGGTGCTTTAGCAATCTTTGTTGGTTACTTCCTTGTAGTCACAGTAAATACTTTGAACGCAATGTTCCATGGTGGACAAGAGCCTAGCTGGTTCCCTACTAGATATTCGTTCATGATTGGTTTCTTAGTGTGTTACTTTGGTGCACTTGAATTTAGAAAAATCGGCGAAACAAAAGAATGGCACTTAGCTATTCCGGTTGGGGTAATGATTCTTGTATTGTTACTCGTTTGCAACGTTAAAAACGATATCTTAGTAGAGGCTAAACTCGAAACATATACAATTAACTACCTTGGATTAGGTTTATACTTAGGCACTATCGTTGCTACTCTTGTCTATTTATTGGTCAAGAATAGATTACACTTTGATAACAAGTGGGTTTACATGGGTTTAAGCGGACTTATCGTAGTTTTAACGGCGATTTCTTCTTCAAGTGGTGCAGATTCAACATTAAAAACATATATCAGAGATAACCATGTTCAAAAATATCCAACATATATTCAAGATATGACTTATCAAGATGCAGTGGATAAAGTTAAATCCTTAGAACCTAATGACAACTATAGAATGGAATTAACATCTAATAGACCAGGTAACTATAACCTCATTGATAATAACCCATTCTTCTACAATTACAGTGGTTTCTGTCACTACACAAGTAACGCTAAAAAGAACGTAAAGGATTACTTCTGGAAGCTTGGTTATCATAATAATGATTACTTTGAAAAATTTGAAGGTGGCGCTACTGTATCCGTTAGCTCGCTTTTAGGTCTTAAATATTTAATTGATGAACCTGGTAATTACACCACTGATAAACCAGTTTATGTTAAAAACTATCCATTCGTAGAATTAACAAACATTTCTACTTCTGAAAGAGATCTCAAGTTCTATAAAAACGACTATTTTTTACCATTTGGTTACGCTGTTAACAACATGGATTATAGTTGGATCAATGAAGGAATTAGGGACTATTATCCAAATGGAGAAACATATTGGTTCAATCATTTTGAATATCATAATGAAATCTTTAAGACATTCGTAAGCGATGTTGTTGATTCTTCAAACAAGCAAAAAGATATTTTCGTGCCATGCACTATTACAGATATTCAAGTAGGAAGCGGTCTTACTCAAACTATAGATGAAAAAGGATTCCACTACTACGAAGGAAAAGGTACTATCACATATACAATTGAAGAACCTGCTGGTGGCGAAAATAATAACTTCTACTATATAACTCGTGATGGTTATTATTGGATTCAATCTATTTTAGATTATAACTGGTTAGAAACATCCACTTATTGGCACAATGGTATCAGAGGATTTAGCCATACCAACAATGGACAACATAGACTACAAATTAAAATTACTGAAGAACAACCTAAACTTCCAATAGAACCTGTTTTATACATGGAACAAGTTGATGTTTTAGGCGAATATATTAATAAAATTAAACAACAAGCTTCATTTGATATGAAAGCTATTAAATCTAAATTCTCCTATAAATTAGAGGGAACTTTTGAACTAACAAAAGAAAACCAAAATTTCATATTTACTTTACCATTTGAAGAAGATTTCAAAGTCTATGTTGATGGTAAGGTTGTTAATGCAGAAACAAGATGGAACATCTTCACTGGCGTATCCCTTAAGGGATATTCGCTTGGAAAACACACTATTAAATTAGTTTATAGTGACCACGCATTTGTCTATGGATTCCTTATTACTAACTTAGGAATAGGTGGATTAGTAGGAATTTATTTAGTGGAAAAGAAAATTTCCAATAAAAAGAAGAAGCAAACTGAAGAAAACTAGTTTTCTAATTTTCTTTACTTATAAATAAAAAACAATATATACTTTTTTTGATGACAATTTAAAGTTAATCTAATTAATCTTTAAACATTACATAAGTTTTTAAGAACATAGGAGGATATATTTATGGGTCTTATTAAAGCTATTGGAAACGCTATTGGTGGCGCTCTTGCAGATCAATGGAAAGAGTTTTTCTATTGCGACTCAATGCCAAAGGATGTCTTAGTGACTAAAGGTCAATGCAGACAAGGCAAACGTTCAGTTAACAAGAAAGGTAACGACAACATTATTTCTCAAGGTTCTGGAATCGCAGTCAACGATGGTCAATGTATGATTATCGTCGAATCCGGTAAAGTTGTTGAACTCTGTGCTGAACCAGGTAACTACACATATGATAAGTCCACAGAACCAAGCATTTTCGCTGGTAGTTTAGGTGGAATGATCAAAACTATGTGGAAACGTATTGGTTTTGCTGGTGATACAGGTAAAGACCAAAGAGTTTACTACTTCAACTTAAAAGAATTAGTTGATAACAAATTCGGCACAATGAATCCAGTCCCATTTAGAGTTGTTGATTCTAAAATCGGATTAGATATCGATGTTAGTGTCCGTTGCTGTGGTGTTTTCTCATACAAGATTACAAACCCACTACTCTTCTACGCTAATGTTTGTGGTAACGTAACAGATACATACTACCGTAGTGAATTAGATAACCAATTAAAATCAGAATTCGTTAGTGCTCTTCAACCAGCATTTGGAAAATTAAGTGAATTAGAACTTAGACCAAACCAAATCGTTGCTCACACAACAGAACTTGAAAACGCTATGAATGATGCATTAAGTGAAAAATGGAGAGACTTAAGAGGTCTTGAAGTTGTCTCTATCGCTCTTCAATCAGTCACACTTCCACAAGAAGATGCAGACATGATTAAAAATCTCCAACGCCAAGCTGTTTACAGAAACGCTGGTATGGCTGGTGCAACTTTAGTTGAAGCACAAGCTGAAGCTATGAAAGGTGCTGCTAACAATCCTAACGGCGCTATGATGGGCTTCATGGGATTAAATATGGCTAATATGGCTGCAGGTAATGGAGGCGCTAACACAGCTGCTACATTATTAAATCAAGATGCACAACAACGTGCTGCACAAGAACAAGCTGAAGCAGAAAAGAAAGCAACTTTAGGTGCTTGGAAATGCCCAAGTTGTGGCATTATGGTCACAGGTAAGTTCTGTCCAGAATGTGGTGCTAAAAAACCAGAAGAAGTTGAAGGTTGGAAATGTCCTAACTGTGGAACAATCTCTAAAGGTAAATTCTGCACTGAATGTGGTGCTAAAAAACCTGCTGGTGAACCATTATATCGCTGTGATAAATGTGGTTGGGAACCAAAAGATCCAAAAAACCCACCAAAATTCTGTCCAGAATGTGGCGATCCATTTGATGACAAAGATATCGTTAAATAATTATGTCAGCAATCGAATACAAATGTCCTAACTGTGGGGCAAGTTTAAAATTTGATGCAAAAAGCCAAAAAGTTGTCTGTGAATTCTGTGGTTCCGAGTTCGATCCTGAGCAATTAAAGAAATACGACCAAGAATTAAACGAAAAACCAAAAGAAAAACTTGATTGGGAAGATTCAACAGAAGAATTCTCTAAAGCAGAATCCGCTAGTTTAAATCTTTACACATGTAATTCTTGTGGTGGTGAAGTTTACGCAGATGAAAATACCAGTGCTACTACATGTCCTTATTGTGGCAACCCAGTTATCTTAAAAGGCCGCTTGCAAGGTGCTCTTAAACCTGACTACGTCATTCCATTTAAATACACTAATGATGACTTAGTACCTATCATGAAGAAATATCTTAGAAGAAAGATATTCTTACCAGGTAAATTCAAAACAGAAAACCAAATTAAAGAAATTAAAGGTTTATATGTTCCATTCTGGATTCATGATGCAGATGTCGATGGTATCGTTAGATGGAAAGGCTATATTAAATCAACTTGGACCTCAGGTAACTATAGATATGAAGAAAAGAAATACTACTCTATCATAAGAGCAGGTAAAATTGGCTTTGATCATATCCCAGTAGATGGTTCTAAAAAGATGCCAGATCAATTAATGGAATCAATTGAACCATTCCACTTCAACGAAGCAGTTAAGTTTGAACCAAGCTATTTAACAGGTTATTTATCTGATAAATATGATGTTAATAAGGAAGAAGTCTTCCCAAGAGCTAACCAAAGAATTAGAGAAGGCACAGTTGATCAATTTGGCACTACTATTTCTACAAGATATACAGATCTACATGTTGAAAATACACATTTAGAACTCTATAACACACATGTTGATTACGCTTTATACCCAGTTTGGTTAATGGCTACTCAATATAAGAATAAGAACTTCATGTTCGCTATGAATGGTGAAACTGGCAAAATGACAGGTAACCTTCCAATGGCAAAACTAAAAGCATTCTTATTAACAATGATATTCTTCTTAGTCCCTACAATATTAGGTACAGTTATTGGCTCCGCTAATGCTGGTGAATTCTCAATTGCAGGACTTGGAGTTGGTGCACTTATTGGTGTTATCTTTGCAGTCTTATTCTTCCTACCTAACTATAAAGCACTCAAACCAGTTAAATTCCAAAGAGGTGCGAGAAACTACTATAGACCTGGAAGTATGGTACTTGATAGAAAAGAAGATAACTTCTTATATAAGACAGTTACCAAAACTAGAATCAATAACAAATAACAAAAAA
>CAMJAG010000013.1 GCA_946403545.1 uncultured Caryophanales bacterium | reverse complement strand
CTACTTAAACGTAAAATCAACACTCCAAGAGAATAAAATTAATAAAAAATCATTTTACTTTTTAATAAATTAATATATTATATAGCAAGCGACTTATCTCTAGAGACTTCGAATCCTCAACGAATTCTCCGGGCTTAAGTTAAGAATTTAAAAGAAGGAGGAACTTGATCATGGCCCTTTCAAAAGAAAGAAAAGCGGAAATCGTCAAGCAATACGGTAAAAATGAAAAAGACACTGGTTCTGTCGAAGTCCAAGTTGCCTTACTTACCGAACAAATCAAAGCGTTAACCGAACACTTAA
The DNA here is from genome assembly GCA_946403545.1 of uncultured Caryophanales bacterium. Taxonomy (GTDB): domain Bacteria; phylum Bacillota_I; class Bacilli_A; order RFN20; family CAG-826; genus CAMJAG01. Next base: position 16,551 of record CAMJAG010000013.1, on the reverse strand, counting down.
AGAAGAATCACAAAGACGCTGCTAGTAAAAGAGGCTTAATGATTCTTGTTGGTCAAAGACGTTCCTTACTTGACTACTTAGTTAAGAAAGATCGTGACGCTTACCTCAAGTTAATCGTTGATTTAGGCTTAAGAAAATAAGCAAAGAAAATTCAAAAACGGAAGGCATCAAAACCTTCCGTTTTTTTGTTGTTAACAAACAATAAAATGTTTGTTATAATACATTCGTATATTATTGAAAAAAGAGGAAAAGAAAAGATGAAAAGAGTATTCGAATTAGAATTCGAAGGAAAGAAGTTCGTTGTTGAAACTGGCGAAATCGCTAAACAAGCAGATGGTGCAGTTTTAGTTAGATTAAACGATACAGTAGTTCTTTCCACAGCTTGCTGCTCCGACGATCCTAAGGAAGGCGATTTCTTCCCATTAACAGTCGGATATGAAGAGAAACAATATGCAGTAGGCAAAATTCCTGGAAGCTTCTTAAGAAGAGAAGGTAGACCAGGTGAACACGCAACTTTAACCGCAAGATTAATTGACCGTCCAATTAGACCAATGTTCTCTGATGGTTTTAGAAACGAAGTTCAAATCGTCAACACAGTTATGTCTGTTGACCAAGACGCAACACCAGAAATGACAGCAATGTTAGGTTCTTCCTTAGCATTAGGCATTTCCGATATTCCATTTGATGGTCCTATCGCTGGTGTTTATGTTGGTAGAATTGATGGTAAATTCATCATTAACCCAACAGTAGAAGAAAAAGCAAAATCCGATCTTAACTTAGCAGTCGCTGGTACAGAAGAAGCTATCAACATGGTTGAAGCTGGTGCTGATCAATTAAGCGAAGAAGTTATGTTAGACGCTTTAATGTTTGGTCATGAAGCAATTAAGAAACTTTGCCAATGGCAAAAAGAAATCATTAAAGAAATCGGTAAAGAAAAAAGAGTTATCGAACTTTATCAATGTGATCCAGAAATCGAAAAAGATGTCACTGATAGAGCAAATGATAGATTAAAGAAAGCAATTTCCATTTTTGATAAACTTGAAAGACAAGATGCAATTGATGCAATCGAAAATGAAATTTTAGATGACTATGATTCTCGTAAATATGAAGACGAAAAGACTCACCAAAAAGTCATGCACATGGTCAATGAAACATTAGAAAATTTAGTCGCTAAAGAAGTTAGAAGACTTATTACTGATGAAAAGATTAGACCTGATGGACGTAGAGTTGATGAAATTCGTCCTTTGGACGCTCAAGTCGATTTACTCCCAAGAGTTCATGGTTCCGCAATGTTCACTCGTGGACAAACACAAGTTATTTCTATTACAACATTAGGTGCTAAATCTGATGCTCAAATCATTGATAACTTAACAGAAGAAGATAGCAGACACTGGATGCATCATTATAACTTCCCACCATACTCTGTTGGTGAAATCGGAAGAATGGGTACTCCAGGTAGAAGAGAAATCGGCCATGGTGCACTTGGTGAAAGAGCACTTAGCTATGTCATTCCAAGTGAAGAAGAATTCCCATACACAATCAGAACTGTCGCAGAAGTTTGTGAATCTAACGGTTCATCTTCTCAAGCAAGTATTTGTGCGTCATGTATGTCCTTAATGGCAGCAGGTGTCCCAATTAAAGCTATGGTTTCTGGTATCGCAATGGGTTTAATTTCTTCAGGCCCACTCGATGGAAAACACCCATACACAATCTTAACTGATATCCAAGGTTTAGAAGATCACTTCGGTGATATGGACTTCAAAGTTGCAGGTACAGAAAATGGTATTACTGCATTACAAATGGATATCAAGATTAAAGGTGTCACAAAAGAAGTCTTACGTGAAGCTTTAGCACAAGCGCATGAAGCACGCGCTCAAATCCGCGAAGTCATGAAGAAAGCTATTAGTGAACCACGTCCAGATGTCGGTAAATACGCTCCTAAGATGGATACATTCATGATTGATGTAGACAAGATTAGAGAAGTTATCGGTACTGGCGGTAAAGTCATTAACGAAATCATTGAAAAATGCGACAACGTTAAGATTGATATCGAAGATAACGGTCAAGTTACTATCTACCATATGGATAGAGATACAATCAACAAAGCTAAGGGTATGATTATGGATATCGTCCGTGAAGCTAAAGTTGGTGAAGTATTCGATGGTGAAGTTGTCAGAATCGAAGATTATGGTGCATTCGTCCACTTATTCGGTAATGTCGATGGCTTATGCCATGTCTCTCAACTCGGTTGGGGATATATCGATAGAGCTAGTGATGTAGTCAAGATGGGTGATGTCATCAAAGTCAGAGTTACTGAAATTGATGATAAAGGCAAAGTCAAAGTTTCCCACAAGGAATTCGTTGAAAAGCCAGAAAACTATGATCCAGCAGCAGAAAAAACACAACACATTTCTCGCCCTGACAAATCATTCAAAGGCCCAAAGAAATTCAAGAAATAATTTCTAAAATTAACTAATTTAGAGGAATCAAAATTTGGTTCCTCTTTTTTTGATTTTGCTCTAAACATTATTTAAATAATGAGTTATAATAAAAACATGAACAAAGATATATACGACGTAATCGTCGTTGGAGCAGGTATAACTGGCTCTTTTATTGCACGAGAATTATCAAAATACACTCTTAAAGTTTGTGTCTTAGAAAAGGCGAATGATGTAGGAAATGGTGCGACTAACGCAAATTCTGCTATCATCCACAGTGGTTATGATCCTATTCCAGGCACAAATAAAGCCAAATTCAATGTTTTAGGCAATAAGATGTTTGACCAAATCGCTGATGAACTAGATGTTTCATTTAGACGCATCGGTTCTTTAACTGTTGCTAATTTCCCTGAACAAGTTAGTATGCTTGAAGAATTAGCAAAGCGCAGCAAAGAAAATGGTGTAGAAGTAAAGATTTTAAGTGGTGAAGAAGTCGCTAAAATGGAACCAAATATTCCTAATAGCTATGGTGCATTATACGCTCCGACTGCAGGAATCATTAATCCATTTAATTTATGTATCCACGCTATGGAAAACGCTGTGGATAATGGAGTTAAGCTTTGCTTATCTAATAAAGTTATATCTATTAAATATGAAGACGAACTTTTCTATGTGACCACTGATAAAGATACATACGTAAGTAAAATCGTGATTAACGCTGCTGGCAATTATGCTGACCAAATTGCCAATATGATTAACAAAGTGGACTGGAGTATTACTCCAAGAAAAGGTGAGTATTATGTTTTAGACCACAAAGTTAAAAACTTTGTTAATCATGTCATTTTCCCTTTACCAAGCGAAAAAGGAAAAGGTGTTTTAGTTACTAAAACTACATCTGATAACTATTTAGTGGGTCCTTCTAGTGAAGTCATTAATGATAAAGACGATGTTTCTACGGATAAGATGACATTAGATAATGTAAAATCACAAGCTAACTTACTAGTGAAAGGAATTCCTTATAACACATGTATTAGAACTTTCTCAGGACTTAGACCAAGTTGTTCTAGACATGACTTTGTCATAGAGAAAGATAGTAAATTTGATCATTTTATTAATGTAGGTGGTATTGAATCTCCTGGTTTAGTCTCCGCTCCTGCAATTGCAAAATATGTCGTAGAAGAACTAGTTTCCTCTATATCCTTATTAATAAATAAGAAAGACTATAATTCAAGAGTGAGAAGATACCCTCATATTAAAGAAGTTAAACCTGAGATCAGAGACAAGATGATTAAAGATAACCCTGATTTTGGTGAGATGATTTGTGATTGTGAACAAATCTCTCTTGGTGAAATAAATGATATTCTTTCTAGAAGTGTTCCTCCTAGAAGTGTTAAAGGTGTAAAAAGACGTGTAAGAGCAGGATTTGGCAGATGCCAAGGCGGATTCTGTTCACCAAAGGTTGTTTTGCTTTTAGCAAAGCACTATGGAATATCTCCTTTAGAAGTGCCTTTAGATGATGAAGGAAGTAATGTCCTTTTAGAGAAAGTAAAGGTGGTAGATTGATATGGAACGTGTTGATTTACTAGTTATCGGCGGTGGTTCCGCTGGAATGGCTGCTGCTTTACAAGCTAAAAAGGAAGGCGTTAAAGATATCCTTATTTTAGAAAAGGAAGATAGATTAGGTGGCATTTTGAATCAATGCATTCATAATGGTTTTGGCCTAACTGAATTTAAAGAAGAATTATCTGGTCCAGAATATTTACAACGTTTTGCAGACCAAGTTATAGCAGAAAAGATTCCATATAAATTAAATACAATGGTGACTAATTTATCTAAAAATAAAGTAGTTACTTATTCTAATAGCGAAGATGGTATCAAACAAATCCAAGCCAAAGCTGTGATTATGGCTACGGGTTGTTATGAAAGAAACGCTGGCGCGATTCAACTTGCTGGTGACCGTCCTAGCGGAATCATTACCGCTGGTACCGCTCAAAAGTATTTAAATATTCATGGTTATCTCGTAGGAAAGAAAATTGTTATCCTTGGTAGTGGCGATATTGGTTTAATCATGGCAAGAAGACTTACACTTGAAGGCGCAAAAGTCATCTGTGTTAGTGAAATTAATCCATATTCCGCTGGTTTAAATAGAAATATTGCCCAATGTTTGAAAGATTTTGATATTCCTTTATATCTATCTAGAACAGTTTCTAAAGTCATTGGTAAAAATAGAGTTGAAAAAGTAGTGCTCACTGCGGTTGATCAAAATTACAATTTTATCCCTAATACTGATATGGAAATTGAATGTGATACATTAATTTTATCAATTGGACTAGTTCCCTATATTGAACTATTAGAGAAAATTGATTGTCCTACATCTTCTACTAAAGGCGCTAAAGTCAATTCGCTAATGGAAACTGAAATTGATGGTGTATTTGCTTGTGGAAACTGCTTACATGTTCATGACGTAGTGGACTTTGTTACAGATGAAGGTCGACTTGCTGGTCATGGTGCTGCTTTATACATAAATGACAAGTTTAAAGATGAAAATGTAATTAAAGTTAATCCAGGAAATAATGTCTCATATGTTGTTCCTCAAACAGTAAATATGGATGTAGATGAAAACGTAACATTCAAATTTAGAGTAAGAAAACCTTTGATTAATCAAAGACTAACTATCAAATCAGGTGAAAATTTATTGTTTAAACAAGTCAAACCAGTTCTTATTCCAAGTGAAATGGTAATGATTTCTGTTCCACTAGAAAAACTTAAAGAAGCAAAAGAAGAGATCACTCTCTCTTTGGAGGATAATTAGATGAAAGAATTAACTTGTATCGTTTGTCCTAGAGGATGCTCTTTAAAGATTGATGAAAATATGAATGTGACAGGCAATTTTTGTCCTAGAGGTGCAAAATACGCTGTCAGTGAATTAACCCACCCAATGCGTTCTTTAACAAGTTCAGTGAGGGTAATCAATAGAGAAAATACAGTTGTTAGTGTCAAGACTAGTGGAAACATTCCAAAAGAGAAAATGTTTGAACTCATGGAGCATATAAATACCTTGAAAGTACAAGCTCCAGTAAATATAGGAGATATAGTTTCCCATAATCCATTAGGATTAGATGTAGATATAATTATTACAAAAAAATTAGATTAGTATTCACATTAGATTATTATCTTGTATAATAATAGTTGCAAATTCAACATAGGCAATTAAACGTATGTATGAATAGGAGGCTTTATGGCGGATATTATTAAATTAGTTCCACTTGGTGGATTAGATGAAGATGGTAGAGACTGTTATGTATTAGAAATTAATGACAGTATTTTCGTTTTAGACTGTGGCGCCGCTCTTCCAGATAAGACTATTCCTGGAATTGACTTCTTACTTCCTAACGCAAACTACCTAATTCAAAATAAACATCGAATTGCTGGATATTTTATTACTCACGGACATAGCGAGAATATGTCTGGTTTAAAATACTTTTATGACATGGCTCCAGCACCTGTATATGCCACAAAACATACAATCGAAATCATGGAGGACCAAGCTAGAAGCATTAAGTTTAAAGTTAAATTTAATTGGGTTGAAGTTCTTCCAACAGATAAAAGAACTGTGGCAGGTAGAACAGTACATTTCTTCCAAACATGTCATAATGCTAGCCAATCTTATGGTCTAGCTATTGAAACCGATAGAGGCAACATTGTTTATACTGGTGACTTTATCGTTGACTACTCACAAACTTATAAAGATTATTTATTTGACTTAAAGACTTTAAATTTCTTAAGTGAAAAAGAAACATTCCTTCTTTTAGCAGAATCAAAACGTAGTGGAAGAAGCGGTTATTGCGCTCCTAAACATCGTTTATTCCCATTAATTGAGAAGTACTTTAAAGATTCAAACAAAAGAATTTTCATCGATTGTTTCTGGCAAAACACTTATAGAATTACTGAAATTCTACAATTATGTAGAATGTATCGTAAAAAGATTTACTTCTATAACCAATACACAAACTTGGTTATGAGAAATACATATCTAAAGATCAATCCAAATTCTATTAAACCTGAAGATATTGTTTCTACAGAAGACTTGCTTAGAGTAAGAGAACAAGACCTTGTTATTTTGCTTTTAGGCAGAGGCCAAGATTTATATAAGGAAATCGCCGCTATTTCTAAAGGTGCAAATGAAGATAAACGTATCGTTTTAGGTCCAAAAGATATCTTTATTAACTGTGCTTTAGCAACTCCAACATTAGAAACGCTTGCTACAAGATCAGTTGATTCGCTTTATAGAACTGGATGTGAAATGGTTTGGATTAAGTCCAAAGACCTCATTTCCATGCACGCATGTCAAGATGACTTGAAATTCTTCTTGTCACTTTTAAAACCAAAATTCTATTTACCAGTCAGAGGTAGCTTCCGTAACTTAATGGAAAACGCTAAACTCGCAGTTGGCATGAATATTGGATTAAATCATATGAACACCTTTATCATCGATAATGGTATGCAAATCATATTTGATGCTACTTCTCGTCCTCAAATTATCCCAAACGAAGTTAACCAAATTCCAATTGAACCAGTCTTAGTTGATGGTAAAGGAATTTCTAAAGTTGGTGAAGAAGTTATTAAGGATAGAAGAAAACTTGGCATTGATGGCGTAGTCGTTGTGGCTGCTACAGTATCACTCAGCAAAAAAGAGATTATTGCTGGTCCGGATTGCCAAATGCGTGGATTTGTCTATGTAAAAGAAGCTGAACCGTTATTAAAATCAATTTCTAATATCTTTGTAGAAGAAGTAATGACTGCTCTTAACTTAGGCAAAACTGACTTTGAAGAAACAAAAGAACTCATTAAAGATAGAGCAAAAAAATTCATCCGTCGTGAAAATGGACGTGATCCAGAATTCATGCCTATCGTTATTGCAGTAGAATAAGCAAGAAAAAGAACAAACTTTTGTTCTTTTTTTATAGACTAATTTCACGCCTCGCGTGTATAATATATACATACATATATGGATAACGAAAAACACTCTAAGGAAATATCAACTAAAAAACTTAAAGTGGTGATTGGAATCTTCCTTTCACTATTTTCAGTCATTTTATTTATAAATGTTACTGCGGTACCAAGAATTTTTACTTTTGGTTTTGCATATCTTTTTGGTATTGGAAGTTATCTTTTTTACATTCTTTTATACTTGGTTGGAATGTATTTGATATTTGTTAACAAACCAAAGCAGATTAAAATTCCTGTTTTAGGCATTGTAGCTGGCGCGATTGTCTTACTCGCTACAATAATGCTTGTTACTCATATTTGCATCGCTAATAGCATTAATGGCAACCTTGCAAATAGTATGGGTGAAAGAAAAACAATTGCTTTTGATGCTGCCCAAAACAATATCAGTTTTGCAGATGCATATAACAAACTCTTCTTCCATGTTCCTTGGAAGACAGGTGATACTAGTAAATTCAATTATTTAACCGCTGATACAATCAACTTTTTCTCAAATGATCACTCTGTTGGTTTTGGACTTTTTGGTTATCTTTTAGTTGCTATTGGTAACGCTTTATTCCATAGCGCTACTGGTGGATTGCTTTTAGCAATTATTTTATTCGTGATTGCTATGCTCTTATTCGGACTTCCAATCCTTATTAGAGTTATTAAAAATTACAAACGCAATCATCCTAAGACTCCAAAAGAAGAAAAAGAAGACGAAATTGAAATCCAAGATGATGAATATATCAGACCTAATTATCAAGCCAACATTGCAAAAGAACCTGCAAGAGTTGAATCTAAACCTGAACCATATCAAGCAAATCCTAATAACGAAGATTCTTTCTTTGAAGAACCAAATTATGGAGATAACATTTCAAATGGCATGTTTGTAAAACCAATTTTCTCTATTGGCGAAGAAGAAGCAGATGAAACTCCAAAACCTGTCGCTGGTGAAAGAGTATTTGCTCAACCTGATGTAGTTGAAGAAAAACCAGTCCTTCACGAAGAGCCACTCAATGTTGCTCCTGCCTTCTTTGAAGAACCAATTGTTGAACCTGCTCCACAAAAGGTTGAACCAGCTGCTCCTGTTCAAAGAGAACAATTACAATTAGATTTTGATCAAAAACCTCAATTAGATGAGTCTTTAGTTGGTGCAAAACCAGAATTTATTGAACCAGTCGCAGCTTCTAGACCAGTTGCTCAACCAGTCAATAATGAACCTGTTGAACAACCTCAAGAAGAAAAACGTAGACCAAGGGTCAATTGGGTTGCTCCAAGTGTCGACTTGCTTGATGTTATCGATTCTGGTGATAAATCACAAAAGAATATCGAAGTTGCTGAATCTAGACAAATTGCTATCAATGAAGTTTTCGCTAACTTCAAGATTGGCGCTACTATTAAAGGCTATGTCGTAGGTCCTTCAGTTACTCGCTTTAATGTTGCTTATTCTGCAAACGTTTCTGCAGCTAGAGTTGCAAATATCGTTGATGATATTGCTATTAGACTTAATGGTGTTTCTGCTAGATTTGTTCCTGTTGTTGAAGGACAAAGCTGTTCTGGTTTAGAGATTCCTAATGCTGCAATTGCTACAGTTTCCTTTAAGGAAGTATTTGAAAAACTCCCTGATGTAAAGAAACATCCTCTTGCTGTTGCCTTTGGCAAAAACATTCAAGGCGATGTTATTTGGGCAGATTTTGATGAATTCCCACACTTACTTGTTGCTGGTACTACTGGTTCTGGTAAATCAATTTTTGTTAACTCAATTATTGCTACTTTAATCATGCGTAATTCTCCAGATGACTTAAAGATTGTTCTTGTCGATCCTAAGACTGTTGAAATGACACGTTATAAAGACATGCCACACTTATTACGCCCAATTATTTATACAGCACAAGAAACTTTAAGAATGGCTCGTAAGTTACAAGAAGAGATGGAAAGAAGATATAAACTTTTCTCTGAAAGTAATGGCGCTACAAACATTAAAGAATATAACCAAGATTGCGAAGCTGCAGGTAAGAGCGAAGATAAACTCCCAATTATCATCTTCATCTTAGATGAATATGCTGATTTAGTTGACCAATGTAAAGAATTATCTTTACCTGTTGTCTCTCTTGCTCAAAAAGCTCGTGCTTGTGGTATTCACTTATTCATTTCCACTCAACGTCCTTCAACAAACGTTGTTACAGGTACAATCAAAGCTAACTTACCTACACACGTTGCACTTATGTGTGCTAGTGCTACTGACTCAGTCACAATTATTGGTGAAGGTGGTGCTGAAGAACTCCTTGGTAAAGGTGATATGCTTGTTCAATCTCCACTTGTTAGTAGAGTTGGCAGTGTACGTTTACAAGGTTGTTATGCATCTCGTGGTGAAATTACAAGAGTTGTTCAAGATCTTAAAACAAGATATGAAACTTATTATGACCCATTCTTCCTTAATTTAGAGGAAGAAGCTACAGATGCTGGTGCAGAACTTGCTGCATCTCCAGATTTCCAAGCTGCTAAAGAAGGTGGCGAAGAAGAAAAATTCCAAATGATTAAAGAATGGGTTATGTCCCAAGAATATATGTCTATTTCTCGTATTCAAAGAGAATGCCAAGTTGGTTTCAATAGAGCAGGTAGATTCTTCCTACGTTTACAAAACGAAGGAGTTGTTGATACTCAAGTTGAAGGAAATAAAGGCTGTAAGGTCCTTGTTTCCAATAAGTTTGGCGATTCAGGAGACGATGATGGCGGGGTAGTTACTGACGAGCAATCCTATTATCGAGATTAAGATGGAATCTTACATTAAAGCAAAACTTACATCACTAAATAAAATCAATGTTCTCATTTTTACTGGCATCAATAAAAGAGAACATTTTGATTTTGTCTTATATAAAGACAATGAGATTTTAGAAAAACTTAGTATTGTTAAATCTTCATTTTCAAATAACATCCATATGTATGAGTTAAAACTAACTCAACCTTTCGATTTCGGTCACAATTATTCTTTATTTGTTTCTGAATTTCCAATGGTTAATATCGATGTTAGCTCAATAGTGGATTTAAAGAATTTTGATGAGCTATTTTACTATGATGGCGATGATTTAGGCGCTATCTATTCTAAAGAAGAAACTAAGTTTAATCTTTGGGCTCCTTTAGCTAGCGAAGTTGTTTTAAAAATCGAAGAAAACGATGCTTTTTGTTTCTATAAAATGGAAAGAACTCCTAAGGGAGTATATAGAATTTCACTTAAAGGCGATTATAAAAACAAAAAGTATCATTATCTTGTAACAAATTCTGGTGTGACTAGAGAAACTAACGATCCATATGGAAAAGGCACTAGCTTAAACTCTCTTTATAGCGTGGTTATTGACTTAGATGAGTTAAACGAAATTGAAAGAATCACTCCTAAAAATAAGATTGAAAACTATGTCGATTCAATAATTTACGAACTCAACGTTCGTGATTTTACTGAACATAATGGCTCAAATGTCATAAATAAAGGCAAATTCTTAGGTTTAGTGGAAGAAGGAAGAGTTACAAGCAAAGGTAAAAACCCTGTTGCTTTAGATTATTTAAAATATCTAGGAATTACACATATTCAACTTCAACCAATTCTTGATTTTAGAGGTGTTGATGATATTAATGTTTCTAAAAGTTATAACTGGGGTTATGATCCAATAAGTTATTTTGCTATTGAAGGCAGCTATTCAAATAAACCAGAAGAAGCAATTGCTAGACTTAAAGAACTCAAACAAATGGTCAGCATTCTCCATAAAAATAATATTAGAGTGAATGTTGATGTCGTTTTTAACCATATATATGATTACATGTCATCTTGCTTAGAAAAAGTTGTACCTAATTACTTCTTTAGAAGAAGAGAAAATGGACAAATCGCTAACGCATCTGGATGTGGAAATGATATTAAAAGCGAAAGAAAAATGGTCTCAAAATTGATCATTGATTCTTTGACTTATTTATTAAATACATTTGATTTTGATGGATTTAGATTCGACCTCATGGGTCTTTTAGATGTTGATACAATCAACACTGCTTATAAGAAATGTAGAGAAATTAAACCTGATATCATGTTCTATGGTGAAGGTTGGGATATGGGATTTGAACTTCCTAAGAACAAGAAAGCTACCTCATATAACTACGCTTTGCTTCCAAATGTTGCTTTCTTTAATGATTCTTACCGTAACGTAATGGATGGGTCTGTCTTTAAAGATAGACTTTATGATAAAGGCTTTATTGCTGGCAATGTAAATTTACACGATGTGAATTATGTGATACACGCTAGTTGTTGTGATTATGAAGACAAAAAAGCGCGTTTTGATAACGCAAACAGAAGCATCAACTATGTTGAGTGCCATGATAACTTAACTTTATATGATAAACTTTCCGCTTCTAATGAAGGAGAAAGTGAAGAAACTATTCTTAATAGAATCAAATTTGCAAACAAGATGTTAATGCTATCTTTTGGTGTCCCATTTATACATATGGGTCAAGAAATTGGACAATCAAAAGGTGGAAATGATAATACTTATAACGTTACTAAAGTAAATAATTTTGATTTCAATTTACTCGATGAAAGATTTGAAATGGTGGCTGCTATGAAAATGGCAATCGATCTTAGAAAAGAAATTGACTATGTCAAATACTATGAATCTAAAGATGTTAAAGATGTTTTTAAGGTTGATTATTGGCATAACAATGTTTTATGTTTAGAATTAGCCAAAGCTAAATACTCTCCAAAGTATCCAAAATTAGTACTTTTGATTAATAACGAAAGTTATAACAAACAATTTGAATTAGATGATTATTATACCTACATAGTAGGAGATAAAAAGATTAAGAGTGCGGCAGTTGTTAAAAATAGCTTTGTAGCCGCCAATACGATTAGTGTCTTGACCAAGAAAGGTGAAAAATAATGAAACATATTATTAAAGCTGGTTGTACCGCTGGTGTTGATATGCTTGCAAGTTACTTTCTTTGGATGATTAGGTATTCAAGAAAACCAAAGAAGTATCCTCTAGAGAAAAGATTTAGAAAAGTCTCAAGAGTCTGCAAACATGTTTTGCGTAAATTAAATTGTGATCTTTATATTACTGGTTCAGAAAACATACCTAGTGATATTGCGTGTTTTTTTCCAAACCATCAATCTGCGTTTGATGCTTTAACGATGGTTGTATCTTTAAAACAACCTTCCTCATTCGTCTGCAAAAAAGAGATTTATAAGTATTTCTTATTAGGCAGAGCAGCAAGATGTTTAGAAGCAGAATTTATGGATAGAGATGATTTAAGACAATCTCTTAAAGTTATGATGAGAGTTAAAGATGATTTAACTGCTCGCACTAAAAACTGGATTATTTTCCCTGAAGGAACAAGAGTTAAAGAAGTAATTGGTCCTATTGGAAATTTCCATCATGGCTCATTTAAACCAGCAATGTCTGCAAAAGTCCCAATCGTTCCTGTTGCTATATATGGTTCATTTAGAGTACTCAAAACAAAACCAGAATTTAAGCGCTATCCAGTACAAATTTCATTCTTGAAACCAATTATGCCTGAAGAATATGAAGGCAAAACCACTCAAGAGATTGCACAAATCGTTCAAAATAGAGTGCAAGCTGAAATTATGTTTAAACTAAGACCAACTGATCACGAGTTAATGTCTAGACAAAAGAGCAAAAAATATAAATTTAACTTAAATTATTAAAAAGTTACTTTATTCAAATTTCTAATTCGCGATGGAATCCTATTCTTAATTCGGGAACCATCGCTTTTTCCTATATCCAAAGAAATGCCTTGATATTTAAGGAGTACAAAACCCTTCTTGCAAGGTAAATTTAATGTATCACCATTAAGATATTTAAAGGTTAATTCTTTATCTAGTTCAATTTCATTTTCGAAATGATTTAAGTAGTGAGCATAATGATAGTCATATTTAATAACATCTTTACTGACTTCACCAACTTTGACGCCTAGTCTTAAAACATTGAGTTTCTTATAGTTAAAATCTGCTCCTTCGAATAAGAAGTCACCAAATTTATAGCTTTTTCTTTCAACCGTTTTACTTGATAATTCGCCTGGTTTTTTAATTAAACAAATATAATGGCCTTCTCCAGGGAACACGCTTGGAAAAAGATGAATACCATAAGGTTTCTTTTTATTTACAAAGAATAGTGGATTTTCATCGGTTTTCACTAATTCTGCATCTGTATTATTAAGCAAATATTCGACAATATCTTCATCTTCGTCACTAGAGAAAGAACAAGTTGAATAGCACATTGTTCCACCAGGTTTTAGCATATTATATGCACATAAAATGAGAGTTTTTTGTATTTCAGCACATTTTAAAACCTTTTCGTATGTCCAGTCATCTTTAACTTCTTGGCTTTTTCTAAACATGCCACTTCCTGAACATGGAGCATCTAAAATGATTTTAGTAAATGCGTTTGCATAGAATTCGTGAATTAAAGAGAAATCATTATTGGTAATTACGAGATTCCCAAGTCCTAATCTTTCTGCATTTTCTACAATAGCAAACGCTCTTTGTTTAGATAAATCATTTGAAATTATTAATCCCTTATTTTTCATATTGAAAGAAGATTGAATTGATTTACCACCAGGAGCAGCACAAAGATCTAAAACAGTGTCATTCTCATTGCAATTAAGCAAATAGGCAGGGACCATAGCGCTAGGTTCTTGCAAATAATAACAACCTAATAAATGGTAAATGCTCTTGCCTAAATCATATTCGTTTTTATCATATAAAAAAGCGTGTTTAACAATTGGGTGTGGGTTAACATTTGGGAATAATGAAATGAATGTATTATCATCCATTTTATTAGGGTTTAATAACACAGCGTGTTTGTTTTCTTTTTTTAAGGAAACAAATAATTCCTTAATCTCTTTTTCGTCCAAATATGTTCTTAAATTTTCGGCTAATGATATTTTCATCGTTAATATTATATGAAAAATTTTAAATTTTTAGTAAACTATTATTTGCGAGGTTTACATTTCTATGAGAATGGTAGATTTAATTGTTAAAAAAAGATGTGGCGAAGAACTCACAGATGAAGAAATTCGCTACTGGATAAAAGGATATGTTTCTGGAGATATTCCAGACTATCAAACAAGTGCTATGACAATGGCTATTTTGTTTAAAGGAATGAATAAGAGAGAAGTCTCTACTTTAACAGATGCTATGGAACACTCTGGCGATGTTTTAGACTTATCCGCTATTAAAGGTATTAAAGTTGATAAACATTCTACTGGTGGCGTCGGTGATAAAACTAGTTTAGTTTTAGGACCAATGGTTGCTGCTTGTGGCGCTCCAATGGTGAAACTAAGTGGTAGAGGATTAGGACACACTGGTGGAACACTTGATAAATTAGAATCAATTCCTGGTTTTAGAACAGGTTTAGCAGAAGATGAATTTGTCAAACAAGTGAATGAAATTGGTTTAGCAATCGCAGGTCAAACTAAAAATTTAGTTCCTGCTGATAAGAAAATGTACGCACTACGTGATGTTACTGGTACTGTTGAATCAATTCCATTAATCGCTGCTAGTGTTATGTCAAAGAAACTTGCTGCAGGTACTGATGGCATCTTATTAGATGTCACTGTCGGTAAAGGCGCATTTATGAAAAACATTGATGATGCGAGAACTCTTGCAAAATTAATGGTGGAAATCGGTACAAGATTAAAGAGAAATACAATTGCTGTTTTAAGTGATATGAACGAACCATTAGGTATGGCAGTTGGCAACGCTTTAGAAGTTAAAGAAGCTATTGCTTCATTAAAAGGTCACGGTCCTGAAGACTTAATGGAATTATGCTATACTTCCGGATCCTTAATGCTTACTCAAGCAAAGATTGCTAAAGATGTTAATGAAGGAAGAAAAATGCTTGAAGAAACTATTAGATCAGGAAAAGCATTTGAAAAATTCTTATTAATGGTCAAAGCACAAGGTGGAGATCCAAGTTATATTGAAAATCCAGAAAAATTCCCACTTGCTAAACATCAAATTGAAGTTATTGCTCCAAAAGATGGCTATGTTAAATCAATTAATGCGCTAGGCATCGGTTTAGCTTCAATGCAACTTGGTGGTGGTAGAGAAACTATGGATGATGTTATTGATATGTCTGCTGGCATTATGTTAAATAAAAAAGTCGGTGATTATGTCAATAAAGGCGAAGTATTGTGTGTTTTACACACAAATAAAGATGCAAATGTTTATGAAGCAATTGCAAAAGATGTATTAAATGAATTCGTAGTTGTTGATGAATTTGTTTCAAAACAACATGTTATTAAGGAAATTATTCGTTAAGTATGAAAGTGGTTTTAACAACGGTTTTGGAAGCTTCTGTTACCATAAATGGTAAAACAGTAGGGCAAATAGGCAGAGGATATTGTCTACTTGTCGGTTTTACTGATGGAGATAACGAAGAAACTGTTGAAAAGATGGTTGATAAGATTCTCTCGTTGAGAGTATTCCCAGATGAAAAAGGCTTGATTAATCTTTCTTTAGATGATGTAAATGGCTCAATTTTATCAGTTAGTCAATTCACACTATATGCTGATGCAAGAAAGGGAAGACGCCCAAGTTTTGTTTATGCTCTTACCCCACATTTAGCAGAACCACTTTATGATTATTTCAATAAATTAATTGAACAAAAACACGGAAAAGTCTCCACTGGTGTATTCGGTGCTGATATGAAAGTAACATCCGTGAATGATGGTCCTTTTACTCTTGTTTTAGATAGCAAGGAGTTGTTCTAATGAAGGTTTTATTAGGTTTATCTGGTGGCGTTGATAGCGCAGTTGCAGCGTATCTTTTAAAGAAACAAGGACACGAAGTAACTGGCTGTTTTATGCGTAACTGGGACGCCCTTGCTAATGGTGACTATTTAGGAAATCCAACTATCAATAATTCCCAATGCCCACAAGAAAAAGACTGGGATGATGCATGCTTGGTTGCTAAGAAATTAGGCATTGAAATCTTGAGAGTTGATTATATCAAAGAGTATTGGGATAACGTTTTCTCTTACTTAATTAAAGAGTATGAATCAGGAAGAACTCCAAATCCTGATGTTTTCTGTAATAAATATATAAAATTTGGACCATTTATCGATTT
>CAMJAG010000012.1 GCA_946403545.1 uncultured Caryophanales bacterium | reverse complement strand
TTTCTGATGATTTCTGTATCACCAATTGAGTAAGGAACTAAAGTTCTAATTGTAATATCATAATCAGAACCCGTAATTGTTAATCCTTTTTCATCTAATTCGAGTTTAAGGTTTTTTAAAACTGGAACTGCAACTTTAGAAGATACAGCTCTACTAGCTATATTTAATGCTTTTAATAACTCTTCTCTTTTAATTGTGAATTTCATAAGAATTCCTTTCTATTTATTCTATAAATAATATTAATAATAATTAGGTCTGTGGATTTTGTGGAAATCTCACATTTTATTAAGAAATTTTATGCCTTTAATTTATTCTACCATATCTATTATTGAAGATAAATTTTTATTTTAATAAAACTTACTTAATTTTTAATCTCTTTTCAAGTTCACTTACAGCCTCTTTAACTTGGGTGTTAGTTTTCAACTCTTTTTCCACTTTTTCGATAGCGTTCATAACAGTTGTATGATCCTTGCCTCCAAAGAGTTCGCCGATTTTCTTTAATGGAAGGTCTGTATTATACCTTATTAGATACATGGCCATATGACGTGCGAGTGCAATTTGACCTGTTCTGATTTTTCCAGTTAATTGACTTGGAGCTAGGTTGTAGTAGTCAGCCGTAACATTAATAATTTTTGTTCCACTTAACTGTCCATCCATCTTTTCCATACCCACTAAATTTTGAACAGCTTCCACCGCTATATCCATTGTGATCAAGCTAGATTGTTTCAATTTTACTGCGTAGAAAATTAACCTAGTAAATGCACCTTCAAGCTCTCTAATATTGTTGGAAAATTTGTCGGCGTAGAAATAGATAACTGATGGATCAACATTATTCAAATCTAATCCGCTAGAGACTATCTTTTTCTTTAAAATTTCAACACAAGTTTCTTGGTCAGGTTTTTGAATATTTACTGTTAAACCCTTGGAAAATCTTGTGACTAGTCTATCTTCGATTCCATTGAGTTCACTTGGCTGTTTATCTGCAGTGATGACAACTTGTTTGTTGTTGTTAATCATCTTTTCGTAAATATAGAAGAAGAATTCTTGTGTTTTAACCTTATTTGCTAAGAATTGAACATCATCTAAAAGTAAGACATCAAAGCTTGTAACGTACTCTTTTAATGATTCAGCTTCTTTCTCACCCTTGACATATTTGATATATTCTTCAACAAAATCTTCTGCTGTGAAATAGAGGATCTTCGCGCCTGGTTTTGTAACTTTTGAAATGTAGTTTCCAATAGCATGCATTAAGTGAGTTTTACCTAAACCTGAGTTGGAATAGATAAATAATGGGTTAAACATTCTTCCTGGATTAGCAGCAATCATTAAAGATGCTTGACCAGCTTCTCTATTAAAATTGCCCATGACAAAATTATCAAATGTTGAATCTGGGTTTATTTTTGCGTCTTTGAAATATTCTACTTTTTTAGTATTTGTTTGGGTTAAATCTTTACTTTTTGCAATATCGGATTCTTGAACAAACACTACATTAAAATGAGATTGTGTGATTTCTCCAACTGTCTCCACTATTAAATCTTTATATTTATTATTCATTAGTGTGATAGCAACAGCTGAGTTCACTACTACAACGATAGTCTCATTGTTAATCTCATAAATATAACTATTGGCGAAGAAAGCATCGAATATTTGCTTCTCACCCAATTTTTGTTCTAATTTTGCTAAAACTTTCTGCCAAAGCATGGCAATTTCTGATATTGAACTAATCATACAAAAGTCCTCTTATACTTCTAGTGAAGTAATTATATGGCAATCCACAATAATTTGATAGCGAATTATAGCTAAAATTTAGTTTTCCACAATTAAGTATCTTTTAAATATAAATATTTGGGTAGTTTTCCACATTTTCCACATTGTTATAATTGTGAGTAATTTTCTAACAAATCACTAACATTCGAAAAATGTGTATAAATTACTAAATGTAGTCTAAAAATTCTACTAAAATATAACTAATGTTATATTATTTTACACTACAAGTATATATAAGGTGGTTTAAATACGATGTGGATAACTCAAAATTTCCCCATTTTTCGATTGTGAATTGGTGTGAATTTGTTGGATTTTTCCACACTCAATTCTTAAATATAAATTTAATTTCTTACTTATTTAATTGACATTTATTTATAAATGCCGTTATACTTAACCCGCTATGTAATTAGGAGGTCTTTTTATGAAAAGAACATATCAACCAAGCAAAGTAAAACACGCACACAAAGCTGGCTTCCGCGCAAGAATGAAGAGCGCTACAGGCCGCAACGTTTTAGCTAGACGTAGAGCTAAAGGCAGAAAACAATTAACTGCATAATTTGAGGATTTAAAATGAAAGCAATGTATCGAATAAAGAAAAATGAAGATTTTGCTTTCACTGTTAAACATGGAACTGTGAAAAAGAATTTTTCATACGTTACTCATACCAAAACTAATGATCTCGGTTATGTACGTGTGGGAATCTCGGTATCATCCAGATTAGGATGCGCAGTTGTCAGAAATCGAATTAAAAGACAAATTCGAGCAATGGTTAGAGAACTTGTAGATTTTACTACAGGCTCTCGCGACATTGTGATTGTTGCTAAAAGTGATTTTAAAAATCATTCCTTTGAAGAAAATAAAAAACTTTTAGCGCAATTAATTGCTTAAACAAAGGAAAAGAAAATGAAAAAACTAACAAAATTAGGCATTGGGGGTTTAGGACTTTTAATGGGTGCTATGGTGTTAACCGGATGTACCGCATCTTTCTGTTCCACTAACGATAAAGCGCACATGATGTACATGTTCGATTATGGTGTTAGTGAGTATCATAATGATGCAGGCACACCTGATGAACCAAATTCACCAGTTAGAGGTTTTGGTAACCTTTACGTCAGTGTCAACAGACCAACCGTAAATCAAAGCGGTATCGGTGCTACTGATAACAACAAAAATGGTGCTGATTATATAAAACCAACAGATGATTTTTTAGTAGAACTCGATACTGTTGTTTTACAACACGCTGTTGTTGCTTACTATAACAAAACGAACGAAACTAGTTTAAAAGAATTCACTGAAGTTCCTGCTAGTTATATTTCTGATGTTGTTAGTAAACCAACAGAAGGCGATTTAGATAATAGTAAACATTACGTTCAAGATATTCTTGATGAGTTTGGATATTTAAAATTTGCAGATACAAATTCTGAAAAAGGAAATATCTTATTCTACAACTACGACATTTATCTAAATGAAACAAAAGCTCTTGTTACTGAAGGCACTCTCACTCGTGATGATTTCCCAAGTGATGAATATGTAAAGTTATACAAGACTCAAATGAAAAACTTAATTGCTTCATACCGTTCATGTATCGCTATCACAACTGATAAATACGGTTATTACGGTTATGGATCAACACGTGACAAAACAGTCATTGAAAAGAAAGACTGGGGTTATGCATGGAAAAAGGGTTTCTTCGAAGGATTATTAGTTTATCCTATCGCATGGTGCGTTGATTCCCTTACAAACGCATTTAGTGGAATCAGAGTTTCTGGTTTCCCACAACTACTCGCTATCTTAATTGTCACTATCGTTTTAAGATTAATTATCTTATTCTCAACTGGTTTAAAACAAAGTCAAAACACTGCAAAAATGACTATGTTACAACCTGAAATTCAAAAGATTCAAGCAAAGTATCCTAACGCTAATTCAAACCAATATGAAAAGCAAAGAATGGCAGAGGAAATGTCTCGTTTATACAAGAAAAACAAGATTAATCCTTTAACTACATTCTTAGGAATGTTCATTCAATTCCCTATCTTCATCTGTGTTTGGGGTGGCTTACAAGGTGCTGCTGTCTTGTCATCTGATGCATTCTTAGGATTATATCTTTCTATGTCCGTTAGAGATGCATTATTTAATGGTGCTATGTGGAAATCTGGTGGAGCGGTAACTGCTCTCATACTCTTCATCTTATTAATTGTTGTTCAATTTATTTCCATGATGTTACCAATGTACTTCCAAAAGAAGGCAGCTAAAAAAGCTGCAAAACTTGGCAAGAATCCAGCTCAAAAGAGCTCTGATAATAAGCAAAAATATTTCCTTATTATTATGTTTGTCATGATTATCTTCATCTCCTTCTCCACTGCTTCCGCTTTAGGATTCTACTGGTTAGTTGGTGCTGTTGTTACAATCATTCAAACAATTATCTCTACAAAACTTGCCGAGAAAAGAAAACAACAACAAAAGAGGTAAAAATATATGAAAATATATACCGGAAAAACTGTCGAAGAAGTCTTAGCTACTGTTTGTGAAGAACAAGGAGTAACTGAAGATAAACTTATCTACATTGTTTCAGATAAGAAAAAAGGTCTCTTCTCTAAGAAAGTTATTGTTGAAGTCTATGACTTAAGTGATGTTATTTCTTATGCTGAAGAATACATTTTAGGAGTTATTGATGCTCTTGAAATTGAAAGTTCAGTTAAGTCTAAAATTGATGATGAAATCATTAGAATCACTGTTGATTCCACTCATAATCCAATTTTAATTGGAAAGAATGGTAAAACATTACAAGCTCTTAATGAACTTGTTAAGTTAGCGGTTTCCAATCACTTCCATCGTAGATTCCACATCCTTCTTGATATCAATGGTTATAAAGATAACAAGTATTCAAGATTGATTAGAACTGCTAGAAAGTTCGGACATGAAGTTCAAAAAACGAAGGCAACTTACACATTTGAACCAATGCCTGCTGATGAAAGAAGAGCTATCCACAACGCACTTAGCAATATGGACCACATCCGTACTGAATCCACAGGTGAAGGTACACACAGACAAGTCCAAATCATTTACGTTGACTAATTAAAATCACGAATACGCACCCTTTAGGGTGCTTTTCTATCTAAATTATTATGTTTGAAACTATAGTCGCTTTAGCTACCCCACCAATGAAATCCGCTTTAGCCATCGTTAGATTATCTGGCGATGATTGTTTTGATGTGGTTTCAAAGATCTTTTCTAAAGACATTAGAAAGATTGATAAAAGAACCGCTTTAGTGGGTCAAATTAAAACTGGTGAAACAGTTATTGATGATGTAGTTTTAAATGTTTACAAAGGTCCTAAATCATTTACAGGAGAAGATTCTGTAGAAATCATTTGTCATGGATCTTTGCTTATAGCAAATGAAATCATTCAAGCTTGTTTAGCAGTGGGCGCTAGACTCGCTACTAACGGTGAATATTCTTCACGTGCATTTATGCATAACAAGATTGATTTAGTTCAAGCTGAAGCAATTAACGATGTTATCAACGCTACCACTAAAGAAAGCAAACAAATCTCAATGATGTCACTATCTGGTGAAACGTCTACTTTAATTTATCCAATTAAGAAAAGAATTGCTGACATTCTATCTTTGATAGAAGTTAACATTGATTTCCCTGAATATGAGGATATTGAACAAGCTAATAAATCAATGATTATTGATACTGTTGATGAAATACATCAAATGATTCAAAAACTCATTAAAGATGGCGAACAAGCATTAATAATCAAAGAAGGCATTAAGACTGCAATTATTGGTAAACCAAATGTTGGTAAATCTTCTATTCTTAATGCTTTATTAGGCGAAGAAAAAGCTATTGTTACTGATATTGCAGGCACTACTAGAGATATTGTTGAAGGTGATGTGAATTTAGGTGGTATTACACTCCATCTTTTAGATACCGCAGGTATCCATGAAGCTAAAGATGTTGTGGAAAACATTGGTATTAACAAAGCTAAATCATCTTTAGATGAAGCGGAATTAGTTTTAGTAATTCTGGATGCTTCAAGTGAACTAAGCAATGAAGATAAAGAAATTCTAGAATTATCTAAAGATAAGAAGAGAATTATTGTTTATAACAAAGCGGATTTAGTGAAAGAAAAAGAAGAAAACACAGTATATGTTTCCGCTTTAAACAAGAACCTAGATTCTCTTGTTTTAGAACTTAAAAAAGTTATTGGAATTGAAGAATCCGCATTCAAAAATCCTGCATTAAATAATACACGCCAAATTGGCCTACTTAAGAAAGCTGATGTGGCGCTTAATAAAGCAAAGATTGATGCAGAAAACGATCTTACAGTAGATCTAATTTCTGTATCATTATTAGAAGCTTACAAAGCAATATTAGAAATTCTTGGAGAAGAAAATCAAACGGATTTATCAAAAGAAATTTTCTCCAGATTCTGTGTTGGGAAATAATATGTTGTTCGATACACATTGCCATTTAAACGATAAAGCATTAAACAATAGGGTAGACGAAGTTATTGAAAGCGCGAACAATGCTGGAGTAACTCATTTTCTTGTTGTCGGATGGGACAAAGAAAGTTCTTTAGAAGCTGTTAGATTAGCCAAAAAATACAAGAATGTTTATGCTGCTGTTGGATTCCATCCATGTAACATTGATGATTTAACTGACAAAGATTTTTATGACACTTTGAATCTTTGTAAAGAAGAAAAAGTGGTGGCGATTGGAGAAATTGGCCTTGATTACCATTGGGTAAAAGATCCTATCAAACAAGAAAAACAAAAAGAATATTTTATTAAGCAAATTGAATTCGCTAACGAAAACAATATGCCAATAATTATTCATAATAGAGATGCATTCCAAGACTGTCTCAAAATTTTAAAAGAACACAAACCAGAACATTCTGGAGTAATGCATTGCTACTCTGGAAGTGTAGAAGTTTTAGAAGATGTTTTTAACCTTCATTTATTAATTGGTCTAGATGGTCCTGTTACATTTACAAACGCTAAAACTCCTAAAGCAGTTGCAGAAGAAGTGCCACTTGATATGTTACTTTTAGAAACTGATTGCCCATATCTTGCGCCTCACCCATTAAGAGGTACTGTCAATGAACCTAAAAACCTTGGTTTGGTTTTAGATGAAATTGCTAGACTTAAAGGTTTGTCCAAAAAACATATAGGGGACGCTACATTTAAAAACAGCTGTAGATTATTTGGAATAAAATATGAAGAAGATAATTGATGGAATAATAGTGGTGGAAGGGACTAATGATGTTTCTTATTTATCATCGTTTATCGACGCTGCTTTTGTTTCACTAAACGGTCTCGAAATTAAAAACCTAGAATTTCTTAAAAGAGCAGCAAGAGAAAAACCAATCTATTTGCTTACTGATTCTGATCAAGAAGGTGAAAGAATTAGAGAAAAAGTAAAGAAAGAAATTCCTGCTTGTATTGATGTTATCGTAGATGTATCAAAATGTAATAAGAACGGAAAACATGGAGTTTTTGAATGTGAAATAGGGGAGATTTATCGTGTTTTTTCAAAATATTTCACGGGTTTTACTGGAAACTCGGAAAACAATGATTTAAGAAAAATATCTCAAAAAATCAGTTTATCTAAGAATCCAAATGAATTAAGAAACTATATTGCTGATAAGTTTGGAATTGAAAACTGCAATAACAAAACGTTTATAAAAAGACTTCAACTTCTTAATATAAAAGAAGAGGAAATAGAACAAATCATTAAGGAATTTGAGAATGGAAATTGATAGAAAAGTTATTAACGACATAGTTAAAGGTTTAGGCATTTCTCCTAATAAAGATTTAGGACAAAACTTCCTAGTCGATCCTTTAGTTTGCGATAAAATAGCTAACTCGTTAGACCTTAATGAAAAAGATGACACTTTAGAAATAGGCCCTGGCCTTGGATCTTTGACCAATTTCTTGGTTAACAAATCTCGAATGTTAGATGTTGTCGATATCGACGCAAGAATGTGTAATTTCTTATCTACCGTGTATAAACCAAACGAGGTAAATATTATTAATGAAGATATCAGAAACGTTGATGTTTCTAAGTATACAAAAATTATTGGGAATTTACCCTACTATATAACAACTGAATTAGTCACTTTCTTGCTTGAAAAATCAGTTGATTGTGAGAAAATGGTTTTCATGATTCAAACGGAAGCTACTAATAGGTTTTTAGATGATTCAGGAAAAGAATATGGCGCTGTTTCTGTTCTTTCACATTTACTTGGAACACCAAAGAGACTATTCTCAGTTAAAGCTAGTGCATTCTATCCTGCCCCAAAATGTGGATCTACTGTTTTTGAAATAAAAATCAATAAAGATGTAGATAGAGAAAAAATGATTTCTGTTTATAAAATGGCCAAACAATTATTCTTAAATAGAAGAAAAACCTTATTAAATAATCTAGGTGGCTATTTAGGTGATAAAGAAAAAGGATCTTCGATTATCACAAAACTTGGTTTACCTCTTACTGTTAGACCAGAAGAAATTAAACCAAACGTTTATGTTGAATTGTATAATTTAGTTAAAGAAGTTAATTTGTAATTAATTCTGTTGAATAAGAAATTAAGAATAAATAAAATATCTCAGGTATGAAAAGTTTACTCATTAAAAGTTACGCAAAAATAAATATCGTACTAAACATTAAAGGAAAACAAGAAGATGGTTACCATCAACTTGATATGGTTATGCTTCCATTAGCATTACATGATTCAATCCTTCTCTCAAAAGTACCAAATGCACCAGATAACTATGTTACTACTGATGATTTTGCTTTAGGCGATATTCAATATAACTTAGCTACTTTTGCTATCGATACAATGCAAAAGAAATATGGTTTTAACGAGAAATTCAGAGTTTTCATTCATAAAATCTTACCAATCCAAGCTGGTTTAGGTGGTGGTTCTAGTAACGCTGCCGCAACCATGGTAGGTGTTAATAAATACCTTAACTTAGGTGCTACCGATGAAGACTTAATTGAAATCGGTAAAACACTTGGTGCAGATGTTCCGTTCTTTATTAAAAATGTTCCTGCAAGATGCCAAGGAATTGGTGAAATAATGACTCCAGTCACTGTCAAAAACAACTACTATGTCTTAATCATTAAACCAAACGCTGGTTGCTCAACTAAAAAAGTTTATGAAATAAGTGATTCATTAAAACTTGAAACTTATGATGTTGAAAAAGTTATAAAAGCATTAGAAGAAGGCGATGATGAATTACTTGCTAGTTCAATTGGTAATGCGTTAGAACCTGCTGGTGTACAACTAGTGCCAGAAATCAAAATTATTGAAGATGAATTAAAAGCTAAAGGTTTAAAAATTGTCTTAATGTCTGGTTCTGGATCTTCTGTTGCAGCATTATCCACTGATAAAAAGTTAATCAAGCGAATCGCTAAAGATTACGAAGATAAATACCGTGTTGAAGTAACAAAAATTCTAAAATAAGAGGGTTTTATGCTGATTATTGATTCATTTGGTAAAAATATTTACATCGAAGACGACTTAGTTGGTTACTTAGATGACAATGTTATGTTCATTAAAGGAAATAAGTTCGCTGATATTACTGATGATGGGGTTATATCGTTCGGTCCAAAGAGACTTGGATATGTAGATGATGATGGTTCAATTATCATAAATAACAAAGAAGTTGGATACATCGATCCTGATAATAACTTTGTATTCTACAAATCATTAGGATTAAAAATATAAGTTGAGAAAATGCCGTAAAAAATGAAGCGCCAATGTAAAAGTGGACAAAGGAAAAAGCCGTCCACTTTTTTATTGATATGTTTGAGGAATTTTTGAAATAAATTCCTAAGTTAGATATAATGGTAAAGGTTAGGAAACTATTAATTAATAGGGGACATTATTATGTATGATTATTTAATTGTCGGTGCTGGCTTATATGGAGCAGTGTGCGCTGAACAACTTACTAAAAAAGGATATAAAGTTCTTATCATAGACAAGAGAGGTAATATTGCGGGTAATATTTATACTCAAAATATTGAAGGAGTGGATGTGCACGTTTATGGCGCTCATATCTTTCATACTTCAAATAAGAGAGTTTGGGATTATGCGAATGAATTCTGTGAATTTAATAACTATGTAAATTCTCCTGTCGCTAATTACCATGGAGAACTTTATAATCTTCCATTTAACATGAATACTTTCTATCAACTTTGGGGTGTTAAAACTCCTGAAGAAGCTAAAGCTAAGATAGAAGAAGAAAAAGCTAAATTCCATATTGATGAACCAAAGAATTTAGAAGAACAAGCTATTAATTTAGTGGGGACCACTATTTACGAAAAACTAATTAAGGGTTATACAGAAAAGCAATGGGGTAAACCATGCACTGAATTACCTGCATTTATTATTAAGAGAGTTCCTTTAAGATTTATCTTTGATAACAACTACTTCAATGATAGATATCAAGGTATCCCGATTGGTGGATTTACACCAATGGTGGAACGTATGCTTAAAGGAATTGATGTAAAACTTAATTACGATTACTTTGAACATAAAGAAGAACTCAATAAACTAGCAAAAAACATTATTTTTACTGGTCCAATTGATCAATTCTTTGACTATAAATTCGGAGCGTTAGAATACCGCTCCTTAAGATTTGAAACTGAAGTCCTTGATTGTGCTAACTATCAAGGGAATGCAGTTATCAATTACACAGATAGAGAAACTCCATTTACTCGTTTGATTGAACATAAACACTTCCAATTTGATTCAACTTCTCCTAAGACTGTTATTACTAGAGAATATAGTAAGACTTGGACTCTTGGTGAAGAAGCTTATTACCCTGTAAACGACGCTAAAAATGGCGCTTTATATAATAAATACTTAGAAGAAAGTAAGAAACTAGGTAATGTAATTTTTGGTGGACGTTTAGGTTTATATCAATACTTGAATATGGATCAAATTATCTTAAAGGCACTTGAATTGTGCGATTCAATAAAATAAAGGAACTACATTTATGGCTCTAAAACACGCTGACCTCATCTCTAAACTTACTCTTGAAGAAAAAGCATCTTTAATGAGTGGTAAAGATTTCTGGCAAACACAAGAAATCGAAAGATTAAATATTCCTTCCATCTTCTTAGCAGATGGTCCTAATGGAATTAGAAAACAAATTGCTGCGGCTGATCATTTAGGTTTAAACGAATCTTTAAAAGCAACCTGTTTCCCAACTGCATGTTCTGTTGCATCTACTTGGAACACAGAACTTTGTTATGAAGAAGGTAAGAGATTGTCTAAAGAAGCTAAAAGACAAAAAGTTAATGTTTTATTAGGTCCTGGCGTAAACATTAAAAGAGATCCTAGATGTGGTCGTAACTTTGAATACTTCTCTGAAGACCCTTATTTAGCAGGTAAAATTGCTGCCAGAATGGTTGATGGAGCTCAAACGGAAGGTAATTCCGCTTGTTTAAAACACTTTGCATGTAATTCACAAGAATTACGTAGAAAGAATGTAGATTCTATTGTTGATGAACGTGCTTTAAGAGAGATCTATTTAATGCAATTTGAAATTGCTATTAAAGAAGGACATCCAAAATCAATCATGTCCTCCTATAACTTAGTTAATGGTGAATACGCTAATGAAAACCATCACATCTGTAATGACATTTTAAGAGGTGAATGGGGATTCAATGGCATGATGGTCTCTGACTGGGGTGGCGTTGATAATCGTGTTGAAGGTATTAGAACTGGCAACGATTTAGAAATGCCTACAACTGCTGGTGATACAAACAAAGATATTGTCAAAGCGGTTCAAGAAGGTAAACTTGATGAAAAAGATTTAGATGCTTGTGTTGATAGATTATTAGATATCGTTTTAACTACATCTGAAGCATTAGCAAAAGAAACTCCTGATCCAGATTTAGAAGAACATCATCAATTCGTTTTAAAGATGGCGGAAGAAGCTGTTGTCTTACTAGAAAACAATGGAGTTTTACCATTAAAACCAGAAAACCGTGTGGGATTTATCGGTAAATTTGCAGAAGAACCAAGGTATCAAGGCGCTGGTAGTTCACAGGTTAACGCATTCCGTGTTGATAAGATTTTAGAACATAAAGATGATTATAAATTCAACTATGTTGGTTATGAACAAGGCTTTAATTTTAAAGGTAAAGTTTCAAAGAAACTTGAAAAGAAAGCTCTTGCTCTCGCTAACCAATGTGATGTTTTAGTGGTCTTTGCAGGCTTAGATAACGTTACTGAGGCAGAAGGTTTAGATAGAGCGGATATTAAAATCCCTGCAAACCAATTACATCTGATTGAACAATTAAAAACTACAGGTAAAAAGATCGTAGTAGTGCTTTCTGCTGGTGCAGTTATTGAAATTCCATTTGCTAAAGAAGTCGATGGATTATTACATTCATACTTACCAGGCCAAGCAGGTAGTTTAGCAGTCCTTAGAATCCTACAAGGTGATGCTAACCCATCTGGTCACTTAGCAGAAACATATCCTCTTAAACTTGAAGATGCTCCAACATTTGATTTATTCCATATGCATCCAAACATGATGGAATATAGAGAATCAATTTTCGTTGGTTATAGATATTACGAAAAAGCAAATAAACCTATTTTATATCCTTTTGGATATGGTTTATCTTATACAAAATTTGAATATTCCAACTTAAAAGTCAGTGAAAAAGGGGTCAGTTTTGACGTTATAAACGTTGGTGAATTTGATGGAAAGGCTGTCCCACAACTTTATGTTGGAAAGAAAGATTCTAAAATTTTCAGAGCGGTTAAAGAACTTAAAGGTTTCGCTAAAGAACTTATCAAAGCTGGTGAAACAAAACACTTTGAAATTCCATTTGATGACTACTCATTTAGATACTTCAATGTGAAAACGAATAAGTGGGAAATCGAAGATGGAAATTATGAAATTTACATTGGTGAGTCATTATATGACATTAAATTAGAAGGTTCTATCAAAAAAACTGGAACAACAAATGTTCTTCCATATGAATCTAAAGAGTTAGAAAAATATTATGACTGTGACATTAAAAATATTAGTCACGAAGAATTTGAAAAGCTTCTTGGAAGAGAAATTCCAAACCACGATATTTCTTTCTATAAAAAGAAAAGGATTGTAATTGATTACTGGACAACTGTAGAATATTTGAGATACTCACGCGGATGGACAGGTAGATTATTCGCATGGGCAATTCGCTTTGTCATTAGACTTTTAAGAAGATTTGGTAACAAAGCAACTGCGAACACATTGATCATGGGTGTCCTCCATGAACCAATGAGAGGTCTTTCTAGAATGACCGGTGGTGCAATTCACTGGGAACAACTAGACGGACTCATTACAGCATTCAATGGGCACACTATTAAGGGATTCCACAAATTCTTTAAAGAGGGTCGCCGCATAAAGAAGGAGGAAAAGCTTCGTAAGAAAGCTCAGAAAAATCAAAAATGAAAATCTTAAGTATCGTTGTTCCTTCGTATAACGCTGAGAAATATCTTGATCGTTCTATTCCATCATTGGTAGTAGGCGGAGAAGATGTTGAAGTAATCATTGTTAACGATGGCAGTAAGGATAGCACTTTAGAAATAGCTAGAAAATACGAAAAAGAATTCCCTAACATTGTTAAGGTTGTTGATAAAGAAAATGGCGGTCATGGATCTGGTATCAATGCCGCTTTAGAAATTGCTACAGGTTTATATTTTAAATGCTGTGACGCAGATGACTGGTTTGCAAAAGATGCATACCTTGAATTTTTAGATTTGATTAAAAAACACCTCAAAGAAGGAAAATCACCTGATTTATATCTAACAGACTTTGTCTACAACAGATTAGATACTGGTAAAACTCACGTTCATGACTGCACTACAACATATCCAACAAATAGATTTATGACTTGGGAAGATTTAAAATCTCCTAACAATAAAGATTTCTTTATGATGCATATGTTTACATATAAGACAGAAATCTTACGTAGATCTAAATTGCATTTACCAGAACATACATTCTATGTTGACAACCTATATGTTTATCAACCTCTTTACTATGTAAAGACTATGTATTATTTACCTGTTGGTTTATATCAATATTATGTAGGCCACGCAGATCAATCTATCTCATATGAAAACATGGCTAAAAACTATCAACACGCATTACGTGTTTATGAAAAAGTCATGACAATCTATTCTTATGATGATTTAAAGAAATTATCCAAAGCACATAAAAGATATATGTACTTCTCAATTGTCGTTATTGAGGCTCTTACACTTTTCTACTCAGTTATCGGTAAGAAAAAAGGTAGTAAGAAAGAATACAGACAACTCAATAAGAAGATTAAATCTGTTAACAAGGCTTTATATAATAAGGCAAATT
This sequence comes from uncultured Caryophanales bacterium, assembly GCA_946403545.1. Lineage (GTDB taxonomy): Bacteria > Bacillota_I > Bacilli_A > RFN20 > CAG-826 > CAMJAG01. The sequence goes on along the minus strand of CAMJAG010000012.1, from coordinate 3,473 downwards.
TCAGAACTAGATTTATATTGTCTCACTTAGTTATTCCTGGACTTAAGGATATCGCAGTGAGAATCGGATATAAGATTGTTAAAAAGAAGACTGGTTGGTACTAGTCTTCTTCTTTTATTATCAATACTTCTTGGAAATAGCTTAGTGCTTCAGCACTTGGATGCTCATATTTATCGTAGAGTTGTCTAAGAATATCATCTGGGACCCAAACTTCTTGAGGTCTCATTTTATTAAACTTTTGAACGTATTCAAATGATCTAGGGAACACTACTAGAGTGTATTTATCGTATTCTGGATTTTCTTTGACATATTTGATTCTTAAAGAATTCAAATCACAAAGAGCATCAAGGATAACCGTTACATCGTCGCCTTTATTTGCGTATTCATGAATTCGAGATTCAAATAATTTCCAAACTTCAGGTTGTCTTGTGTGGTCATTGAATCTTCCAGTAACCTCAATTCTAATAGCGTCGCTAGAGATAATATGGCAGTTTTGATGGGCTTTTTGATAGTTTTTTGCCCATGTTGACTTTCCACTTCCTGGCGCTCCAGTAAGAATAATGAGATTTTTCATACGGGAGTATATTACGAGTTCTTTAATGTAATTTAAAGAAGAAATTTACGATTTGTTATAAGACAGTTTTAAGAAATACCAATATTTGGTATAATCTATTTGTTAACTGATTAGAGACAACCGAAAGGCTATCAATATGGAAACTAATGAACTATTAAGCAAATTCTCCATTGAAGGAGAAATTACTAAAGTCGTCCCATTTGGAAACGGACATATTAACAAGACTTACAAAGTTAGTACTTCAACGCATGAACACTATCTTTTCCAATGCGTTAATGGATACGTTTTCCACGATATCGATGACTTAATGAGAAACATTTTAATTGTTTCTAACCACTTAAAATATTCTAAACATGAAACGTTAGAAATTGTTAAAACTAAGAATAATAAATTATTCTTCAAAGATGGTGATTTGTATTACCGTGTTTACAAATACTTAGAAAAAACAATTTCTTATGAAAAATTAGATAAACCAGAGCTCATTAGTAAAGTTGCACAAGCTTTCGGTCAATTGCATAACGAATTATCATCTTTAGATAGTTGCTTAATTGCTGAAACTATTAAAGATTTCCATAACACTCCTAAGAGAATTAATAACTTATTAGATGCTATTAAAGAAGATCCTCTTAGAAGAGTTTACGAATGTAAAGATTTAATCTCTTTCGTTTTTGAACATAGAGAAGTTGCGGACACAATCATGGACGCATTAGAAAATGCTGAAATTCCAGAAAGAATTGTCCATAACGATCCAAAAATTAACAACGTTTTGTTTGATGAAGACACTAATGAAGTCAGATGTGTTATTGACTTAGACACAATCATGCCCGGATCATGCTTATTTGACGTTGGCGATGCTTTGAGAAGTATCTTCACTGGTGATAATGAATCTAGTAGAGATACATCTTTGTTAAAAGTTGATTTCAAAAAGTACGATTTATATATCTCTGCATACTTAAAAGAAATGAAAGATTCTTTAACGAAGAAAGAAATAGAGCTTATTCCTGCTTCTATCGCCACTATTGCGTTAGAATTAGGTGTCAGATTCCTTGAAGACTATATTAGAGGAGATAAATACTTCGCTATTCATTTCCCTGATGAAAATTTAGTCAGAGCTAAAGGTCAATTTGCGTTAGCACAAAACGTCCTTGAAAATACTCCAAAACTCAAGGAAATTACAGAAAGGTATTTAAAATAAATGGTAATTATTAATGCAAAAATCGTTTTAGTCGATAGAGTTATCGATAATGGTTTTGTTGTAATTGAAAATGGTTTAATCAAAGAAATCAAAGAAGGCAAATATGCCGGAAATGATGAAGTTTTTGATGCTGAAGGCAAAGTTTTAATGCCTGGTTTTATTGATGTTCATGTTCATGGTTCATGCGGAATTGACTTCATGGACGCTGATATAGAAGATTATCAAATCATTTCAAGAAGCATGTATGAAGAAGGCGTTACTACATTCTTAGCAACTACATTAACTAGTGGACTTGAATCCATGCTTAACGTAGCAAGAACTGTTAAAGAAGCTAGAAAAACAACACCTAACTTAGGTGGGATTCACTTTGAAGGTCCATATATCAACGCCAACCATAAAGGTGCTCAAAACGAAGCATATATTAGAGATCCTTCTATAGAAGAACTTAAAGAATGTATCAAAGAAAGTGGAAGCAATATTAGATATATAACTATGGCTCCAGAAAAGAATGGTGCGATGGAATTTATTAAATTCGCATCTGAAAATGGTGTAACAGTTTCTGCTGGTCATACTGATGCTACTTTTGATGATATTGAAAAAGGCATTAAGTATGGTTTAACTAATACTACACATACACATAACGCTATGAGCGGACATCACCATAGAAAACCGGGTGTTGTTACTGCTGCAATGTGTTTTGATGAATTATTCACAGAAATGATTTGTGACGGAATTCATGTATGTCCAAACACTGTTAAGACATTCTATAAAATCGTCGGTGCTGATAGATTTGTAATTATTACTGATGCGTTAAAAATTAAACATTCAGATATTAATGAATTCGAATTGTTCGAATTACCATGTATTAGACAAAATGGCGCTGCTTATTTAAAAACAGGACCTCTTGCTGGTTCGTTATTAACAATGGATCAAGGTGTAAGAAATATGAGAGATTGGACAGGCGCATCTTTAGTGGAATTAGCTAAGATTTCATCAAGAAACGCTGCAAAATCCCTACATTTAAACGATAGAGGAGAAATTAAAGAAGGCTTAAGAGCAGATTTAGTTCTCTTGGATAAAGACTTATTCGTCAAGAATGTGTTCCAATTAGGAAAGAAAGTTATTTAATATGTTCAAACCAATTTTAGAACCAGAATTCAAACCTGCAATTGTTGAATTTAGACAATTCGTTAAAGATGTTGCTGCTTGTGAAAACAAACAACATTTAATTGTGGCTGTTGAAAGAAATGATGGATTCATTTATAGAAAAGAATTCGATATTTTCCCAGACGGAATAGACGATGAAAGAAACGTTTTCATCACTGAAAGAACAATTAAATCAATTCTTTGGGTTGTCGGTGGTTTTAGAATTTATATTTCAGGCAGTAAGAAAGTTTACGAAGATATTAAAGATTACTATAGACCAGGTGGCTTAAGAAGCTTCGATTATGACTTTATGTCCACTGTTTTTGAAAGAAACATGGAAGTTATTTACAAAGAAGAAAAAGATATGCCTGCTGAAGTATCTTGTTCAATTCCTGTTGGTGGCCATTTAAATGGTAGAAGAATTGGATTAGATGTTGGTGGTAGTGATATCAAAGTCTCTGCTGTTGTTGATGGGGAAACAATCTACTCTGAAGAAATAGTTTGGTTACCAAAGCTTAGCGAAGATGTTAACTATCAATACAAATTCTTGTATAACGC
>CAMJAG010000011.1 GCA_946403545.1 uncultured Caryophanales bacterium | reverse complement strand
AATCCATTAAACATTGGAGTGGAATCGATTTCTAATCTTTCGCATGCTTTTTCTAACCATCTATTATTGTGGTCAAAATATGTTGATCCTTCCATGTTGGATTGACCAGTTAGAACAAATACATCCACTGTGTTATCTGGTTCAGGTTCAGGTTCTACACTCTTATTTTCGCCACAAGCTGTAAGGCAAAGAGCAAAAAACATAGAACCTAAAACTAATAGTTTTTTGTTTTTCATAGTTATCTATCCTCTTTTTCGGTTTTATTTTACCTTATTTTTAATATTTATTAACTAAAATATTTATTAGAAAATAAAAGAAGAAGAGTGTATGCGTATAAATTTCAAAAGATAATATATGTAAAGTCATACGAAAATCATGTATGTAATTTTTAAATAAACGTAATATTAGTCTTGAAAATTTCGGTTTGACGCACACAAACTGGAATCTTATGAGTAATTATTTTATTCATTTTCCGAAGAAAGCGAAGGATCCCACCCTTCCTTTTTTTGTTATATTTTTGATAATATTTTTAAAATTATTTTATAAGAAATTTTCTATTTACTTTGTAAATAAATTTTTAGCACTCTACTTGACAGACTGCTAATTTCGTGTACAATAATAGGTGTTAGCAGTCAATGAGTGAGAGTGCTAACGAGCAAAGACATAATTAGGAGGTATATATTATGAGAAATTATGTTACAAGTTATGACCCTTTCTTTGATTTATTCTTCCAACCTGAAAAAAGAACAAATCATCGTTATTTGATGAGTACTGATATTTTAGACAAAAAAGACCACTATGAAATGAAGGTCAATCTTCCAGATGTTAAGAAGGAAGACCTTAATGTTTCTTTAGAAAACGGTTATCTAAACATTGAAGTCAACGTCAATACCGACAAGCAAGAAAAAGAAGAAGACTACATCTTAAATGAAAGAAGCTGTGGTACTTATTCTAGACGTTACTACGTAGGTCAAGATGTCGAAATGAAAGACATCTCTGGTAAACTCGAGAATGGCTTATTAACTCTTAACATCCAAAAAGTTAATGAAGAAGCGGTTAAAAAGAGCCATCAAATCGAAATTCAATAACTGAATCTTCGATAAAGAAAAGGACATTCGTTAACCCAAGGCGAATGTCCTTTTTAATTACGCTGTTGTCGGCCAGGTTCGATTAGCTTTGAACCACTCCGTATCTTTAAGGATAGTATTGTTATTTGAACAGACAACTGAGATTTTAGTGCCATCACATGAGACACAAATTGTGCCATTCATTGATGCGTACTTTTTATTTGCGTTATCAGTTGAGATTGTTGTGACAAATATATTTTCTGTATATGGAGCAACTCTATTGATGAAGTCTTGTGTAGGGAATTGGTTTTTATTTTCTTTTGTGTATTCATCACTACCACAACAACAGCAACAACAAACTACATCTGGTTGGATAACTTGCATTAAAGCTTTGCTTGAGGAAGTCTTACTACCATGGTGACCAGCTTTATATAAATCAACTTTTGGAAGATTATTCTTTTCTACTAAAGATTTTTCTCCAGCGCTTTCTAAGTCACCAGTAAATAAGAAGTGATGTTCTTTATAAGAGAATAATGTACAGACTGAGTAATCGTTTTCTCCACTAGCTTTAGTTTCGTAATACTTTTGATATAAAGTTGTCATCTTCATATCCGTACCAAGAGTGATTTCTCTAAGTGTTGTATCGTTATAAGCTTGTAAAGCTGTATAGCATTTTGCGCCTTTACTAACTGCATAATTTCTAGCTTCAACGTAGTTAGTGTATACCGCTGCAGTAGAATCTGTCTTAGCAAATTCAATAATTGTGCCGATGTCGTATTTATAGAAAATACCATTTTTACTACTTCCACCACTGAAACCTGCGATATGGTCTTCATGAGCGTGAGTTGCGATAACATATTCAAGTTTATTATCTGTGCAATTAGCATCGATAAAGTCTTCAATTGCTTGAGCGGAGTTATATCTACTACCAGCGTCAATTAAGATGTCATTATCTCCTGCTTTGATGAAAATCGAATCTCCTGTATACCAGTTGCCTAATTCTAAGAAATTAATCTTAAAGTCATCATAGACATCTCCATTAAAGCTAATTGGATCTGCATGGTGATGGGATGTGTGGTCTTCTTTCTTGTTCATGTATTCATTAAATGTTTTGCCATCTAAGAATGAGAAAGGAACAAGGAAATACACTATTACGATTGCAATTAAAACAAATACACCAATTGTAATAGCGATAATTCCACCAGTAGTTTTACTAGCTTTCTTAACGGTTTTCTTAACTACTTTAGAAACACTAGGTGTCTTACTAGAAGACTTTTTAGATGAAGATTTTTTTGTTGCCATATACTTATCCACCTTATATATGAATTAGTATATCATAGAAAAGTTTATTAATAAACTTTTAATTAAAAATTATTAACGATATGATAGCAACACTACTAACAGGAACTCCGATGAGCACTCCATATTTTATAAAATCAAGGAATGTATATTTAACTTCATGTCTTTTTAAAATACCCATCCACATGATTCCTGCTAAAGCACCAACTGGAGTAATAAACGCTCCAATATTGCTACCAATAATAGAAGCATATAAAGCACCAGTTAAAGAGTTTGGATTTAAGTTAGTTTCAATTGAAGAATATAAAACTGACATTGGAATATTATTAAGTAAATTAGCCATGAATAATGATGAGAATCCATAGCTTAAACTTACATATTTACTACCTAAGAATTCCGCCATTTCTTTTGTGACATTGTATTTAGAAAGCGCTAATACAATAACAAACATTGAAATAACAAATGGAATGAGTTCATAAGGTGCTCTCTTATATGTATTTAATAACTCTTGAGGTTTAGATTTCTTTACAATTGCGTAGGTTAGCACTCCCACCGATAAAGTTAATAAAGAAATCAGAGCGATTAAATACATCGGAATACTTACATAACTAGAAATAACTAACATAATTGTGCATGCAATTAAGATTGTTAAACCATATGCAGTTAAGAATGTATTTAATCGAGGCAGATCTTCCAATTCGTGTTGGATAGGAGTTTTAAGTTTACGGTAAAAAATAAGAATTAGCAGTGAAAACTCCACTATTCCCGCCAATAATGTAGGAATTGCCATCTTTAAGAAGTAAGAAATAAAATCTACTCCAAAGGATTCTGCTAAGTAAATATTAGTAGGATTTCCAATGATAAACATCATGCTCCAAGTATTAGCAGCGCAGAATTCACTAACTAAATAAGGAACTGGTGAAATCTTAGCGTTTTTGCAAAACATAATTATAAAAGGTGTGAAGGTTAAAATAATTATGTCGTTACTTGTAAACATTGTAAGTATCGCTACTAAGAAATAAAACGCTATAAAAATCTTAAATTGTGAGTCTTTTGTGTGTTTTAAAACTGCATTAGCTAATGTAGCGAAAAACCCTAATTCATCTAAGAAAATGGATATCATTGTCATAGATAAAAATAGAATCAAAATCTTGATAGGATTTATAGAAGAATTACTAATCAATCCATTAAATACTTCTTTGAATGATATTGCAGCGGTAAATAAAAGAGTTAACGCTCCGATTAAAGCGATAACCCAATATAAATTTATTGTAACTTTCTTAATCCTAATGCTAGGTTTTAGAATACATGTGATTACAATGCTTAATGATGTTAATACCGCTACTACAATAGTTAATATTTCCATAACGGCTATAAATCATAGCACTTTTATTCTAAAAATAAAGATAAATTATCTTATTTTTCTTTTCTCCATTAATTGAGGAATAATAACTTTCTTGTATTCATCAATACTTCTTTTGATGATTTCTTTTGCTTTAGATGCACCTTGGAAAACATCAACAGATGTCTTTTTGTCTTCTAGAGTTTTATAAACTTCAAAGAAGTGTTTGATTTCATCCATAACGTGTTTTGGAAGATCTTCAATATCTCTTAAAGGTGAATAGAAAGGATCACTTTTAGGTACAGCGATAATCTTTTCATCATTAAGACCATTATCAATCATGTTAAGCACTCCAATAGGAATACATTCTACGAATGACATAGGTAAAATTGGTTCACTACAAAGGACTAAAACATCAAGTGGATCAAAGTCATCTGCGTATGTTAAAGGAATAAATCCATAGTTTTGTGGATAGTGAGTAGAAGTAAATAAAACTCTGTCAAGTTTAAGTCTTCCTGTTTCTTTATCTAATTCGTATTTATTTTTACTTCCTTTAGAGATTTCAATAAGTGCCCAAAAGGAATCTGGTGTAACTCTGTTAGAGCTAATGTCATGCCAAGGATTCATAATAAAAACCACCCCTTCGTTATTATTCTATCAACAATTGGGTGGTTTTTGATAATTATTCTTGTTCTTCTTGTGGTTTCTTTCTTCCACGAACGAGTTGTTCTGCTTCTGCTTTATGATCTTCAGTTTTGAATTTACCAACTCTTACAATACGTGGTTTTTCAATTTCTCTATCATCTACTAAGACAAATCCAACTTCGCTTGGAACTCTATATGTTCCGTTCTTAGCGATGACGCTTGTTCCTGCTGCTAAAGTAGTAACTTTTTCAGGATTTACTACGTAATATGCTCTATTAGCGCCTTCTCTTTCAACTTTCTCAACGAGGTCTCCATTAACTTCGAATACATCTTTGTAGAAACCTTCTCTGATAACTTTAACTTTCTTATCAGCATCTAATTTAGAAATTAAATTATCATCGATTGCGTGATATCTATCAGAACCATCTCTATTCTTAACAACGTTTCCTTCTTTATCACGTGATAATTCAATAAATACTTCGTAGCATGTGTAGGAACTATCTAAATCATAGTTACCACCTAAGCTTTTTGAGTAAGTTTCATAGTTAGCTAGTTTGTTCTTAAACATAATTATTATTTCCTTTATTCGTCAACTTAATTACTATATCACAATTTTTACTTTAAATCTTCTTTATATGTAATTTTTTTATTAGAAGAATCTCCTAACACAATTGAGACTTTCTTATTCATTCTAATAACTAATGAAGCATCATCAGTTGAATCAAAAATCTTGTTATCTGTAGCATCTTTATGCGCTTCATAAATTATTGAGAATTTAAATGTTTGTGGAGTTTGACAATTATAAACCGTACTTCTATCTAAGTAGGAATCGACTTCTCCGCCTTTTTTAGATATTAATAAACTATCAGTGGATCTAATAGCAGTCACTACTGCACCACTCTTTTTACATTCTTTAATGTTATCTAAGATAATTTGACTTGAAACAAATGGTCTAGCGCAGTCATGGATTAGGACAATATCATCATCTTTCACTCCATTATTCTTTAAAGTAATAAGAGAATTTCTAACTGATTCTTGTCTTGAATCTCCACCAAAGCAAACATATTTAACTTTGTTTAGTGAATATTTCTTAACCAAATCGTTTAAAAGATTTAGATAATCAATCAAACAGACAACACAAATACCATCGATTTCTTCGACATCATTAAAAGCTCTGAGAGTACGCACTATCATAGGCTCTCCGTTTAAATCAATAAATTGTTTTGGTGTTTTACCACCAATCCTTAGGCCTTTACCGCCTGCTAAAATAACTGCGTAATTCATAATTACATTCTATGCTCTTTTATATAGTCTTTGTATCCTTGAGTTAAAGTTAAACCTTTATCAAAATGGTGACCAATTCTTTTTTCTGGTGGAGGTGGAGTCATATAATCCTTATATAACTTAGTTAAATATTTGTCATATTCCTTAGGAATAATAACTTCCACTCCTTCAAAAGTTGCTTTTGCGCCTTCTCCAAACCATTCGATAGGCATAGCTTCTTTTTTATAGTAAATTCCATAATGATTTCCTACTGTTTTAGCTTTATCGTATGGAATTTTGGTGAGCATTTTTTCTACACTTTTGTTTCTATATTGACCGACATTTGTCCAGAAAGTTAATAAAGCAACAATATTCAAACCAAGATCTTTGAAAAATGTTCTTTTAGAAAACTTTCTTCTAAGATTCCAAGGATAACCAAGAATTGTTCTTCTCCAAGTTCTTCTAACTACTTTTTCAAATTTCTCACTATCTTCGTATTCATAAGAGAATCCATCTAGTGGGAAAACATCTAACCAAACACCATGGTTGATTTGAGTGGTCATAAAGTTATTTTCAATATATGTTGTTTCACAATCTCTGATTTTAGCGAAATTATATAAATACTTTTTATCGGTTTTATAAGTTTGAATGAAATATCTCTCTTGAAAATCAGATTGAAGAGTAACTAGTTTGTTATAGTCCTCTCTAGGCATACCGACATCAATATCATCATCCCAAGGGATGAAACCTTTATGTCTGACCGCACCTAAACAACTACCAGAAACAAGATAGTATCTAAGATTATTCTTTTCACAAACTTTGATAAAGTCTTTCAAAATATTTAACTGACATTTTTGTAAATCGTTCATATTCATTAAGTATTTTAATTTATTAAATAAATAAAAGATATAAATTTGTTTTAAATCCCACTTAAAAAAGCAAAAATTTATTGAACTAGTAGACATTTTTTAATTAGAATAAGGATACACACTTGAAAGGACATATAAGTATGACAAAAAAAGAATTATTAGCTGCTATTGCTAAAAAAGCAGGTGTTCCTGCTGACGCTGCTGCAAAAGTTTATGATGCAACAATTGATGTATTAGTTGATGAAATCGTTAACGGTGGTATCCGTGTTGATGGCGTCGGTACATTCAAAGTCGTTGGCAAAGCTGCAAAAGTTTGCAAAAATCCTAAAACAGGCGAAACAATTAACGTTCCAGCAAAGAAAGTCGTTAAGTTCAAAGCAGCTAACGCTTTAGCAGACGCAGTTAAATAGTCTAAACAAGCAAACAAAAACATGAGCAATCGAGCTCATGTTTTTTTGTTATCTTAATTATATTAAGCAAATAATAAATGTTTGAATAATAAGCACCAGATTAAGTCAACCCAACCAAAGATTAAACCAAATGCTGTAACTAAGATAGCAACAACAAGGTGTAATACTTTGTGTTTCTTAACTGCGACGAATGTTGACCATCTAACGATGAGTTCGACGATCCAGTTGACTACTGGGATTAAAAGTAAAATAATTTGGATCAAACGTGGTTGAGAATTAAACCATTTCATAAAATAGCCTCCGATATGAATGTATGATTTATTAACACTATCAATCATACTCCATTTTTTTACATAGTCTAATGAAAAATTCCTTTTTTAGTCTTATTTTTTTCTTTTTTGAATGTTTTTGTATTTTCTCGAACTTACAATAGATTTATTATTTATTGCATATTTTAATGCAAAACTATAAACATTTATAAAATATTGTGCTAATATCATTTAGGCAAAAAATATGGAACAAGTAGAAAAGTTAATTACACAAACATTAGATAAAATCCGCCACTTCCTTCAAAGGGATGGAGGAGACGTTGAATTCGTAAGTTTCAAAGATGGCGTCGTATACGTAAAAATGCAAGGTGCATGCCAAGATTGCGCATACGCTAACGCTGACATTAAAGAACTCGTTGAAGTTATTCTCCAAGAAGAAGTTCCTGGCGTAACTGAAGTTAGACTTTACGAAGGCCAGAGCCTTTAATCTTTTTAAGATTGAGGCGTAGCCAAGCGGTAAGGCAGCGGACTCTGAATTCGCCACTCACTGGTTCGATCCCAGTCGCCTCAGCCACGAAGTATACGCTGCAAAATTCGACAATCTTGCGATTATTGAATTATATGATTTTGCAGGTTAAATAAAAGAGGACCAAACGGCCCTCATTTTTATTTGTTTAAACTATCGAATTAGATGATAATATTTTCTTTCTTGTTAGCAGCAATATAGCCTTTTCTTTGATAGACATCTTTTCTGTTATAAACAATTCTAGATAAATCTGGTTCAACGAAAATGCCACCTGCTTCTTCAACGATAATTTGCATACCAGCAACATCCCATTCTTTTGAACCATTTTCTAGTCTATAGAACAGTTCTGCTTTGCCTTCAGCAATGCGGCAACCTTTAATAGCGGAGCCAACTTTTAGCTTTCTAGCAATACGTGGATGTCTAGCAACTGCAGCAATTTCCTTTTCTTTTTCATGGAAAACACTCGCTAAATATGTCAAATCTTCTGTCTTATCACTAACATGAATTTTTTCTACTTTCCCATCAACAAGTTTATAAGCACCATTACCTTTACTTGCATAGAAGATTTCTCCTAATGCAGGAGCGGAAATAACACCTACAACAATCTCATGTTTATAGGAAAGAGCGATGATAGTTGAGAATTCATTATCCCTAGCAATAAAATCCTTAGTACCATCGATTGGATCAACAATCCAGACATAGTCATTTTCAAGTCTAGATAAGTCATCTTCACTTTCTTCAGTTAAGAAAGCGTGTGTAGGATAAAGATTGTGTAAATATTCTCTAATCATCTTGTCTGCAGTCTTATCTGCAATTGTGACTGGAGAATTATCTCCTTTAATCTCAACACCAAAGTCTGTGTGATAAATTTCAAGAATCTTTGGAATTACTAATTGTGCTGCTTCAATAGCGGATTTAAGTTCTTTTTCCCACATAGTTTTTAGTTTCCTTTTGCGATTAGTTCATCGCATTCTTTTAATACTTGATTGATAAAATCATAATCGAATTTACCAACTGTCATACCAGCAGCGTGGACATGTCCACCACCACCATATTTAACTGCTATGCTTTGAACATCAAGTTCATTGCTTCTAAACTCAGCGGATAATCTTCCATCTTCTCTCTCAACGAAGCCAACCCAGATCTTATAGCCTTTAATGTTACCAATTAAGTTAACTTTGTTAGCGACATCTAAAGCATCATAAGGTTCAAAGAATTTAATAGCTTCTTTGTCAAAGACAAAATATAATGTTCCACCTTCAGTTTTCTTGTAGTTTGAATAAACATATCCTGCAAACTTTAAGAAGCTTTCTTCTCTCATGTTGAGGATTTCATATAACTTAGATGGTTCAACACCTTTAGATATTAATTGCTTACAGACATCGAATATGTAATCAAATTTATTACAATATTGGAATCTATTTGTGTCAGTTAATATACCAAGGTATAAAGCATTCGCTGCTTTTTTACTAATTTCGATGTTTTCGATAAATGCAAATTCTACAATGATTTCACTGACTGAATTAGCATCTTCTACAACTACTTGTGGACCTTCCACAAAAGTTTTAGTGTCCACGTGATGGTCTATCTTAGCAAATGCTTTTGCTGTACTTACTCTTTTATCTTCGATACGAGGTAAGTCATTAGCATCAACAATAATTGCTAAAGAATTTTTAATAGTTTCATCACTCACGATATCCATCTTACCTATGAGTGAAAAGAAGTCAGGTAATCCACTTCCAACTGCGTATACCTTCTTCTCTGGATAACGTGTTTTTAATAGTTCTCTTAATCCAATTTGACTACCATAGCAGTCTCCATCTGGATGAATATGACCAAAAATACACACGCTATCGTATCGTTCAATTAACGAGACGATTTCCTTAAACATTAAAGGATTTCGTCCTCTCCAGGTTCTCCATCAGTGTCTTCTTCAGAAACTTCTTCGTCTCCATCTTCAGATACTGGTTTTTCTTCTTCAAAGGCGCTATTGTATTCTTTTTCGTCTTCTTCATCTTCGAGGTCGTCGTCAACTGTTTCGACATCGCTATAAACATCCTTCATATCAATATGAACTTTATCAAATGTATGACGGACTCTTAAATCCCATTGGTTTTCACCTAAAGTAACGAATCTACCATCTAACATTAAGTTAGTATAGAGATGTGATACTTTGTCAGCAGCTTGTTCTTCTGTTAAACCTGCTGCATTTTTGATGTAGTCCCACATTTCAGCAAAGCTGACTGATTGTGGTTTGCTACACAAGTAATCATAAGCATGATCTAATAATGATTTAGGCATATAATTTCCTCCTTGCCAATTTCTTACATGTGTTCAGGTGCGCTTACACCGATGAGTGAGAGCGCAGTTTTTATTACCTGCTTGCACGCTTTTACGAGCGCAAGACGTGAGCCTGTAGTCGCGAAATCCCTAGCATCGATAACACGACATTCACCATAGAAAGCATGAACTTTTTCCGCTAATTCGTGGATATAGTTTGTGATCTTGTATGGCGCTCTTTCTTTTGCAGAGTCACTAACTAAGTTAGGGAAATTTGAAAGGTGTTTTAATAATTCCATTTCAGATTTAGCACCTAATTTAGCTCCACTTAAGTCAAGTGGAATATCTTTTCCTTGTTCAAGAATTGAGCATAATCTAGCATGAGCGTATTGAGCGTAATACACTGGGTTATTAGAACTTTGTTCTTTTGCTAAATTCATGTCAAAGTCAAGGTGACCTGAAGTTGCTCTCATTGCAAAGAAATATCTCATTGCATCGACACCAACTTCTTCGCAGATATCTTTAAGGGTAATAGCATCCCCTTTTCTTTTAGAAGCTTTAAATTCTTGGCCATCTTTAATAAATCTGACCATTTGAATTAATTCAATCTCTAAAACTTCTGGTTTATATCCATGCATCATTAAAGCAGATTTCATACGGTTAATATAACCATGATGGTCTGCTCCAAGTACATCGATAAGTTGATCAAAGCCTCTAGACATTTTGTTTACGTGATAAACAATGTCAGGCATAAAGTATGTATAATCGCCATCTGTTTTAACGATGACTCTATCTTTATCATCTAAGTAATCTGATGTTTTCAAATATGTAGCTCCATCAGCAACATATGTATGTGGTTTTAAGAATTCCAATTCTTTTTGGATTGCGTCATTTCCACGAATTACTTTTTCTGAAGAGTAAATATCGTGTTTGACTCTAAATGTAGCAAGGTCCACTTTGATTTGATCTAATTCATATTTCATTGTGGTTTCCATAAAGAATTCTAAATGGTCAGGTCTATCTAAAAGATTATCACCATATTCTTCTCTAATCTTTTTAGCGATATTAATAACATCTTCACCATGATATCCATCTTCTGGGAGAGTGAATGGAAGACCTAATAATTCTTTATATCTTGCTTCTGCTGATTCACCTAAGTGTTTGATTTGAACACCAGCATCATTAATGTAATATTCTCTAGTTACATCATATCCTGCAAATTCGAGAATTCTTGATAAAGAATCTCCATATGCAGCGCCTCTTGCTGTACCAACATGGAGTAATCCAGTTGGATTAGCAGAAACGAATTCAACATTGATTTTGAAGTTTTTCTTTTCTCCTCTACCATAATTATCTCCTTCGGAAATAATTTTGGAGACGATAGGAGTTAATGAATCATTTTTCATGAAGAAATTGATGAAACCAGGTCCAGCAATTTCGATTTTATCGATACCTTCCATATCAATGTTTTGAATAATTAATTCAGCGACATTTCTTGGAGCGCTTCCAAATAAACGGCAAAGTTTCATTGCAGCATTTGTAGCGTAGTCACCGTGAGTTAAATCTTTGCTACGTTCGATAATTAAGTCATTTAATTCAACTTGCTTATCTAACTTAGCAAAAGCATTTTGAAGTTTAAGTTTTAATACATCTACTATATCCATCTCTAATCTCCTATTTCTCAATTAACATAACGATAGATTCGGCTTTAACAGCTTCTCCTCTACCTAATGGGCCAATCTTTTCATGAGTGCCCGCTTTCACAGAGACATTTTTAATGTCTGTGTTTAGTAAATTAGCGATGTTACGTCGCATTTCATCAATTCTTTCTCTGAGTTTTGGTTTCTCAAGAGTAATTGAAATATCAATGTTGTTAATCTTGTAACCTAATTCATCCATCATCTTAACGACTTCTTTAACAATAAGACTTGAATCCATATCTAAATACTTATCATCGTTATCAGGGAAGAACTTACCAAGATCTCCAAGAGCAAGCGCACCTAAAATAGACTCTGCTAAAGCATGATAAACAACATCTCCATCTGAGTGAGCTTTCTCTCCAACAGGTGAAGGAACAACTACACCAGCAAGGATAAGTTTTCTATTTTCTACTAGTTGATGAATATCACTTGCAAAACCTATTCTCATAATTTCCTCACTTACTTTGTAACATTGAATCTGAAGAACATGATATCTCCATCTTTTGGATAATATCCTTTACCTTCAGTTCTAAGTTTTCCTGCTTCTTTAACAGCAGCTTCGCTACCTAATTCATGGATAGCGTCATAACTATAGACTTCCGCTTTAATGAAACCTTTTTCAAAATCAGTATGAATAACACCTGCACATTCAGGAGCGGACATATTGTTTTTGAAAGTCCATGCTCTACATTCATCAGCGCCAACTGTAAAGAATGTAGATAAATCTAAGAGTCTATAAGTTGCTTTAATAACTTTTTCTAATCCAGATTCTTTAATGCCTAAGTCATCTAAGTAGAGTTTTCTTTCATCTGGTTCTAAAGCAGATAATTCTGCTTCGATTTGACAAGAAACTGGAATGACTTCGTTATTTTCTTCTTTTGCGTATTTCACTACTTTTTGGTAGTTTTCGCAATTATCTAACTTAGATAAATCACTTTCTCCAACATTAGCCACATAAATAATTGGTTTTGTGGTTAATAAATGGAAGTTATTTTTACAATATAAAGCTTGTTCTTGTGTCAAAGACACACTTCTTGCAGCTTTGCCTTGTTCAAGAGCTTCTTTTAAAGGCCTAATAATGCTCATAGCAAGGATAGCTTCTTTATCTTTGGCAATTCTAGATTTTACTTCGTATTTTTCATAATTCTTGTTAATGGTTTCTAAATCCGCCATAACGAGTTCTAAGTTAATAATTTCAATATCTCTAATTGGATCAACACTTTCTTCTACGTGAATGATATCAGCGTTATTGAAACATCTAACAACTTCAACAATTGCATCACATTCTCTAATATGAGAAAGGAATTGGTTACCAAGTCCTTCACCATGAGATGCACCTTTAACTAAACCAGCAATATCATAGAATTCCACTGTTGCAGGAATCTTTCTTTCTGGTTTAAAAAGGTCTGTTAAAAAATCTAGTCTTTCATCAGGGACATTAACAACCCCTGTATTTGGATTGATAGTAGCAAATGGATAGTTTGCTGCTTCAACATGTGAATTTGTAATAGCGTTGAATAATGTAGACTTTCCTACATTTGGTAATCCAACAATTCCTGCTTTTAATCCCATCGTTCTACTTCCTCAGTGCGCCTTATATTATATACACGCATACACGATAACACAAACGATTTTAGTATTTTGTCGCTTCTATTGGATTATGTTTTCTAATTGAAAGGGTTATAAATAGGGACGCAATCAAGGAAATTGCTAAAGCTAAACCAAACATTGCTAAAAACGGAATAAATGAAATATTAAGCATAAAACTACCATTCATTTCTAAAGAAATAACTAAAGATATAGATATAAGTTCTATACAAGAAAGTAAAAGTGAAATACCTGCTAGAGTTAAGGCATGACTATAAATAAATTTACTTGCTTGTGCTTTGTTAGCACCAATGCATCTTGCTAGTCCAATTTCATTCCTAGTTTCATAGACATGTAAGTAACTACAAATGCTCAAAAGCATAATAGAGGTTATACTCGCAAACAAAGAAAACATAAATGATATTGTAGAGATATAACCACAGAGCTCCTCAACTGAACTGTCAATGTCTTTAAGTGGGTTAATTATACTGTAATCAGGAAAGCCTTTTTGAAGTTTAGAAATCGTTTCATCCATTTTCTTAGGATTATGTAAGGAAAACGATATTGCTTGGCACTTTAATTCAAACATTGAAAGCCCAATTCTTGACTGGAAGAAGCTAATCGGCCACATGTAATTGTGATAGATTGCTTCTTCCGTCGAATTCACAATTCCCACCACTTTTAATGGAACAGTTTTGTAATTCTTTACTATCTCTCCAGTAGCAGTTTGAACACTGCTTGATGGATAAGAAAAGTACAGAGTTGAATTCAAGTTTTCTCCACCACTGACTTTAAGAATTGGAGATGAGATTACAATTTCATCTAAACTTTCTGGTTTTCTTCCAATATCCACTTTTTCTGGCAAAACATTAAACGAAAGTCCATTAAGTATGGATTTAGTAAAGTGTCCTTGGAGTATTCCTTCTGGATATTCGATGTGCTGATCATCATTTAACTTAACACTAGTTTCAACATCGATTGCATCGTTAATCTTATCTAAATCAAAAGATAGAAATGCATTCTGCGCGAAACCCATCATTAGATTAGCGGGATAGATAACATATCCGTTCGATGAACCCACTATTGGATCACAGAGATTTGGTTCATATTCGATAAAAGAATCAATCAAACCACAATCAATACAATCCAATTTGTTTTTAAACACTAAAACTCTTCTTCTATCTTCTACCTCAACATCTTTATAAAGAAGAGGAAAATGCTTTTTAGTAGCGATTTCTAAAACATAATCACTATATCTGTAATCGTTATTAATGAAGGTTAAAAATTCATCAATTTTATTATTGCAATATAGATAGTTATATCTCCTCAATGTCCAAGGGAATACTTCCTTTACTTCTGAATCCTCAATGACTGGTAATCTCATCCTGTCTTCAAACATATATTTGTTCCACATGTGATTCGTATGATAAATCTTTAAATCATTAGATAATGTGAAACCTCTAAGATTTAGGATTTGTTGGTCTTGATAATCCCATTCAGTATGTTCAAAATTGAAAACCACATAGCAATCATTATTAAAAAGATAATTACTTAATGAGGTTGCACTTCTTTCGATTCTTAATAAATAACATAAATCTAATACTGAAGAGTTTGGCATTCCAATATAGATTTCATCATCTTCTAAACGCACAGGCAACTCAGGATAGAATATCCCATCAGTTTTATCTAACCATTCAAATTCATTAATACTTCTAGCAGTTATTCCTCTTATAGGAGCTTTTAAAGCGGATTCATACAAAACTAGTTCATTTGTATCCTTAAATATATCTTCAAAATCCGCAGAATAACTAACACCTATGTCATAGACATACTCTTTGTTTCTATCTGCAATTCCTCTAGTTTCCATTAAAGATGCATTGTATTCACCAAATTTACTCTTTTCTCCATTCTTGCAAGAGACAATTACTTGGTCTTTTTTAATAAGAGAGGAGTAAGCTTGCTTAACATTATCAGAAATAAATGAAGAAAGAGATAAAGCAAGTCCTACACCTATTAGTCCAATTGAAGTTGTTATAGAACAAATAATGCTTCTTATTCTCTTTTTCTTTAAAGCATGGAACGAATGTTTAAGCACAAAAGAAATAGGAATAGAAGGCTTTTTCATACGACTTCTAGTTCTAGCAACAGGAATAACACATTCTTTTCTACCGCTTTCTTGATCGATTATATGAGTGATTCTTCCATCTCTCATTTGAATAATCCTATCGCCATATTTCTTAGCAAGGGCATCATCATGAGTAACGAAAATCACTAATGACTTATTGGATATCTTAGAAAGCATATTCATTACTAGTGCCGAATTCTTTTCATCAAGTGCACCTGTAGGTTCATCTGCAAGAATAATTTTTGGGTCATTAATCATACTTCTTGCTATGCAAACTCTTTGTTTTTCTCCTCCAGATAAAGTAGAAACAAATTGTTTTTCTTTCCCTCTAAGGTCTACTAGTTTTAATAGTTCTTCCGCTTTAATCATCTTGGTACCATAAGATGAATTATTTAGAGTGTCTAAAGGAAATAAGATGTTTTGCAAAACAGTCTCATTTTCAAACAATCTAAAATCCTGAAAAATAAAACCAATATTTGCTAATCTAAATAATGAGTTTTGAGAATCACTCTTATTCGTATAATCATATCCATCAATAATGACTTTCCCTTCAAAAGGAATTAAACCCGCTAAACAATTAAGCAATGTCGTCTTACCACATCCTGAAGGACCTTGAATTGCAATCATTCCTGTTTTAGGCAAAGTCAAATTGACCTTATATAAGGCTTTTAATTTGTTATAGGTTTTAGAAACAGATTTAAGTTCAATCATTCTTCTTTAAGCTCCTTAGATAAAGATGCCTTTTTAGAACATACCATTGGTATATAAGAGGAAACTGAACTTACAAATAACGTTATTGAAAACATCATAATTGGTAGGAAAAACCTCTTATTCATAAAGGATTTGATGGGGATTTGCACGAGATTTGTAAATCCTGTCCAATATGCTAAAGCCATATTAATTAATGGAGAAATGAACATAGAAAAGGCTAGGGAAATGAAGAAACTAATCATTCCTAATATCAAACTTTCAAAGATATAAATGGAAAATACATCATCTCGTCTAGCACCTAAAGCTAGTAAGATTGCGTTACTATGTTGGTCTTGTGAATATGATGAAAACGAAGTTATTCCTAGAATGAAAACACTACCCATTATTGCAATAGCAAGGAATAATTCCATACCCATAGTTGCAGCATCAATAAAAGAGGTAATTGCTTCTCTAACTTTTAATGAGTTATTTGTAATTTGATACTTATCTATTTCTAACTTCTCAAATTCCTTAAAGTTTCGATAATCTTTAAGAAATATTCGATAAGAATATGAACACAATGGATCGCTAGCAGAACATTGGTCCAATTTCATCTTATATGAGAAGTCAGTTTGATATTCTTTAGATAAGTTATTCATTAAGTAAAGAGACATATACTCATCTAATGCTTTAAAGGAATAATAAAACTTAGGGGTATTTAGAAACGATGTTTCTTTAACAACTCCCACTATTCTCATAGTCTTTTTGAATTCAAAGTAATCTACTATGTAAGGTTTATCTTCTCTATCTAAATATGTAGTGATTTCTCTCTTGCTTTCGAATGTAAAAGATAAATCTAGCGGGTTTCCACTATACTTTTTCTTTAAATATTCATAACCTTTATCATTTATAAGCACTTCTTCAAGGTTATCTTTAGGCAGCTCTCCTACTGTTAAAAAGTCAGGACACGATTCATCTTCAAAAGAATAAACTGGATTAAATGAAAAGTTCTCTTCTTTTTCATCACCAAAAGTAATATCAATATAAGGTGAAATCAAATAGTCATAATTTAATCCATATTCAAATATAGGATAGGTACTGACAAACTCAGAAATCTCCAAAGGAGATAATCTAGTTTCTTGTACTAATTTGAGTTTGCTATTTTCTATTTCAGTTTTGTTTTGAATAGAGATTGTAGAAACTCCTAAATCAAATTGTTGAACTGATTGAGCAGAGATTTCTTTTCCACTACCATTGATAAAACCAAAAAGCACAAAGGTGAAGATTAGTGAAACCGCTAAGGAAATAATTGAAATTAAATTTCTTTTGAATCGCTTTTTTAAGTTTTTCTCCACAAAATATGTAACCCAATTCCCGTTCCGTTTCGTGTGAGTTGTAGTATTATTGGTTTCTTCTTTTGGAATTTCTTTTAGAGTTACTGTCTTGATGCTAGAAGAATCCATAAGCAAAACTCTATCTGAAAACTCATAAGCCAAATCTCTATTATGGGTAACTATGATAACCAAATGTTTCATAGAAAACTTCTTTAAGATTTCCATAACCGCTCTTGAATTAGTGCTATCTAAAGCGCCTGTTGGTTCATCCGCTAATATGATTTTTGGATTGTTGATAATACTTCTTACAAGCGCCACTCTTTGCTTTTCTCCACCAGAACAGGTATTTACTAGTTTTTTGCTCTTTTCGCTGTCAAAACCTACTTCTTTTAACAATTCTAAGGCTCTTTTATATGCAAATTCCTTGCGTTCTCCTGCAATAAGCATAGGCAAAGAGGCATTGAACACTATTGGTTGATCTTCAATAAGTTGATAATGTTGGAAGACTAAAGAGATGTCTTTATTTAAATATTCCTCCTTCCTTTTCTCTTTAAACTTATTAATCTTGTCTTTTCCTAAATAGATATTTCCACTATCAGGTTTCTCTAGATTTGCTATGCAATGTAAAAGAGTGGATTTACCACATCCAGATCTACCTAATATGGATATAAATCCCGTCGTAGGAAAAGTAACATCTAACTTATTAAAGATGATTCTTTTATCAAATTTCTTTTCTATTTTTTCAATTACCAGTGTCACTAAAAAAGCCCCCTACTATATATAGAGGGGGCAAAATTGATTTTGTTCCAAAATTTTTAAATTTCTTAGTCTTCCATCTTAACTGCTGCTGGAACTTTTGGAAGTCCTGGC